>NZ_LS999839.1:5499259-5848888 GCF_900564155.1 Pedobacter schmidteae | reverse complement strand
CTGAGAGGTAATTATGCCTGGAAAGATAAGTATCTCCTTACGTTTACAGCGCGTGCCGATGCGTCTTCTAAGTTTCCGAAAGAAAACAGAGTCGGTTATTTCCCTTCAGGAGGTGCTGCATGGAGGATATCACAAGAGGATTTTATGAAAAATATTACCTGGCTTGATGAACTAAAACTCAGGGCGAGTGCGGGTTATACCGGTACACAGAATATAGGTAACAATCTTTTTTACACGCTTTACAGCCCGGTTTCGTTTGGCGGAGAGAATGGCTTAATTCCCAGTCAGCTAGGTAATAATACCATAAAATGGGAATCTACTTTACAGAAAGATTTCGGGATAGATTTTTCTGTATTCAAATCAAAACTGACCGGTACTTTTGGTTACTACCAGAAAAACACCAGTGGTGTGTTGTTCAATACACCAGTTGGCAGAAGTTCTGGCTTCGGAGATGTGATTGCCAATGTCGCGAATATCCAAAACAGAGGATTGGAACTAGATCTAAATGCAGCGCTCGTCGAGAATAAAAAATTTCAGTGGTCGGCCGGTCTTAACATTTCCAGAAACAGGTCTAAAGTGTTGAAACTTTCCAATGTATCTCCTGACCTTTCCAATCCGGGAGTTTATACTTTCGGAAATGCTGTATTAAAGGTTGGGGAACCGTTGGGCCTGTTGTATGGTGTGCCTTCTTTGGGCGTGATAAAAAACAAAGAAGAGTTAGAAGCGTATAAGGCTGTTGATATGCTGTATCAATGGGGGGCGAACCCTTATCTTGCAATTGGAAGTCCTAAATACGAACATGATAAAGAAGGATTTAATAAAAAGGATATCATCGGCCGGGCCGAACCGAAGTTTTACGGAGGTTATACCAATACCTTTTCTTACAAGAACTTTAGCCTGAGCTCTCTTTTTACTTTTTCGTACGGAGGGGATATTTTATACCTGCGTGATGCGATGAATAAACAGGTGACCAACCTGACAAATAAAGGCGTTCGCATTTTAGATCGCTGGACACCGGCAACACCTGATTCGGGCAGACCAATGCTGGCATATCTGGTGTCCTTAGTGAACAGTACACCTTCTAGCGCGGATGTGTATGATGCTTCTTATATAAAACTGAAGTCAGTAACCTTAAGTTACCAGCTGCCAAAATCATTGTTAAGCAGGCTGAAGATTAATCAATGTTCTGTTTATGCTTCGGGGGTAAATCTGTTTGCCATTACCAACTATCCCGGATTAGATCCTGAAGTAACTGATGATCCGTATAGTATCATTGGTGGATATACAGATGCAGGGGCCTACCCGGCGGTAAGACAATACAGTTTAGGTATTCGTCTTGGATTTTAAGTTTAATCAATGCTAATTTATCAGAAATGAAGAAAATACTCACTTATACTTTTTGCGGCATGCTCTTATTGCAACAATATGCCTGTAAAAAAACACTGAATGCATTACCTGAAAACGCAAAGGTAGACGCAAATACCATCCTCGATCAGAAAACCGCTGAAGTTGCAATGCGGGGGGCTTATTACTTATTGTATAACATTCCCGGCCGTGGTACCAATATTACCTGTTGGGACAATCATCAATGGCTTCCAGCTTATTATGCCGGTTATCTTGCCGGATCATCAGGTGGCCCGGAAGAGGAAAACCGATATGCAGAAGGATCTATGATCAATTCGGTTTGGAATGAATCTTATGCCACAATTAATGCTGCGAACGGAATCATCAATCGTTTAAATGTGCTGCCCGACGCATCTTTCGCCAATGGCAGAAAAGAAGGCATTCTGGGCGAAGCCCGATTTTTGAGAGCATACAGTCATTTTAAAATTTTAAGCTACTACGGAGAGTGGTTTAAGTACGATAGCCGCTACGGCATTTTGATACGTGAGGAATTGGCTAATCTTGGCAACATCGCGAAGGCGAGGAGTAATGTGAAAGACAGTTATGACTTTATCCTTGCCGACCTGGATTACGCGGTAAGAAACGCACCGTCACAAAATCCGAACTATTATGCGACTAAATGGGCTGCGATGGCTTTAAAAATGAGAGTGTTGATGAGTAGAGGACAGGCCGGGGACTATGCTTATGTGGTTGAGCTTGCTGATCAGCTGATTCAAAATGGCCCCTATCGTTTAGAAAATGATCCTAAAGATATTTTCAGAACCAAAGGATTAAGTAGTAATGAGGTTATTTTGGGAATCCGACCTCAGCCGAATCAGGAAAATAACAGTTACAACTTAAGTATTCTATACTCTTATTATACGGGTCAGATTACAGTAGCTCATCACGCAACTAAAAGACTGTACGATTTGTTCGGGGCAACAGATCCACGCCGGAATTGGGTAACTGGCGACCTGATTCCAGGTAACGATAACCCGGGAGCACATTTTTTTAGTAAATACATTGCGCTGAATGGAAAGCCGACTATTGTTTCTGAAACAGCTTATGCATTCCGTTTGTCGGAAGTGTACCTGCTAAAAGCAGAGGCAATTTCCCGTTCAGGCGGTAATATTAATGATGCGAAAGAAATCCTTAAATTAATGCTGCAGCGTGCCGGGGTCACCGACCTTGCTTTTATAGATCAGATCAGCTCATACGAGACGTTGCAGTTGCAAATATTTTATGAGCTTAGCCGTAATCTGGTTGGGGAAGACGGTCAGGAGTGGATGGCTTTATTGAGATTTCCACTGGCTATGGTCAAAACGCTGAAACCCACAATTTCAAATACGGTTCAGTACATTTTGCCCATTCCTGCCCATGAGTTTTTAACCAATCCTACTATCGGGGACCAGAATCCGGGATATAACAAGAATTAATCAAATCCATTTTTTCAGGCATAAAAAAGGCTGGCGCGGTGAACAACACAGCGCCAGCCTTTTTTATTGTCATTGAATTCATATTAAACAACGCCCTGGGCAATCATAGCGTCGGCTACCTTAACAAAACCTGCAATATTAGCTCCCTTTCCATAGTTGATATAGCCATCTTTTTCTTTGCCATACTTAACACATGCCAGATGAATCTGCTCAATTATCAACTTTAATTTAACGTCAATCTTCTCGCGTCCCCATGAATAACGCAATGAATTCTGTGACATTTCCAGTCCCGAAACCGCTACACCTCCAGCATTTGCTGCTTTACCTGGTGCGTATAAAATTTTAGACTGCTCAAATACTTTTATAGCTGCGGGTGTGGAAGGCATATTTGCACCTTCGGCAACACAAAAACATCCATTTTTAGTAAGTAATAAGGCATCGGCCTCATCCAATTCATTTTGAGTAGCATTAGGGAAAGCGATGTCGCATTTTACGCCCCAAGGCTTTTGCCCGGCAAAAAAGCTGCAATTGAAGCGATTTGCATATTCCTTTATACGCCCTCTGCGATTATTTTTCAGATCCATGATAAAAGCAAGCTTTTCCTCATCAATCCCTTCGGGGTCATAAATATAGCCTTCAGAATCAGAAATGGTCAGTACTTTTGCGCCAACTTCAATACATTTTTGTATTGTATATTGTGCTACATTGCCCGATCCAGAAACGACTACATTCTTCCCGTTAAGTGTATCACCACGTAGTTTAAGCATTTCTTCGACAAAATAAACTACACCATATCCGGTTGCTTCTGGCCTGATCAAACTACCGCCCCATTCCGGACCTTTACCTGTCAATACACCTGTAAATTCGCCTCTAATGCGTTTGTATTGACCAAATAGGTAACCAATTTCTCTGGCCCCAACACCTATATCACCTGCAGGAACATCCATATCTGCACCGACATACTTATACAATTCTGTCATAAAACTCTGGCAAAATTTCATTATTTCAGCATCCGATTTTCCTTTGGGATCAAAATCGGCACCACCTTTCCCTCCACCCATAGGCAAACCAGTCAAACTATTTTTAAATACCTGTTCAAAAGCCAGAAATTTCAAGACACTTAAATTTACGGAAGGATGAAAACGCAGTCCACCTTTATAAGGACCAATAGCGCTGTTCATCTGCACCCTGAAACCTCTGTTCACTTCCACTTCACCCTTATCATTTAACCACGGAACTCTAAATATAATTACCCGCTCAGGTTCGGCAATGCGCTCCAAAATTTTATGTATTTTGTATTGTTGATTTTCTTCGCTAAACGGAATAATTGATTCTGCTACTTCAAGTACTGCCTGTAAAAACTCTGGTTCATGTGCATTCCGAAGTTCAAGTTTATTCATGAACTCATTCGTCAAATTATTCATCGCTTGTTTAACTTTTTTGGTTTTTTTATTATCTGTCGGATAAAAATAGCTTTTTTTTAAAAATAACCGCGATAAAAAGTCATTTTTATAATAAAATCTTTAATACAATGTGAAACTCTTATTTTATGAAGTAGATTTTAAAGCTGGTTCCTTCGCCAACCACACTATCAACACTTACTTTTCCACCCATGGCCTCAATTTGATTTTTTGTAATAAACAGGCCTATCCCTCTTGCATCTTTATTGGTATGAAAGGTCTTGTACATCCCAAATAATTTGTCCCTGTTTAGTTGTAAATCGATGCCCAAGCCATTGTCCTGGATGGTCAATATGACTAGTCTGTCTTCAATTTGGGCCGAAAGTTCTATAATCAGTTGCCTATCGGCCGAGCGATATTTAATAGCATTGGTCAAAAAATTAAGTAATATGCTATCCAGGTAGGCCGGAATAGCATTAACCATAATTTCAGTTTTTACCTCATTGATGCATATGGCGTTGGCTGCTTTAAGCAATGCTTCAATATTTCCTATTGCCCCATTTATGGCTCTGTTTAGGTTAACTTTAACCAGGTTTGCAGAGATTGTTGTATTTACCGCTACCACTTCATTCAAGTGACCTATGGTTTCCTGAAGATTGGATGCTGCGTGGCGGAACATTTTGAACAGTTCCTGACGGGATTGTTCGTCTACATCTGTTTCTATGAAATTCAATAGCATACTCAGGTTGCCAGAATGGGAGCGGAGATTGTGCGAAACAATGTGTGCGAAATTCAGCAAACGCCTGTTCTGGTCACTGGTTACCTCCAGAACCGATTTCATTTCCGATTCTGCAGCTTTAACCTTACTGATGTCTGTAATTTGTGATATAAAATGTAAAGGCTCGCCATCGCTGTTCTTTACAAGTGATACAGCGAGCATCACCCATACAACATGGCCTTTTTTATGGAAATACCTCTTTTCCATCTGATAAGACTCTCTGATACCGGCTATTACATCGTTCAATAAGTTAAGATCCTTATCCAAATCTTCAGGATAAGTAATGTCCTGAAAGGTAAGCTTCATCAGCTCTGAAGGGCGATAACCAAGAATATTGTAAAGACTGCTGTTGATGCGCATCCATTTGCCTTTCAGGCTTACAATGGCCATCCCTATAGCGGCATGTTCAAAAGCACGTCTGAATCTCTCTTCACTGAGTCTTAATTTCTCGTTCAAATGCTGATGTTCTCTCGCTAAAGTAACAGAATGCCCATTTGTTTTGCTATCGGATGGGGTAAACACCGGTAAGGAATTAATCTGGGTAATCAGCACCAAAAGTAATGGGGCACCCTTCTTAACGCTTCCAATCATACCTGTACAATATGTTGTTACCGTAGAACCATCCTGATGCTTATAGTTCAATTGGTATTGTGCTGAGGGATCGAAGTTTTTACCATCCAGGTTTGCAACCAACTGCTGAAGAGATGATTCGTCAATGATCTCTCTGCAGTCTGAAATTTGCTGATGGGCAGTATAGCCTAAAGCCTGCTGCCACTCGGGGCTTGTCCAAAGGTGTTTGTAGTTTTCCAAATGGCAACACCATACCCCTTTAGGTGCCGATTCGAGGATGAACTCCAGAAGACATTCTTGCGTTTTTATCAATTGATAAAAATCTTTTTTTAGCGTGCCCATAAAATGTTACCCCTAACTATTACTTATTAAGCAAATTTTGCACCGAAAATTTGACCCTGTAAGCAATATGTTACATAATATACGAAATAATTAAGACTATGAAATAATATTTATGATTTTCCTTTTAACCAATCTTTAATCTGCTTAAACACGTCTTTTTTTAAGGGTTTAGGCTTACCATCATGGGTTAGTTGATGGGTATAATTGTGGATAAGTTGGGCAGTATATGCCGCTACATCAGGATCAGTTTTAAGTTTTTCTAAAAATGGAATTGTATTTTGATGAAGTGTGGCATTAAAAGAGATGCTTTGGTATTCACTTCTGATTATTTCCGTGGCATTTTTATTTATGGCAGCATTACCGTTTTCTGCAAAATAATCCACGTGCCTGATTTCCGGATCTAGTTTTCTCAAACGCTTGGTGCCCTTCCTTTCATTACGCCAGGGATGTTCGCCCGGCTTTAATTGTTGTTTTAAAAATTTTTTGTTCCAAAGCGATACCTGGTGTGACATCAGAAAACCACTTTCCTGATTGTTTAGCAAGGATACGTTAAATCCTTTTATGTAAAGATCTGTAGCATTTGTTTTAAAAACCTCCGAAGAGTTAAGTTTAACGAGTGGCCATCGATGAGTTAAAGTCATTTCAATTAACTCCTTGAAGAAATCTTTGTCTACCGGCTTGTTCAACCACATATCTTCCTGAAAGTAGATGACATATTCTTCGTCAATCTGGTCCAAAAGGTTGGAGAGTCTGTCGCTCCATTCTCCTTTTCCCGATTTAATATTGGTGAAATGCACCATATTTACGGATTTCTCTTCAGTGGCAAAATAGTACTTTAAGGGAATTTCAAAGTTCCAGTTTTTTGAAAAGAAATATTCAAACCCCTTAAATAATAGTTCGTACCTGTCGCAGGCGTGTACAATTAGCGCTATATTTTTCTTTATATTTTCTTGCACCCGGTCTCCAAAATTTGGCGCAAAATACGAATATCCCTGCAAATTGAAGTTAAGGTTAAGCAATTCCTTAACTTTTAGCTTCAATTTCGGGCACGCCTATCCATTGCCATTTTCTTTGCGTAAAACCGGGAGTAAGGTCTCCGTTCAGATTAAATCTTCTCAGGTCAATTAAGCGGGTACCTCTGTATGACAGGAAAGTTCTGCGGATGGCAACCATGTCATTTAACGTGAGTTGTGATACCGCTGGTTTGTTAGACAATCCAGTGGCGTCATATTTAGCAATTACTGAATTAACCAATGCAGTTGCATCGCCTTGAGGAAAGCCTCTTATGGTCAACTCTGCTCTGATCAGTTGCATCTCGTCGTAATCGGTTACCACCAAGGGGTCTCTTTCTTTGAATAAAGTAAGGGACCAATGGCCTTTTGCGGCTTTTGCCACTGGGTTGCGGGCCTTTTCTGCTGCGGTGGTTAATGCTGCAACCAAGGTCGCATCTACAGCTGCATCTCTCGAATTGACGTTTAAGGCATTGAAAAAACCATTGCTAACGGTGCCTACTGTATTTAAGAAGCTAAAATTTTCGGTGGTATTAAAAGACTGGTTAATGTGGGCAACGGCAAGAGTGTAATTACCTGTATACATACCTAATTTGGCGAGTAGTGAATGTAATAACCTTTTTTCAACGTCGCCTGCTGTTGGAATAGCTTGCTCCCAATAACTTTGGGCTTTTGCGTAAGCTTCTGCATGGGTAACTTCTTTATGATCGGCATACACGCTTTTGCTGGTATTGCTTACACTAAAGTAGTCGGCCATCAGCATCCAGGCATAGCCTGCATGTAATTTTGCGTATACCAGGGCATTCTGTTTTACCTTAATCAGGTCGGCCTCGGTTGGGTTTAAGGCCTCTGCTATGCGTATGGCATCTTCGGCACGCGCACGATAGTTTTGAACGTTAGACCACACACTGAACAATGATGTGTTGTCCGGACTCAATTTGTCCTCATCCAGCTCTTTATAGAATGGAGAGTTGGGAACAGCTGTGGAACTGATCTCATCTGTAATAGCACCGGATGCCACAAGCAGGTCGGCAGCAGAAGTAGCTCCTGCCCGCCATACACCGGCAATGATAGGCCCGTTCACATATACACCCTTGTCTATACGCCCCAGCATTTGTATGTTATTCAACTGTGTCTCATCAATTGTATTATCTGGTAATTTGGTGTCGTTTACCCATTTATCACATGATGACAAGAGTATTGTGGCGACTAAAACTATACCTGTTCTCCAGAATTTTTTTGTTTTAACTAACATAATTTTATGATAAAAGTCCATCAACAGACCTGATTAAAATCCAATATTTAAACTAAATGCATAGCTGCGCGGTGCCGGAACAGCTGTCCAGTCCGACGACAGATAGCTGATACCTCTGGTTCTTTTGCTACCACCCTGAGAGTCAATCTGGGGCTCAATGCCTCCATAATTGGTTTTCAACCAAAGGTTATTACCGGTTATTGAAAGCATACAATTTTTTAGGATGCCATTGGTTTGTTTCTTTGCCCAGCTGCCCAGATCGTAAGAAATGGTTAAGTTACTAAGTCTGATGAAGTCGGCCTTCTCAATAAAATTGCCACGCGGACCTGCATATTTCGATAGTTCGTTTGCTGTAGCGATATAATCTGCAGCTCCAGGAGTTTGTGTGGCAAGTTTTGCTTTTAAATCTTCACTAATTTTGTAGTTGTTACCCTGACTGGCCACATTTCTGTTGGAGATGTTGTATACTTTTGCACCTTGCGAATAGGTAAATAAAGATTGCAAACGAAGATTGCTAACCAGCTGAAGATTGAAGCCAAAAGATCCATTATAGGTAGGAAATGGCTTGCCCAATACCTGCGCTGCACTTTCTTTTGCCCCGGTATATACGCCGCTGCTGTTAAAAACAGCTCCTTCCGAAACTCCGGTATAAAATGAAAAGGCTGGTAATCCTTCACGGATCAGATTTACCGTACTCACAATATCCTTGCCACCGGAATTAATTACCTTGTTAGACTGATGATTGAAAATTGCGAAAAAGTCTAAGCTATGTTTTTGGTTTCCGCTGGTGAATATTCTACTGTTGTAAGATATTTCTATCCCTTTACCTCTTATTTTACCCACATTTTCAGGATAATCTCCGCTTAAAGTGGACGGCCAGCCTAATGAAGGCAACAGGGTGGTATAAACAATAGCATCACGGGTATTTTGTTGATAGTAAGTAAAAGAAAGACGTTGTTTGAAAATGCTGATGTCTGTGCCCAGTTCAAATTCTCCTGTTCTCTCAGGCTTGATATCAGGATTGCCCTTCCGCAGGGGTTTTATCAGGGTGCCAAATGACGAGTTCTCTACTAAATATGCCGTTTGTGCATCGTTGGGGTATGGCAAACGGCCCGATTCGCCATATGCAGCCCTTAATTTCCATTCGTCTACCTTTCCTTTTAGGAAATCCAATTGGTTAATGTTGTAGGCTACACTGACAGTAGGGTACCAGATGCTGGCAACGTTGCGTCCAATCATATTAGAAACATCTCTTCTAAGTCCGGCGTTGATAAACAGTTGGTTGTTATAGCTCAAAAATGCTTCACCATAGATACCGTGCGTTCGTTTTTCAAAATCAGTATCTGTTGTACCCAGAATCTCTGATGCAGATGAAATATTGCTGATGCCAGGTATAGCAAAGCCTCTTACACTAATTCCATTTACACGTTCTTTGGCTTGTGTTAACTGTGATAACATGGAGAGGTTTAACTGCCATTTACTGTCCAGTACAAAGTTACGTGAAAGCTTAACATCCCAGTTCATATTCTGGTTGCGCCGGTCGCTGATTTGCTTGCTGCCTGTAGTATTGGTTCCTTGCAGGAAACCATAAGGAAGGTAATTTAAGCCTTCAATATTATTCAGGTCTAAACCTACCAATGTCTCCATTTTAATGCCTAAGGGAAAGGTATAATTTAGTTTTAAGCTACCGGTAAAGCGGTCGTTGGCATAACTTTTTTGAATGGCTCTCCAGCTTTCTTCTGAAATGAAGGGCCAGGGAGTCTGATCGCGCATTAAATTCCAGATGGCATCGTCACGTCCGGATGCGGATTGCGGGATACCTAGTTTTCCTTTTACATATCCTGCACTGAATGCGAGTTTAAAACGATCTTTTGTCAGGTCATACCCAGCACGAAAAGTTTGTCTATTATCTTGATTGCCCGGTATGGTACCTGCCGTTCTGTTTGAGTTGGCAGAAAAGAACAAGCTGTTTGATGCATCAAATTGTGCTGATAAGTTGGCGTAAAACTGATTTTGTGCGCCTCGTACAAAAAAGTTATTCAATGCATCGTTGTTTACATACTGATCATATTTGTTGGCCAATTCGCTAAAGCCGCCAGTATATTTGGCATTTATTGAGATGCCTTTTTTATCACTTAAGCCGCGTTTGGTTTGAATAATTATAACACCATTGGCCGCTTCGGCGCCATAAGACGCAGCTGCTGCGGGGCCTTTGATGACGTCAATAGACGCAATATCATTCATCGGTAAATCGTTCAATGCGCTCATAGCCTCCTGAGAAGAGTTTACATCAGCAGTATTGCCATTGTTGTAGCGTACGCCGTCTATAAAAATCAAAGGATCGCGCTCCATGCTAAATGTAGCTGCCGAACGGATGTCAAACCGGATAGGCATGCCCACTTTTCCATTTGTGTTGTATACCTGTGCACCACTGATGCGTCCATTTACCAAATCGGCCAATGAAGATGGATTGCTGGTGGCCACTACAGCTGCTGCGTCAATATGATCTATATTGGTTCCGATGGCTTTTTTACTCCTTGAATTGGCCAGACTGGCGGTAATCATGATTTCATCTAAAGCCAGACCAGGTTCCAGATAGATGTCCTGGTGACCCGCAGGAATTGAAGCATATGATTTTTGAAATGGTTTGTAACCTACTATTTTAACCAGGAGCGTTTCGCCTTGATTGATATCGATACTAAAGTTTCCTTTACCATCGGCCATTACCCCGGCTTTGGGCCTTTCCTTAATCAGAATACTGGCTCCGGGAATGCTGAGCTTATTGGTTTTATCATATATGGTACCCTTAAGTGTCTGCGCGTTTGCAGTTAAACTAAAAAAATACACAAATCCTAAAATTGTAAAAATTTTACCCATATAAATTTTGATTGTCTTCGATTCCCCTTTTACCTTATTATTTATTATAAGTCTAAATAAGGATAATTGCCGCAAAGGTAATCATATCTTTGACAATGTCAATAGGCTAGAATAAAGCTTTCATTCCCATCAGGCCAAGCAGGCCTCCGGTATGCAAAGCCACAATTTTATCAGTTGGTTTAAAATATTGGGTTGTCGACAAATGCTGAAGGGCGTAAAACATTTTTCCTGTATATACCGGATCAATCAGCAAGCCTTCTGTGGCGGTAAATTTTTTAATGAAATCAATTAAAAGGGGAGATGTTTTTGCATAACCGCCAAAATGGTACCCGGTGTGTAGCAAAAGCTGGTCGGTGCGACCAGTATATTTTTCAATTTCGGTAGCGATAAAATCTCCGCCTTTTAAAACGGGTATCACATGAAGTTGTGTTTTTAATCCGAGTTGATAGATACCGGTAAGCAATCCTGCGGCAGTAGTTCCTGTTCCTGCGGCGCAAAACAAATGATCCACATCAGCAGGCAGTTCGGCAATGATCTCTGCACAACCTTTAACGGCCTCGGGGCTAGCGCCACCTTCATCTACAAAAATGGCATCTTTATTTTTGCCAAAATGAGTTTCAAATAATAGTGCTTTATTCCTATAGCTTTGCCTGTCGGTATAAATCAACTGCATACCAAACAGCCGACATAGCATGAGCATTTCGTTTTGCAGACATTCTTTTTCGTCCCCACGCACAAAGGCAGTACTTTTTAGGCCTTGCTTTGCACAGGCAGCTGCGGTGGCCACCAAATGATTGGAATAAGCTCCACCAAAGGTTACCAATTCCGTTTTCTGGTTCGCTACAGCATTGGCTAAAATGTATTTTAGCTTACGCCATTTGTTTCCCGACACGTATGGGTCAATCAGATCATCTCTTTTGACCAGCACTTGTGACTCAGAAAAACTCTTTAATTGTTGAAGTGGGCTGTTGGTGTCTGTAAACATCTATGCAAATATAGATGCCTTTTGCCAGCTATTACTGTTTAAAATAAATCTTTTTAAGCAGGTAAGGAAAAAAATTAAGGATGATTTTGACGTTTTGAGTAAAGTTTTTCATAAGCGATTCATTTAGTTTTTGCACTAATGCTGAAACCGTTGTGCCCGGTAGGAACGGTAAGAATGGGACAGGTTGCTATCGGTTTCATCAATTTTTAATTAGGTATGTGGTGTAACTTAACAAAAAGCAGACCAATTTCTTTTTAAATATGTAATTGTTAAAGATTAGTTTTGCAAGATGGAATCGGCAAAGCCAAATTGCTGCGCAAAGTTCCGCTACGGATAAAATTGGAATAGAAATTACATGGAAAACAGCTATACAGCGACGGAATTAGAGGAACAGGATTTATACGAACATTTTAACATTGTTGTGGATAAAGGACAGTCTTTGTTGCGCATCGATAAGTTTTTGATGCACCGTATGGAAAATGCGTCGCGTAACCGCATCCAAAATGCCATAGATGCTGGAAATGTACTGGTCAATCAGAAAACAGTTAAACCCAGCTACAAGGTGAAACCTGCTGATGAAATTTCAATTGTATTTCCTCATCCACCGCGTGATACAGAAGTTTATCCGGAAGATATTCCTTTGGATATTGTGTATGAGGACGATGACCTGCTGGTTGTAAATAAGGTTGCCGGAATGGTTGTACATCCGGGCTACAACAACTATACCGGAACCCTGGTGAATGCCCTTGCTTTTCATTTTGAACAATTGCCGCAATTGCCTGGTAATGAAGGGAGGCCAGGCCTGGTGCATCGTATTGACAAAGATACTTCGGGTCTGTTGCTGATCAGTAAAAATGAAATGACCATGACCAAGCTGGCCAAACAGTTTTTTGATCATACCATTACCCGTAAATATGTAGCATTAGCCTGGGGCGATATTGAGCAGGATGGCACAGTGACTGGGTATATCGGGCGCAGCGCTAAGAACCGGATTATCATGGATGTGTACGATGATGAAGAAAAAGGTAAGTGGTCGGTAACACATTATAAGGTGTTAGAACGTTTAGGTTATGTAACTTTAATCAGTTGTCAGCTGGAAACTGGCCGTACACATCAAATCAGAGCGCATATGCAACACATCGGGCATCCTTTGTTTAACGACGCCAACTATGGCGGAGATAAAATTTTAAAGGGAACAACCTTTACCAAGTATAAGCAGTTTGTAAGTAATTGTTTTGATATTTTACCTCGTCAGGCATTGCATGCACAAACTTTAGGATTTATTCATCCGCGGACTAAAAAGTATATGGAATTTGAAGCATCTTTGCCTTCCGATTTCGATTCAGCATTGAATAAATGGAGAAATTACATTGTACAACCATCCTAACGCTTTGTCACAATAAATGCAGCACGATTATATCTTACATAACGATGAGTTTGTTCTCATCAATCATCCAATCCTGACGGCGGCAAACCGGGGATTTAAATACGGCGACGGCCTCTTCGAGACGATACGCATGTGTAACGGCAAGCTCAAATTTGCCGAGATGCATGCCGATCGCCTTAGGGCAGGAATGAAAGCTCTGAAAATGGATGGTAGTACTTTGCTTGATGAGTACTTTTTGAAGCAGAAAACTGCCGAGCTATGCAAAAAAAATAAGCTGAAAGACAATGTTCGTTTTCGGCTTTCGGTTTATAGAGCTGGCGATGGATTATATACCCCCAACAGCAATAAATCGGGTTATGTTTTAGAAGCGTCTTCTTTGGAAGAAAACAATTATGAACTGAATAGAAAAGGACTGATCATTGATGTTTTTGATGAACTGACCAAACCTGTAAACAGCCTTTCTAACTACAAAACAAGTAGTTCGTTGTTATATGTAATGGCCGGACTATACAAGAAGCAGCATCAGCTTGATGATGTTTTTATTTTGAATCAGCATGGTTTTTTATGTGAAAGTATCAGTTCTAATATTTTTGTGGTTTATGATAAAACCATTTATACCCCAGCCCTATCTGAAGGCTGCGTAGCGGGGGTAATGCGCAATGTGGTGATGAATATGGCCAAAACGCACGAAATTGCGGTAGTTGAGGCACAGATAAATCCTGAAATATTAAAAGCCGCCGAAGAGGTATTTGTCACCAATGCCATTAGTGGTATCAGGTGGGTAATGGGCTATGGCCGCAAACGTTACTTTAATGAGATGACCAAGTTGCTAAGTGCCCGGTTAAATGACATGTGAACATGATTTGAGAAAATAAAGCTATAGTCGCATTCCCCTTAAAAACTCATCTACCTGCATTCGTTTTTTACCTTCATATTGCAGGTCTGTAAGTTTGATGAAACCGTCTTTTGCGGCAAACTTCAAATAAGTTTTACCATCGGAAAGAAACGCACCTGCTGCCAGACCGGTTTCTTTCTCTTCCAGTTCGGCTTTAAAAACTTTAAGCGTTTTATCATTCAACCTGGTAAAAGCCGTAGGGTAGGGACTTAAACCACGAATAAGGTTATAGATACTTTGGACCGGTTGGTTCCAGTCTATCTGGCAATGTTCTTTAAATATTTTAGGCGCGTGTTTTAACTCCTCATTTTGCGGCTGCGGCTGTTCTGTATAGTTGCCAGCTTCAATTGCCCTTACAGTTTTTACAAGTAAATCTGCCCCAATATTCATTAGCTTGTCGTGCAGGTCGCCCGCGGTATCATCATTTGCAATTGCTACTTTTTCTGAAAAAATCACATCGCCGGTATCTATTTCGTGTTTTAAGAAGAAGGTCGTTACCCCACTTTCTTTTTCGCCGTTTATAATGGCGTGATTGATAGGGGCGGCTCCACGATATTGAGGCAATAATGAGGCATGAAGGTTTATGGTCCCTTTGGCAGGCATATCCCAAACTATTGTTGGCAGCATCCTAAAAGCAACCACCACCTGTAAGTCGGCCTGTAAAGCTTTCAATTCTTGAATAAAATCCGGATCTTTAAGCTTTAAGGGTTGTAATATTTTTAGGCCCTTTGCAACAGCATATTGTTTTACTGCGCTTTCCTGTAGCTTTTGACCACGCCCGGCAGGTTTATCTGCTGCAGTAACTACACCAACCACGTCAAATCCCGCTTCTACCAATGCATTTAATGAAGCAACTGCAAAATCGGGTGTACCCATAAAAACTAATCTCATCATCCTTTGTTTAAGTAAACAAAATAACTAAAAATTTAACGTATTTTTTATTCCATCTGTATGATGCATGTGCAGGAAGAACTCGAAGAAAGTGGATTGGTTTATTTAACCGATAGTGAACCAGGTATATACAGAAAGGGAAAACCTGGCCAATTTTATTATGTAGACCAAACAGGAAACAGGATAAAAGACGCTAAATTGCTGGATAGAATTCAGACCCTGGTGTTGCCTCCGGCCTGGACAAATGTATGGATTGCCCCTAAACCAAAGGCACATTTACAAGCAACGGGGCTAGATGTTGCCGGTCGTAAGCAGTATAAATATCACACTGAATGGACCTCCAGGCGGTCGGACAGTAAGTATTTCAGGCTCCTTGAATTTGGTAAGGTTTTGCCCCCTGCCAGAAAAAGAATAGCAAAAGACTTAAAAAGAAAAGACCTTGATGAACAGAAGGTACTGGCTATTTGTATTCAATTGATGCAAAAAACGCTTATCAGGATTGGTAATGAATCGTATAAACAATTATATGGTAGCTATGGCCTGAGCACATTGAAAGATCAGCATGTTAAAATTGAAGGCCATAAAATGAGGCTCAGTTTTGTAGGGAAAAAGGGTGTAAAGCATGATGTTGTTTTAAATGACCGGACGTTGGCACGTCTGGTTAAAAAATGCAGGGACATTCCTGGACAAGACCTTTTTCAGTTTTACAAAAACGGATCCATACATCAGCCGGTAGACTCGGGCAGGATCAATAATTATATCAAAGATATTACTGGAGGCGATTTCACCGCCAAGGATTTTCGTACCTGGGGCGGAACGCTGGAGGCATTAAGACAATTGGCCATATGCAGTACTCAGGCAACGCAAAACAAATCAAAAAAGAAGATTGTGGTGGAGGTATTGGATTGCGTGGCTGCAAAGTTGGGCAACACCAGGGCGGTTTGTAAAAGTTCCTATGTGTATCCTCTGTTGTTGCAGTGGTATGAAGATGACCGACTGAATAAATACCTTAAAAAGATAGATACCACGGGGACAAGAAACCTGGAGGCATTAAAGAACGATGAAAAGGTATTGATGCAGTTTTTACGAGCTACAAATCCTTAGGCTCTTTTTTTATCGGATGCACTGGTTGTTCACCTTCCTCACGCTTTTTAGCCGGGTTTTTAAACTGTGGTTCTTTTTTATTATAGGTTTTGTCTTCCGGTTTCTTTACCGCTTTATTACCGGTCGGAACCTTGCCCTTCGGAATTTCTTCCCGGTAATTGCTACCGGGTTTTTCATTTTTCTGTTTTGGTTCGCTGTTCATAATTGCCTTATCCTTTGGTTAAGGATATAACAAATACTTTTTGCGCATTGTTTTATACTTACTCAATCCCGGTTCCCAGCTTGCCCTGATCTCTTTTTCAGACTTACCGGCAATAATTTGCTTCCTGAAGTCGCCAACGCCAATAAGCCTTTCAATTGTTCCCATTTCTTTACTCAAACTGGAATTAAAGAAATCGGCCTTATTCGGCGAGTTTTTATAAAGTTCAATGATCCAGGCCAGGTTAATCTGCTTGGTTTTTCTGAAATGGTTGGTGTCAAAATCTCTAAGATCCAAACCATAGCAAACCTGATTCATAAACAAAGGGCTTTCCGACATGCCCTTTAGGCTTACTGGTGTAAAGGAAAAATTGTATTTACCTTTTAATGCAGGTGCACCGACAATTGTAAAAGGGAATTGAGTACCGCGACCATAATTGAGGTATGTCCCTTCAAAAAGGCAGGTGGTAGGATATAACAAAATAGATTGCGGAGTATTCAAGTTTGGCGACGGATTAACGGGCAGTTCATAAGGCGTATCATGGGTATAATTGGCTACCTTGATCACCTTAATTTTACATTTCAGTTTATTGTCCAACCAATTTTCGCCATTCAGCATCTGCGCGTACTCGCCAACTGTCAATCCATGTACAGCAGGAATTGGCTTTAAACCTATGCCCGATTTAAACTGAGGATCCAGTACAGGTCCGTCAATATAAAAACCATTTGGATTGGGCCTGTCCAGTATCAATACCTCCTTGTTGTTGGCAGCGCAAGCTTCCATGACATGCTGTAAGGTGTTGATATAGGTATAAAAGCGTACACCTACATCCTGGATATCAAACACCATTACATCTATATCAGCCAGCTGTGCTTTGCTAGGCGTCGAATTTTTACCATATAAAGAAATTGCCTTAATTCCTGTTTTGGTATCAATTTCATCATCCACATGTGTACCATTACTGGCATTACCTCTGAAACCATGTTCTGGACCAAATATCTTAACAATATTTACGCCCAGTTTCAGCAGACTGTCTACCGTGGTTTCTTTGCCTATAATAGAGGTTGGATTGACCACCATACCCACACGTTTGCCCTTCAGGTAGGGCACATACAAATCTGTTTGCTCTGCGCCGGTAAGTAATTTTTCGCTTTTAGGCGGATCAATAGCTTCGGCTTTTACTTTATAAGGATTTGGTACTGCCGGGTTAAAAGCAACAGTTGTTGAAGGACTACAGGCCTGCAGCAGGGTTGCGATCAGAACGGTATTCAATACGTGTGTTAGGGATTTTGTCATTTCCGAACCTTTTTTACTTTATATACTTTAAATCGAAATCAAATGAGCATTTTTGCTAAGTTACAATTTATTGCAAAAGGTTGAATACAGAATATTTTATAGCAGGGCGGATAGCCATAAAATCGGAACGCACTTTTTCTAAGCTGATCGTGAGGATCGCAATTGCCGGAGTGATGCTGAGCCTGGCCGTTATGATGCTTTCGGTAGCCATTATAAAAGGATTTAAAACCGAAATCCAGGAAAAGGTGCGAGGCTATATAGGTGATGTGAGGATTTTTAAATACGGCCTGAACAATTCTTTTGAGCTTACCCCTTTTGTGCCTGGGCAAGAGACTTTAACCAACCTTAAAAATAATCCCGATGTTGAATTTTATCAACCATATGCAACAAAACCGGCCATCATATCGGCCAATAACGAGGTAGAGGGCATCAATTTTAAGGGAATAGATAAAACCTTTAACTGGGATTATATTAGTAAGCATCTGGTGAGTGGTAAGGTGATTGATTTTGCGGATAGTGCCAAGGCTACCCGTCAGATTCTGATTTCGCAGTTTACAGCCAATAGGCTTAAATTAAAAGTTGGCGACGATTTTATCATGTACTTTGTTCAGAACCCGCCCAGAAAGCGACCTTTTAAAATCGTAGGCATCTATGACATTGGTGTAGAGGAGATAGACAAGGGCTTTGTACTTGGTGATCTGAACATCATCAGGAGATTGAATAACTGGAAGCCCAACGAGATAGGAGGGATGGAAGTGAGAATCAAAGACTTTTCGAAACTGAAAGTGACGGCTGAAGGAATTTATGAAAAGTTGGAGCTGAAGCTGAAATCAGAATCTGTAGCAGATTATTTTCCTGCTATTTTTACCTGGCTGTCGCTACTCGACATCAATACCAAAGTACTGCTGGTGCTGATGATGGTGGTAGGCGTAATCAACATGGTTACCGCACTGCTGATCATGATTCTGGAACGTACCAATATGATTGGTGTTTTGAAAGCTTTTGGAATGTCGGACGCCAGCGTGATGAAAATCTTTCTGTACAATGCGCTTTATCTGGTAGGACTTGGTTTATTGCTTGGGAATATATTGGGACTGGGCCTAGGATTTTTACAGAAATATACCCATATCTATAAGTTAGATCAGAGTTCTTATTATCTGTCTTACGTGCCCATCGAGTTTCATTTCCTGGACGTATTGATTCTAAATCTGGCCACCATGATCATTTGTGCGGTGGTATTGATCTTGCCTTCATTGCTGGTAAGCCGCATTAGTCCACTCAAGGCAATTAGGTTCAAGTAATAGCATTTCCTCACATAGTTCACACCATCTCCACATATCCTTCACAAAAAAGTACCCTTTTGTGGGTTTTGTGTGAAGGAGGTGTGAATAAGGTGTGAAGAATCGTCAACTTTGTGAAGAATTCTGTATCAGGATAGTTTAATGGGGCTACCTGTCCATTCTGTTCCGCTGGCTAGTTGCTCACCCTTCATCACCAACGATAAGGGCTCTAATTTTACATCATCACCAATTTCACTATCATACAGGATAATTGACCTGGTTCCAATGGAGCATCTTGCTCCAATTTTTACCGCCCCTACTTTCATTACACGGTCTTCAAATAGATGGGTTTGAGGGCCACAGTCTTCATTTAGTGCTGTGTCGTCACCAATACTAACCATATCGTGTTCGGTAATGTCGGTTGTATTGAGCCATACGCGTTTACCACATTTTACGCCAAAAAGGCTTAATGCCATCGGTAAAAAAGGTGTACCTTTCATGTATTCCAAAAAAAATGGAACCGCCAGTGCTTCATATGTAGTAGTGTTGGCTTCACTTCTCCATACCTTATGCGTCCACATGGGACACTGTTCTTTTTTATATTTCCCTACAGATGTCCATTTTAACAGTAAAGTAATCAGCATGGCGGGCAAGCCCATATAAAACAAGTAATAGAAAGGCAGTTTAGGTGTTTCTATAAGTATTTGTACCAGATTGCGGTCTTTTACCAGGTCGTGGCAGTAGGCAATAAAAAGTACGCTGCAACAGATGATAACTGTTTCTGGCAAAATGATCCTTAAGCCTTCAATCGTAAATCTGGCTGCTCTCCTGGCTGATGAAGGGTCGGTAGTTAGCGATGCGGGATAATCGCCACTACTTTGTCTTTTTGGTAAGGAAATAGCTGGCGAGCCAAACCAGTCTTTGGCCTGATTTTGTTCCAGCTGGATCAAGCTGGGCGGGGTCGATAGTACACCAATCAGCATATCGTCGGCTAATTTATAGCCCTGAGGGATCAATGCACTGTTGCCTACAAAGCTCCGGTTGCCTATATAGGTTTTGTCCAAAATAAGCTGCTGCGCACGTACATCTTCTTCACCAAGGGTAACTGCATCGGCAATAAAAGATTCGTCGCCAATTTCCAGCATGGTATGGGTTACATTACTTGCCGTCGAAATTTCGGTATTCTTTCCAATTTTAGCACCTAACATTCTGAAAAATCCAGATACATAGACCGAAGCAAATAGGGGGTGTAATACGATCAGTGAGGTGGAAATGAGTTGGTCTGAAAGCCATTTACGGACATAAACACTTCCATATATGGGGTAAGTGCCCGGTTTAATACCGTATAACAATAACCTCGATAACACAATGGTTTCGATGGTATAGAGGCATATGTACATGATGGTAAGCAACGGAATATGAATAAAGTAACTGAAATCATAATCCGTCGTTTGATTATCCATGTAGTTCAATACCTGTATTACAGGAATTAGGGGTGCCAGGATTACAATAGGAAAAATGATGAGGAGCAACGTATACAGAAAGCCGAATGATTTGCGGGTGAAACCAGAAACGTGGATAGGCTGCGGCAATTCTTCGGGCATTTTATGGTCAATCTTTTCGGCAGGGCTTCCTTTCCATACTTCCCCGGGGTTAATAACTTGGTACTGTTGCAAATGGCTCAGGTCTTGCAACTCTCCCCATGTTTTAATGTGGGTACCTCCTGATATAACCGAGCCACTTCCGATATAGGCGTGGTCATCAATTTTGATTTTTCTAAGTTTCAGCAGGCCATTTTCTACCCAGGCATTATTTAATACCACGCCCGAGCTGATGCTCACGTCGCTTCCTATCTCTATCAGGTCTTCCATACCTACAGTAATGGCGCTGATTTGTGCATCTGGGTTCATTTTCATGCCCATTAACCTTAAATAAAAAGGATATAGGGGGGTGCCATTCATAAATTGTAAAGGAACCAGCGATTGTATGGTTTTAACCAACCAATAGCGAAAATAATAGGCACCCCATAAAGGGTAATCACCTTCCCTGGTACGTCCCAGCAATAGCCATTTGCTGATAATGCTTAAAAAAGAAAATGTGGGCGCAATGAAGCAAAATAGAGCCAGCGCAGTGACAATGGCATAAAAAGTATCGCCTTTATCGGTTTCACTTTTTGCCAGTTGGTAATAATATCCCAGGTAAGGCACAAAAATCTGTGCGGCAAATAAACCATAAATCAACAGGAGTGAAAAGCCCTGGGCAATGCCGCAAATCCAGTAGCGAATAGAGGGAACTTTCTGAAATGGTTGTTTTTCCCTGACTGCGTTTTTTTCTACCTTTTCTGCTGCCAGTTCCCATGCCAAAATTAAATTTTTGATGGGCCTATTGGTGTAGATATCTTTTAGTGAAGCCTGTTTTACATCTCCTTCTTTTCTGAGCCAGGAAGAAAAAGATGCCGCAAGAAGGGAATGCCCACCTAAATCCATAAAGAAATCGGCATCGGTATTTATTTCTCTTCCTGGAAATAAATGTTTGAGGCCTGCAATTACACGGTCAGCTAAGGGATCATCAGGGTTTATTGTCACCTGCTCTTCTGCTTTCATTTCTGATAAAACCTGTGGAACAGGCAGATCCTTACGGTTAATTTTTCCACTTGGAAGTCTGGGCATTTTATCCACTACTACAATTACCAGCGGAACCATATAGGGTGGCAATACTTTTGCCAATTCTATTCTCGACCGATGGTCGTCAAAATCAGCATCTGCTTTTAAGGTTACATAGCCCACCAGCTGATCTTGTTGATTGGCGTCTTTTTTTAAAGCTACAGCTGCGGCCGATACCTGAGCTAAATGATGTAACTTTACTTCTATCTCACCCAGTTCGATGCGATAGCCTCTAAGTTTTACCTGATCATCCAAACGGCCGCGAAAATCGACACTACCATCTTCATGCATAATTACGGCATCACCCGTTAAATATATTCTTTCGCCCGGTATTTCGTCAAGTTTACCTGGTTTTTCCAGAAATTTCTCTGTAGTAAGGTCGGGTCTATTTACATAGCCATCGCATACACCAGGACCCGAAATGATGAGCTGCCCCTGCGTGCCCCGGGGCACGATATTGAACAGTTCGTCTACCACGGCAAGGTTGTAATTGGGCAGTGGGTTTCCAATTGTGATTGCGTTGCCTGGTTGCAGGGCAATCATTGTAGCTGTCACCGTGGTTTCGGTAGGGCCATAGCTGTTGTAAAATACATTGTACCCGGGTTTGCTCCAACGGTTTAAAACCTGGATAGTACAGGCTTCGCCGCCGGCATTGATTAACCTGATCTGCGGCATGTCGTCGTCAATTACGGCAAGCAGGCTTGGTACAGCATGCAGTATCGTGATTTGCTCCCTTCGAAAGATATCGCTAAGCTCATCAATTGACTTGGCTGTTGTAGCATCGGCTATCCATAAGGCTGCACCCGCTGATAAACTGATCCAGGTTTCCTCGCACCACATATCAAAGGAAACAGAAAAACCCTGGTAAACTTTATCTGACGGCAGGATATTGAGCACACTTTGTTCGGAGCGGATAAGGTGACAGATTTGGCGGTGACTAATTGGAATACCTTTAGGCTTTCCTGTACTTCCCGATGTGTACAATACATAGGCGCGGTCGTCGGGCCTGGCTGCCCTTTGAAATGGAGTTGTTAAAGGGGTTGCCGAAAAGGCAGGGATTTGGTAAACAGGGCAGTGCCCTACTTCCAGTTCATCACTGAAACAGGCCTGGGCATTTACCTCCTGCATCACAACATGTACGCGGTCGGCCGGCATTTCTCTGTCCAGAGGCACATAGGCAGCCCCCGATTTTACAATACCCAAAATGGCCACCGGCAATTCGAGGCTACGTGGCCACCATAGTCCTACGGCATGCCCCGGGCCTATGCCTTTGGCTTTTAGATAAGCAGCAATTTGGTCGCTCCATTGGTCAAGTTCTTGGTAGGTAAGTGATTTTTCATTAAAAATCATGGCTGTTTTATCGCCGTATTCTTTAACCGAAGCACTGAAAATATCACCGATAGTTTCAGCCCTGATCAAATCAGGGCGCGCTTTGCCCAGCAGTACACTATTTATGCTCATTTAGACAGAGGTATTTAGTTTATGAAAAATACCGAAATTTCTAAGTAAAAAAAACAGATCGAAATTACTTAGCCTGTTTTACATATTTGTCAAGCCAGGCATTCATTTCCCACAACATATGGAGTAAATTTTCCTTGCCGCTATAGCTATGTGATTCGTAAGGTAAAAATACAAAACGTGTGGTGCCGCCAAAGCCTTTGATGGCATTAAACAGCCGCTCGCTATTCATGGGGAAGGTACCTGGGTTGTTGTCCGAGTCGCCGTGTATGAGTAGTAAAGGCGTTTTTATTTTGTTGGCATAGCTAAAAGGACTCATTTCATAATATAGTTGTGGGGCATCCCAGTAGGTACGTTCTTCATTTTGGAAACCAAATGGGGTAAGGGTTCTGTTATAGGCTCCACTTCTGGCAATGCCGGCTTTAAACAGATTGGTATGAGCCAGTAAATTTGCGGTCATAAAGGCCCCGTAACTGTGCCCACCAACTGCGATACGGTTCCTGTCGCCAACACCCAGGTCAGCCAATTTGCCAATGGCGGCTTCTGCATTTAGTTTTAGCTGTTCCACAAAAGTATCATTTGGCTTTTTGCCATCAACGGCTACAATTGGCATTTCGGCATTGTCTAAAACGGCATATCCCTGTGTAACCCAGTAAATAGGCGATGCCCAGCCAATGGTAGTAAACCGGTCTTTAGATCCCCTGATTTGTGCAGCATCGGTGGCCGAATTGAATTCACGTGGATAAGCCCATATCAATACAGGCAACGGCCCATCTTTTTCTTTATTGTATCCCTTTGGCAAATATAAATTGCCGGTAAGGTCAATGCCATCGGCGCGTTTGTAGCTAATTTTTTCTTTGGCTACCCCATCCAGTTGTGGATAAGGATTGGTGAAATTGGTAATCTGTTGATCGGCAACTCTGAGTACTAGGTTTTTGATGAAATAATTAGGGACTTCTTTTTGTGATTCTTTTTTGGAGAGGAGCTTCAGTTTACTGGCATCCAGTACATCGGTAATGACTTCATAAGTGCCCGGGGTACTTCTCCAAATGATTTCATTCTTTTTGGTGCCTAAATCAAATTTAGCCAAAAAAGGCAGGTCTCCTTTTTCTGAGGAGCCAACAGGGTTGTTCATCAGCAACTGAGTCCCGTTGTTGAGTAGCTGTATCACCTGCCTGCCGTATTTATTTTTTGTGGTAACCGGTTCGCCGGGATCATTGTAGGCATCAGTTTGGTTTCGTTCAAACAGGGTTTCCATTGTCCCGGTTGTAGGATTGTACCTGCTTACCTTTAGTGTTTGTTTACTGCGTAAACCTTCTTCTACCAGGGCAAGTGTGGCATCGCCCCATGAGATGCCCGAATATCGAGCCTGGGTTTTAAAAAGTTCTTTTTCTTTGCCGGTAAATGGAGCTTCCAATGCGTAGACAGCATCATGAAAAGGGACCTGCTTTTTAATCAGGCCACTATCCAGGGGCATTGCCCAGGTTAGGGTAGCGGCTTCATCGCTGCGCCAGCTAAAGTTTCGGGGTAGGTTTTGTACATTGTCGTATCCCGAAGGTGTTCCCTCACGGGATGGTAGTTCGGCAATTACCTTAACTGTTTTACCAGTTAAATCGGTAATGGCTACAGTAGAAGGAAAGCCAGTTGCCGAAACCAGGTAAGAAAATGGTTTTTTTAGTGTTCTGATAAGTAGATAGTTTTTATCAGGAGAGATGCTGATTCCAGTATAAATTGCCGGTTTGGCAATTGGTGTTTCTACTCCATTTTTATTTTTTACCAGCTGTGCGGTTGCAAAAAACTCAAACAACTGTTCGTCATAAGGTGATTTGATCAAATCCTGATAGGTAACACTCGGGGCTACTTTGCCCAGATTTTGCTGTATGGTGGGGCCTTTAGGCATCAAGGGTCGGGCAGGTGCAGCACTTGCCGGCCTGTTGGCTATGGTGTATAAAAGCGTAGCGGGATCTATCCAGGTGATACCTGAACCAAGGATCATATTAAGCGGATGTTTATTGATTTTTATGGCGCTTTTGGTGGCAATGTTGATCACATAAAGATCTACACCTTTTTGTGTGGTGTGGGTAAAGGAGATTTTTTTATCATCGGGGCTCCAGCTGATGTTGCCGGCAAATAAGGGGCTCGGTAAACCCGCTACCGGAAAGCTTTTATCTGATTTAATGTCTTTAAGACTGAAGCTGTTGATATAGGTTTGCCGGCTGGGCGAATAGTTGCCAGGATTGATGCGGAGGCCAGCGATGCGGTATTCGGGCATGGCCAGTTCTTCTACAGAGGGGTAAGAATTGCGCCCACTTAAAAGCATCCATTCTGCCTTGCTATCGATGCTGACAGTCGGAGTAGGTTTTGCCAGCAACAGGTCGGTTATTTCTTTTGGCGGTACCTGGTAATTTACGGCATCTTGTGCACTAAGGCCAACGGTTCCTGTTAGCAGGAAAGATATCAATACAAGCTTCTTCATGATTATAAATTGGGGGTGTTATGTACTTATCTTATTTGATCGGCCATTTGGATTATTTTTCGCAGATGAGTAAGTTGGATTGACCCAGTCGCTGACAGCCCCTGCTTGCCGGAACTGCAACATCGCCAACCGGAAGGTAATATATATTGCCTGCTTTTTTTGGTACATATATCACAACTTCAGTTTTGGAGTAGGAGTGTGGCAGGTATTTGATGTAATAGCCATCAGGATGTAGTCCCCATATGCCGCTTGGGAAGTCGGGATTTACAGGGGCAACGCCACCAAGCATAGCCAGTTTTTCAATTTGGTCATAGGAAGTATTGGCCTGGTACATCATGCCTCTTATTTTGTTTTCAATTTCTATAACTGTTTTAGCAGGTTCGGGTAGATTGCTGGTTAGTTTAGTCATGGCTTCTCCCGACAGATAATCTATCATCGTACTACCTAATGCGGAAAGGTCATTTTGATTCAATAATTTGGCGGCCACCAATTGCAGTTCTGTAGATAGTTTGCTGAAGTTGGTTTTGGCTACAATGGCCCATAGCAGCAACTGCACCTGGTGTTGTTCTATTTCGGGATGTTGCTCCCAGTTGGCAATTAATGTTCGGGCTATTTTTTCTTTCGGTCCGGCCAGTGGAGCAAAAAGATAGCCATTGCCTTTGTCAGGACCATAGGTGCCGGCTTGCAAGCAAAAACTTTTAAACGTTCCGGTATAAAAACCGGGTTTTAACAAAAAGCCCTGTTCTTTACTGTAGCTCGTTTTTAAAGCACAAAGTTGTTTTTTAACAGAATCGGCGCCAAAGTTTGAAGGCAAAATATCTTTCTTATTACAATCGTCGAAATTAGTGGTGATGGGCTGATTTTGTAACAACTTAAGTTGTTTGTTGTTCAAAAGAGAAGATGCGCCCGTATTTAAGACGTCTTTTAGCTTGCCAAACTGAGCATTTGTGTTTATTGAAAATACAATCAATAACAAAAACAGGGATTTCTTTTTCATAAGATAGTATTAAATAGATGATGTAAATGGTCATCAAATTTAATAAAATAAACACCTGCATAACAAGTTTTATTGCTGTGCAGGTGTCTTTATCTTATTGTTGTTGCGCCGAAGTATAGCTGATCATCCATTGGGTACCAAACTTGTCGGTCACGATCCCGAAATAATCGCCCCAGAACATATGGTCCATTGGCATTTGTACCTGACCAGCTGCCGAAAATGCGGCAAATACACGATCGGCTTCTGCTACGCTTTCGACCCCAAGGGACAGGAAAAAGCTATTCCCGGTTGTTAATTTATGTCCCTGCGACTCCAGGGCATCTGTTGCCATCAGTATAGTACCATTGGGCAGTTTAAGGGAGATGTGACAGATTTTGTCTTTTTCATTTTCCGGTGTGTTATCTTCTGGTATATCTCTGAAACGCATGATCAATGCGATTTCACCACCAATTGTGGATTGGTAAAAGTTAAAAGCTTCTTCGCTTGTTCCCGGGAAGTTTAAATAAGGATTAAGGGCTACCATAGTTTTAAATTTAATTTTGTTTGCGTTATCCGTTACAAACGGTTTAGTTAATTGTATTTGCTGATTCAAAAGTAGGCGCTGCAGTTTTTGTTTTGCGGGTGTTAATCCGTCAATAACAGGGGGCTTCTGCGTCATAATTTAGTTTAGGTTCATCCCAAACAATAAGCCGAACCAGGGTTTATGTTGATAAATCCATTTGTTGCTGTTTTTATCCATAAGATGATCTATTCCAATAGCAAGGCCCAGGTTGATTTGTTTGATATTGTATACTGTGGCAATTCCCGTACTGATGACAAGTCCTTGAAAAATCCTTAATTGGAATTGTTTTTAGACCAGCACAGAGATCTATAAAATAGTTGTAAAGTATTTTAGCTAAATTTGTCGGCTTATTACTTTAATACAAGATACTGTGTCGTTAGATAAATTAAAACTTAGTAAATCCCTGGTAGCAGCAATGAATGATGCCGGATACATCTCCGCAAAAGAGATTCAGGCAAAAATCATGTCGCGCATTATTGGCGGACAGGATATTATTGCTGTGGGCCCCGAGGGCTGTGGCAAAACCACAACTTATGTACTTAGCGTTTTAATGAAACTAAAATACAGTACTGATGAAGCTCCTAAAGTATTGATTTTGGTACCTGATGGTGAGCGGGTTGAGGCTGTAATTGCTGAGTTTATGTTATTGAGCAAAAACAGGAACCTTCGTATCATAGGATTGTATGGCACCGGTGGAATGGAAGAGGAGATTAACGAACTGCTGGATGGTATCGACATTGTGGTAGCTACCCCAACCCGGGCACGCGCTGTATATCTGAAACTGGGTTTAAATTTAAACCGTCTGCAAACCTTTATTGTCGACGATGCGGAAATGATTGTAAAACAGGGCATGCAATTGCCGGTAGCCGAACTGGCCCGAAGTGCTGGTAAAGTGCAACACCTGATATTTACTACTGTAGTGCACGATAAGCTGAACCTGATGATTGATCAGTTTATGAATTTTCCGGTTACTGTAGAAGTGGAAGACCTGGGGGATGACCAGGCCGAAACACATGAGCTTTTGCTGTACCAGATTCCTAATTTTAAAACTAAAATTAATTTGTTGAACCTTTTGTTGAGGGACGACGAGGTGTTTGATAAGGTTGTTGTATTTGTAAATACACGTTTGACCGCCCAAAAACTTTCTAAAAACTTGCATAGTGCCAAGCCTGGTGCAATATCGGTGCTAAATCCCTTGTTTTTTGATGAAGAAGGTTTTGATCATATTGATGATTTTAAAGATACGCCTGAGGCCAGGGTGTTGATTATTGCTAATGAAGGCTTTTCTGGCCTGGATCTTTCGGGTATCAATTTTATGTTCCATTTTGAAGTACCTGAAGAAAAAGAGACTTTTTTAAGCCGGGTAGTTAAAAACGGTGACGATGAAGTAGTGGCAATTACATTTGCTACAGATCTGGAGCTTCCCGAAGTACGGAAGATTGAGCAGTCGATGGGTAAAAAGATTGAGGTAATAGATCTACCCGAGGATCTGGTAATTGATAAGGCCGTTAAATCTACTGCGGTTAAAACCAAAAAAGAAGTCGACGAAGGCCCTAAAGGAGGAGGCGCTTACCATGAAAAAAAGGAAAGCAATTCCAAAACCTATAATTATGGTATAGGGCAGAAAGCAAAGATGAATATGAAAAAGAAGCACAGTTAGTTTTTCTTTGCTTCATTCCAATACACATCCATTTCGGCAAGTGTCATATCGTGCAGGTTCTTGCCATTTTCTTTTGCTTTTTCTTCCAGGTATTGAAAACGTTTGATGAACTTTTTATTCGTTTTTTCAAGTGCATTCTCGGGGTTGATATTGATAAAACGGGCATAATTGATCAAAGAAAACAGCAGGTCGCCAAATTCTTCTTCTGCTTTTTCTACATCAATAGCGGCATTGTCGACTACGTTAAATTCTGCTTTAAACTCCTGCATTTCTTCTTCAACTTTCTCCCATACCTGCGATTTGTCTTCCCAGTCGAAGCCAACACCACGGGCTTTTTCCTGGATACGGCTGGCCTTAACCAGGGATGGCAGGCCTGCTGGTACGCCAGCTAAAACAGATTTATTGCCTTCCTTTAGCTTAAGTTTTTCCCAGTTGCGTTTTACATCCTGTTCATCTTGCACTTCTACATCCCCATAAATATGCGGGTGACGACTGATGAGTTTATCACATACGCCGTTCAGTACATCCAAAATGGTAAAATCATTGGTTTCTGAGGCAATCCTTGCATAAAAAACAAGGTGCATCATCACGTCTCCAAGTTCCTTTTTCACTTCTTCCAGGTCGCCTTCTAAAATGGCATCCGATAGTTCATACGTTTCTTCGATTGTGAGGTGCCTTAAAGTTTCCATGGTTTGTTTTTTGTCCCATGGGCACTGTGTACGTAGGGTGTCTAAAACAGTTAACAGACGAAGGAAAGCTGATGATGGATCTGTTGCGGTAACGGGAGGTATATTATTGGGCATTATTAGTTTTATTTTATGATGTCAAAGGTAACATCATTCCAGTTAAATTTGCTTACTCTTGTTCTTCCAACTTGATTTTTTTGGTAATGCGATACACTCTTCTTTTCTTTTGTGGCTTTTCTTCTCCACCAAGTAAAATACCCCAGGGCTTCAGTTGGTCAACTTTATCGAAGATAATTTTAAGCATGGCCAGATAAGGTATGCATAGAAACATACCTGATATGCCCCATATCATTTCGCCAACCACAATGCCAATAAAAGCAAATAATGCATTGATTTTTACTTTAGAGCCTACTACTAGAGGCATCAGAACGTTGCCATCGAGGGCATGAATGCTTACAAAGGCAATGAGTACCAGTAAAACTTTACCAGCACCTGCAGTTGCAAAAGTGATGAGCACGCTGATGAGCAAGGCAGTAAAAATCCCAATGTAGGGCACGATATTAAAAATCCCTGAGATTAGTCCCAGCAACACTGCATATTTGACATTTAATATCCATAAGGTAAATATCATTAAAACGGTTACAATCAGCATTTGTAAAAACAGACCAGTAATGTATTTTTTAATAATATATTGGATGTGTCTGACAATTTCGCTAACCTTCTGTTTGTGTTTTTCCTCAAAAACTGAAGAAAGGAAGTTAAAAAGAATACTTCTGTAATTGAGGATGAAGAATGTAAACAACAATAAGAAGGAGAGGAACAATAGCGTAGAGGATACCGTAAGTAAGGTAGCCCCCAAGACAGTGGCACTGGTGGCTATGGCGCTACTTGCACTATCTTTAAGGTAATCTATTTGTTTTTGTGTATTGACATTAAAGGTTCTGGAAATCCAATGTTGGATATCATGAAAAGAAGTCTCGGCCTGGTGTTTTAACAGGGGCCAGTCCTTCCACAAGTCGGTAAGCTGGTTGGCCAGGAAATAAAGTATGCCCGAAATTACCACAATCATCAATACTACAGAAATGATGGATGCGATACTTCTTTTAAAACGCCATTTCTGCTCCATGAAATTTGCCATGGGCAATAACAATAAGGCTAGTAAAAATGAAGTTAACATTGGGGCCAGGATCGTTTGACCTAAAATAGCCAGGTAACCCAGGCTAATAATAGAAAACAACACCATGGCTAGTTTGGTGTAAAAAGGTAGGGATACATTGTTCATCTGGCAGGGTTGATTTATTAAAATGTAAAATAGCCAAAAACAAATGCCTTGCCAAATTTTTGACAAGGCATTTTATAAATAAAGGTTCCTTTTGGCTACGTCCAGGCACTGGCCTGATCAAGTATAGCTATGTCTTCAATATTTAGTTTTATATCGGCTGCTGTAATGAGGTCGTCGAGTTGTGTCATGTTGGTTACGCTGGCAATTGGCGCAGTAACAGATGGTCGGGCAATGAGCCATGCCAGGGCAATGCTTGCTGGATTGGCATTGTATTGTTCAGAAACCTGATCCAGTGCATCCAGTATTTTAAAGCCCCGCTCATTGAAATAGTATTTTCTAATGCCAGGACCACGTTTGCTCTTATTTTCATCGGCTTCATTCCGATATTTTCCGGTTAAAAAGCCACTTGCCAGCGCGTAGTAATTAATTACCCCAAGCTGGTGTGTGGTGACTACCTTTTCCATTTCTTTTTCGTAGCCTTCGCGTTTGTATAGGTTGTACTCTGGTTGAAAGCTTTGATACTTAGGTAGGCTCAATTTTTGTGCTGTTTCCAATGCTTTGGTTAGGCGTGCGGCCGAAAAGTTAGAAGCACCTATCCAACGTATTTTTCCAGCCCTGATGAGCCTGTCGTATATTTCCAATGTATCTTCTATTGGTGTTTCCAAGTCATCGTAGTGCGACTGATATAAGTCAATATAGTCGGTCTTTAAACGGGTGAGGGATTCATCTACACACTTAAGAATATAGTTTTTGGCCAAGCTTTTTTTGTCGGAACCGGGGATGGAGCCCACCTTAGTTGCAATAATCACCTGCTGCCGGTTTTTTTTCTGCGCCATCCAGTTGCCAATGATGGTTTCCGATTCGCCCCCTTTATTTCCAGGTGCCCAATGCGAATAGGAATCGGCAGTATCCACAAAATTAAATCCGGCATCTGTAAAGCCATCTAATATTTCGAATGATTTTTTTTCGTCTATAGTCCAGCCAAACACATTACCCCCAAAGGTAATGGGACTGACGAACAGGTCGGTGTTACCTAATTTTCTTTTTTCCATTTGATCTCCCCGTTATTTTAAGTATTACCTGCAACAAATATTTTATGGCAAGTATATATCAACAAAACTAAGCGCAGATGGTTTCGCTGTTGGCCTGATTTTGTGAATTGTATTAGCTTATTTTATTCCGTCTTTGTTGCCCTCAGCATTTCTCTTTTCCCTGGTGCACCAGGTAGTTTCTCTATCGTAAAACCGATGCTTTTTAAGCTACGCTTTAGTTTTCCCGTAATGGCATAAGTCACAAAAATCCCACCAGGTTTCAAAAACTGACAAACATGGGCAATGATCTCATCTGTCCACATTTCAGGTTGGTGTTGGACCGAAAAAGCATCATAGTAAATCAGGTCAAATTGCTGCGTGGTTTCGTACCGGTGCAGATAGGTATGTATAATTTTCAATTGTTGCAGCGGAACAATACTAACGAACTGCTGAAACGCCTTTCCGTAATTGTTTACTGTGCCTTCCCAGATGTCAAGTGGCACATATTGATGGTATCCTGTTGATTCAAGTTCTTCAAGCTGAAGTGGAAATGCTTCTAAGGAAATATAGTTGAGCGGTATATTGTTTTCCTGGCCATAAGCTGCGCTAAGCAAAAAGTTAAGGCCGGTACCAAAACCTACCTCCAGTATACTGATTGGCTGATCTGGAAAACTATGTATGGCATGTTTTAAGCCTGCATTGATAAATACATGTTTGCTTTCCTGTAAAGCTCCATGTTTGGAATGGTAATGCTCGCCAATGTTTTCATTGTATAAAGTGTTGGAGCCATCGGCTGTTAAGGTGATTTTGTTCATCCTTGCAAACTTAAAGAAAATAGTTTTTAACTTAGTGTTTATTAAACTCAGCTACTATGAATATTGAATCACTCAGAGCATACTGCCTTGGCCTAAACGGTACAACCGAAGGAATGAAATGGGAGCATCTTTGCTTTATGATTGAAGAGAAAATATATGTAGTTGCATCGCTGGAAGATGGGCACCTTACTTTTAAATGTAATCCCGAAGATTTTGATGAATTAGTTGTCAGACCCGGTATTGAGCAAGCCAAGCATATGGCCAAACGGCAATGGGTAACTTTGCAGGGGGTGAATATAATGCCTGATGCGGAGCTGCAAAAATGCATTATCCAATCCCGATCATTGGTTTTAGGTAAATTGCCTAAAAAGGTACAGGCCAAATATCAATAAGGAAATTTTACTTGTTAAACCAATAGTAGATTTTGGTCAGTCCCAATTTTCTGAGGATGGTACCAGTAAAAGAAAGTACATTTATCGTCTTCATCTCTTCACATTTTATACCTATTTAACATATTTTAACAAATATTATTGTGTAGAGTATAAAATTTATGTTATGTGCCTAGCTTTTTACGCTGACCAATGTACAAGCCTGTGACCACCAGGAGCGTGCCGGCAACAGTGTATAAGGTAATGGGTTCATCCAGCAACCACCAGGCATAAAAGAAGCCAAACAGTGGACATAGGAATAGCCACAATGAGGCTTTTACCGTATCTATTTTTAACAGATAAAACCAGCAGATCAAGCCAACGACAGACACGGCAAGACTAAGCCAGAGTACAGCATAAATCAGTCGGTTGTTGAATTGAATGGCCGAAAAATCACTCATCACAAAGGTGAAGGGAAGTAAAAATAAACCTCCAAGACTAACCTGCCAGCCATTGATCAGGAGGTTGGGTAGTGTCCATTTTACCCTTGCGTAGTATACACTGGCAAAAGAAACGGCAACCATGCTCAACATTAATATGCTCACCCCGAAAATACTGGTGTTGGCACTTTTAAGCAAGGGGTAGGTTGCCATGGCAATGCCGGCCATACCGATGATTATACTCAGAATTTCGGCCTTTGCCGGCCTGCGGCCCATAAGCCATGATGACAATAAAACAATTAACAAAGGATTGGTAGAAGTGGCCAGACTGCCTATTCCTGCTGCGGTGTATTTCATCGCAAATACATACATGCCCAGATAAACTGTAGTATTCAAAAAGCCAAAAATGGCCAGTTGCCGCCATTCTTCAGTGGTAGGTAGCCGGTATTGCTGATCTTTGCTGATGAAATAACAATAGCCTAGCAAAACAATGCCTGCGATAAAGAAACGAAGGTTTCCTAATATCAGCGGGGGCGCCGATAATATGCCAAACTTAGTGGCTGCAGAAGCGGATGCCCATAACATGGCAAAAAGTAAACCGATAAAGATGTTCTTCACATATCAAAGGTAATACAAGAAAGGATGTTATTTGCCACATTTTATATAAGTTTGTCCAAACTAATTTTTTATACGAATGAAAAAACTGATTCTGCTGGCCTGTTTGGTGTCCGTTACTTTTTACGGCTTTTCTCAGCGTAAGCAATTTACTATGCAAGATGCGATGGCCAATGCCCGCACGTCACTTGCACCCGAAAATCTATCTCAAATTCAATTTATTTACGGAACAGAAGATTACGTTTATGCTAAACGTGTAGGTAATATGCCTGTTTGGTTTACCGGGAATGCAAAAACGACTGCAGATCAGCCATTTCTTACTTTAGCTCAATTGAATCAAAAGTTAAAGATTGCACAGAAAGATACCCTAAAAATGATGCCTATGATTCAATTTAATCAGAGAGCAGAATGGATCATTAATCTGAATGGTAATAAGGTAGCACTTAATCCGGTTAAAAACACGGTTGAGGTACTGGTTGATCAATCGCTGACGGCAAAATCAAATGTAGAAGAAAGCAAAGTAGGCTATGTGGCTTATTTGGATAATTTTAATCTTTTTGTAGCCAAGGGTGATGAACAGAAACAGGTAACTACTGATGGGAGCAAGGACATTGTGTATGCTTCTTCAGTACACAGAGATGAATTTGGAATCAGTAAAGGTACATTTTGGAGCAACAATGGCAATTTGCTTGCTTTTTATAGAATGGATCAGACTATGGTTACCGACTATCCAATCATCGATTGGACAACAAGGCCTGCTCATAATGTAAACATCAAATATCCAATGGCGGGCGATAAAAGTCACCAGGTAACAGTAGGTGTTTACAATGCACAAATCAAAACAGTTGTTTATTTAAAAACAGGCGAACCTGTGGAGCAATACTTGACCAATATTGCCTGGAGCCCTGACGATAAATACATCTACATTGCGGTATTGAATCGTGAGCAGAATCACATGAAGCTAAATCAATATGATGCCACTACAGGGAATTTTGTAAAAACATTGTTTGAAGAACGGGATGAAAAATATGTAGAACCATTGGTGCCTGTATTGTTTCTGAAAAATGATCCCTCAAAGTTCATCTGGCAAAGCAACAGAGATGGATGGAATCATCTTTATTTATATAGTGCAGCTGGAAAAATGTTAAAACAGCTGACTAAGGGATCATGGGAGGTGTTGGAAGTAAAAGGTTTTGATGCAAAAGGAGATCAGCTGTTTTATGTTTCTACTGAAGAATCGCCGATTACCAGAAATTTATATGTATTGAACCTGAAAACAGGTAAATCGAAAAGAATTACACAAGGATTTGCCATGCACAATGCACAGGTAAGCACTTCCGGTAATACCGTGATTGACAGTTACAGTACCCCGGATGATCCAAGGGTAATTCAATTGGTTGAGTCGGCTTCGTCAAAAGCTAAAGTGTTGCTGAAAGCCGCAAACCCATTGGCAGCATATGCTACAGAGAACTCATCCATATTTACCATTAAAAGTAAGTCGGGCGACGATTTGTACCTGAGTTTATATAAACCTGTAAATTACGATGCAGGTAAAAAATACCCCGTAGTTGTTTACTGGTATGGAGGCCCGCATGCACAATTGGTGATGAATGGCTGGAATGCAGGATCGGGCGATTATTGGGCACGCTATATGGCGCAAAAAGGTTATGTAGTACTTACATTGGATGTAAGGGGAAGCGACAACAGGGGAAAAGCATTTGAGCAATCGATGTTCCGCAGAGCTGGCGAAGTGCAGATGGAAGATATGATGACTGCGGTGGATTACCTGAAAGCTCAACCTTATGTAGATGCAACCAATATGGGCTTGTTTGGATGGAGCTTTGGTGGCTTTGCTACTACAGACTTTATGCTTACCCACCCTGGTGTTTTTAAAGCAGCTGTAGCGGGCGGGCCGGTGATCAATTGGCAGTTTTATGAAATTATGTATACAGAACGCTATATGGATACACCACAGGAAAATCCTGAAGGTTATGCTGCGACTTATCTGAGCAATAGGGTTGACCAGTTGAAGAGTAAGCTACTATTGATTCATGGACAGCAAGATCCAGTAGTTGTGCAGCAACATTCGGTTGATTTTGTAAAACATGCAGTAGATAAGGGTGTACAGGTTGATTACATGATCTATCCTGGTCACGAACACAATGTAATGGGGAAAGACAGGATACATCTGTACCAAAAGGTGACAGACTATTTTGAACAATATTTGAAATAACAATAAAAAAGAAAAAGGGACCAGCGGTCCCTTTTTCTTTTTTATTGTTATTTTTACGCCTTCAAAATCTGATACTTTCAAAATAATGAGCATTTCAACAAAATACGATCCGGCGGCGACAGAAGACAAATGGTATAGTTACTGGCTTTCAAAGAAATTTTTTCACTCTGAACCAGACGAGCGGGAACCTTACACAATAGTAATCCCACCACCAAATGTCACTGGCGTATTGCACATGGGCCATATGCTCAACAATACCATTCAGGACGTATTGATCCGTAAAGCCCGCATGCAGGGTAAAAACGCATGCTGGGTACCGGGAACTGACCATGCTTCTATTGCTACAGAAGCTAAGGTAGTGGCTATGCTTAAAGAAAGAGGCATCAACAAAGCTGATATTACACGTGAGGAGTTTTTGAAATATGCCTGGGAATGGAAAGAAAAGTACGGAGGAATCATTCTTGATCAGTTGAAAAAGCTGGGAGCAAGTTGTGATTGGGATCGTACTCGCTTTACCATGGAAGATGATTTGTCGGATGCGGTAATTGATAGTTTTATACATCTGTATAAAAAAGGCTGGATTTACCGTGGTATTCGTATGGTAAATTGGGATCCGGCAGGTAAAACTGCGGTTTCTGACGAAGAAGTAATCCGTAAGGAAGTAAACCAGAAATTATATTATATCAGATATACAGTTTCTGGCTCTGATGATTTTATCACGATTGCAACCACCCGTCCCGAAACCATTATGGCTGATGCTGCGATCTGTATTAATCCAAATGATGAGCGATATACGCATCTGAAGGGTAAAAAAGTATTTGTCCCGTTGATTAATCGCGAAATTCCGGTAATAGAGGATGAGTATGTAACGATGGATTTTGGTACTGGTTGCTTAAAAGTTACGCCTGCACATGATCTGAACGATTATGAACTGGGTGTTAAACACAAGCTGCCGGTTATCGATATATTGAATGAGGATGGTACGCTGAATGAACTGGCTGTTATTTTGGTTGGTGAAGACCGTTTTATAGCCAGAAAAAAAATTGCGAAACTGTTGGATGAAGCCGGCCACCTGGATAAAGTGGAAGACTATAAATCGCAGGTAGGTTTTTCTGAGCGTACGGATGCGGCCATTGAGCCTAAACTGTCGATGCAGTGGTTCTGTAAAATGGATCAGATGGCTAAACCGGCACTGGAAGATGTGTTGAATGGGGACGTGAAGCTGATTCCTGAAAAGTTTGTGAATACTTATCGCCACTGGATGGAGAATGTACGGGATTGGAATATCAGTCGCCAGCTATGGTGGGGTCAGCAGATTCCTGCCTGGTACGACAATCAGGGCAATTGGGTAGTGGCCAAAACCCAAGCAGAAGCTTTGGACGAATTTTTAAAATTAAAAGATCCTGATGGTACATTTACTGCAGAAGAAGCTGCGGGATGCAAAAATCAGCTTTCGGCTTTTATAAAACAGGATCCTGACGTAATGGATACCTGGTTCTCTTCATGGTTATGGCCAATATCGGTATTTGATGGTTTTAAAAACCCAGATAATGCAGACATTAATTATTATTATCCTACTAATGATTTGGTTACTGCACCCGAGATTTTATTTTTCTGGGTGGCCAGAATGATCATGGCAGGACATGAATTCAGAGGACAGAAACCTTTCACTAATGTATATTTAACGGGTATTGTAAGGGATAAACTGGGCCGCAAGATGTCAAAATCTTTAGGTAACTCTCCCGATCCGATAGGCCTGATTGAAAAATATGGCGCTGATGGCGTAAGGGTGGGGATGCTGTTGTGTTCTCCTGCAGGTAACGACCTGATGTTTGATGAGAGTTATTGCGAGCAAGGCCGAAATTTTGCCAACAAAATCTGGAATGCATTCCGTCTGGTAAAAGGCTGGGAGGTAGATGAGCAACTTGAAAATCCAAATCAGCAGGCGATATTGTGGTTCGGTAACCGTTTTAACGAAGCACTGGCCGAAATTGAAGATAACTTTAAACAATATCGTTTATCGGAAGCTTTAATGGCTACCTATAAATTGGTATGGGATGATTTCTGTGCCTGGTATTTGGAAATGGTTAAGCCTGCTTACCAACATCCGGTTGATGCAGAAACATTGAAAGCAACTATTGGTTTCTTTGAGCAGATATTGACTTTGCTGCATCCGTTTATGCCGTTTATTACCGAAGAGCTATGGCATGATGAATTGTTTGGTGAAAAAGGAGAAATGGATTGTTGTATTGTAGCTAGTTATCCTGTAGTTGGAGCTGCTGATTTAACTTTACTAAAAGAAGTGGAAACCATTAAGACTTTGGTAGCCGAAATCAGAAATGTCAGGAACACTAAACAAATTTCTCCTAAAGAAGCATTGCCTTTAGCCATCAAGATAAATTCGAATCTGGATTACGAAAAATGGTTAAACATTGTATTTAAACTGGCCAATATTAGTCAGGTTGAGGTGGTGAATGATAAGATTCCAGGTGCAGTAAGTTTTATGGTGGGCAATGATGAATTTTTTATTCACCTGAACGAAGCAATTGATGTTGATGCGGAAAGGGAACGCCTAAATGCTGATCTGGTATATTTACAAGGCTTTTTAAAATCTGTGAATGCCAAATTAAGTAATGAACGTTTTGTGCAGAACGCCAAGCCGGAGATTATTCAGAATGAAAGGAACAAACAGGCAGACGCAGAAGGGAAAATTAAGATCATTGAAGAGAGTTTAGCTGCTTTAAGCTAACAGAAAAATAAGTCGTTCTCTTCAGAGGTTGGCATAAATGAGATTTTTGACAAAAAAATCTCATTTATGCCAATGCCTCGTCAGCGAAGGCATGTTTTTATTTTTGCATAAACTTAATGATAATCTAATGGAACAATGCGATAAGCGCATCTTCTATCGCCCGCAATGATATGATTTATCCTGGTTACGCTCACGTCGTTGCCGAGTATGAATTTGAAGGTATTGAGTTCTGATGTACAGAAACCCTGGCAGACTTGAGCTGCCGCACAGATGGGGCAGTGATTCTCTACCAGCAGATATCCTTTATCATCTTTGCTGTATTCGGCCATGTAGCCTTCCCGGTTACGGATTTCAGTGAGTTGTCTCACTTTTTCTTCCAGGGAGACTGCCTGATTCAATTGTTGACTGTATCGTTGTTTAGCTTTCTGTTCAGCTGCTGATATTACCGTTTGAAGTGCTTCTTCCCCAAGTGTTTCTTTAATCTGTCTAATCAGCTTTACCGTGAGTTCAGAATGGGTATCGGGAAAACCTTTGTTGCCAAGCTCCGTTAAACTAAAATATTGCGTTGGTCGTCCCACACCCTTCGACTCGTGTACGGATTGAATCAATTCTTCGTCTATTAGTTTTAGCAATTGGGTTCTGGCTCCTTCTGTTGTGATTCCCAGTTCTTTAGCTATTTCTCCTGCAGTTAAAGAACCACGGGTCTTCAACAACATTAAAAAACGATTTGTCTTCATAATCTAATAAAACAAGTGTTTGGTTGTTTTATTAACAAAAGTACTAACTTTGCTGAACTTTTGAGCATATCAGGAATTATAATTTCACCATGCAAGTTAATATAGTCCTATATCATACCGGACCACCGCTAATTTTAACCTGGCCGTAGCGGGTATCCAGTAACAATTTTAACAATAGCCGACTGCCTTAAAACCCATGTTTTAGGAGCATAGGGGAGGTTTATGGCTAATTTTTAATACTAAAAGAATAAAATAAATACCATTATTATGAAACCAATACATTTACCATTATTCATTTTCCTGCTTTTTTTAATGCAGGCCTGTGGATCTGAACAACAGCCATCTCAGGAACAAAGTATCCAGGAATACCCTGTGATGACTTTGGAAAGCCAGGAAGCAACAATCAATACAGAATATCCAGCCACGATACAGGGGCAGCAGAATATAGAAATCAGGCCAAAAGTAGATGGCTTTATAGCACATATTTTTGTGGATGAAGGCGCTTCGGTTAAAAAAGGACAGCCTTTGTTCAGTATCAATGCACCTCAGTATGAGCAGGAAGTAAAAACTGCTGCCGCAGCAATTAAAAATGCTGAAGCGGAAGTGAACACGGCAAAAATGCAGGTTGAAAAGGCTATACCTCTGGTAAAAGAAGGGATAGTGAGCGATTATGAATTGAAATCGGCTACTTTTAACCTGCATGCAAAAGAAGCTGCACTTGCACAGGCCAAAGCTAGTTTGGCCAATGCCAGGACCAATCTGGGCTACACCCGGATCAATAGTCCGGCCGATGGGGTGGTGGGCAGTATTCCTTATAAAACGGGTAGTCTGGTAAGCAGCGCGTCTCCGCAGCCGTTAACTACAGTTTCCAACATTGCTCATGTATTTGCTTATTTCTCTTTCAATGAAAAACAATTTTTAGACTTCACAGACCGCTTCCCTGGTGAGAAAATGAACGATAAATTGAAGCATTTTCCAGCAGTTACCCTTTTGCTGGCCAATGGGACGACTTATAAAGAGAAAGGGCATATGGAAAGTATTGGGGGCTTAATCAATACCGAAACCGGTGCGGTTAATCTGCGTGCAGGCTTCCCTAACCCGGAAGGAACCATAAGAAGTGGCGCAAGTGCTACTATTCGTATTCCTATGGCAGTAAAAGATGCTGTGCTGATTCCAGCCAAAGCAACTTACGAAATGCAGGAAAAGCTGATGGCTGTGGTGCTGAATAAAGACGGAGCCGTAAAGCCTGTTGAAATAGAAGTTATGGATGTTCCTTCGGGTGAGTTTTACATCGTAAAAAAAGGGCTGAACGCCGGAGATCGGGTGGTTACCGAAGGTATGGGGACTTTGCAGGAAGGCACAAAAATAAAAGCCTTGCCAGTTAAAAATTAGAGAAAACGTTGAGATAAAATATTAAATAATCATGTTAAAAAAGTTTATAGACAATCCGGTATTATCGACGGTAATATCGATCATTATTGTCATATTGGGCTTATTGGGGCTGTTTTCCTTGCCCATATCCCAATATCCGGATATTGCTCCGCCCGCTGTAGAGGTAAGTACCGCTTACCAGGGAGCAAGTGCCGACGTGGTGATGAAAAGCGTAATTACCCCATTGGAAGAGCAGATTAATGGCGTGGAGAACATGACCTATATGACCTCCAAAGCCAGTAACGATGGCAGTGCCAGTATCACCATTAATTTTAAGCAGGGTACAGACCCTGATATGGCGGCCATTAACGTACAGAATAGAATTACTAAAGCGACCAGTTTGTTGCCTGCGGACGTCATAAAAATGGGGATTACGACCAGCAAAAGGCTCAATAGTGAGGTTTTTAGCTTTCTGTTGTATAGTGAAGATGGCAAGTATGATCAGAAGTTTCTGGACAATTATCTGAAGATCAATATTATTCCGCAGCTTAAAAGGATTCAGGGAATTGGCGATGCACAGGTTTATGGAGGAAAGGATTACAGTATGCGTATCTGGCTAAAGCCAGATGCAATGGCAGCTTATGGCCTTATCCCAGCAGATATTGTAAGGGCACTTGCCGAGCAGAATATTGAAGCCGCACCTGGTAAGGTTGGCGAAAACAGCAATCAGAATTTTCAGTACACCCTGAAATATACCGGTAGATTTGAAAAGGCGGTTGAATTTGAGGGAATCATATTAAAATCGGTTGGTAACGGGCAGGTATTGAAATTGAAAGACGTAGCCGATATTGACCTGGGTGCGTTTACTTATTCGAGTTCGCTAACAGCTCAGGGACGGGAAGCTCCTTATGTAGCCATTAATCAAACAGCTGGATCAAATGCCCATGAAATCATTAAGGCCTGCGAAAAGATTCTGACCGATGGTGCAAAAACTTTTCCCAAGGGGATTAAGTATAGTGTATTTACCAATGCGAATGAATTTTTGGATGCTTCTATTTCGAAGTTGATAACTACGATTATCGAGGCTTTTATCCTGGTATTTATCGTGGTATTTATTTTTCTTCAGGATTTTCGGTCTACCCTGATACCCGCAATTGCCGTACCCGTAGCTATTATTGGAACTTTCTTCTTTTTGAAGCTGTTTGGCTTTACCATCAACTTGCTGACCCTGTTTGCATTGGTACTGGCCATTGGTATAGTGGTAGATGATGCGATTGTGGTAGTGGAGGCCGTTCACGCTAAGTTGGATCATGGGGCCAAGTCGGCAAGGAAAGCAACCATGCATGCCATGAGTGAAATCAGTGCTGCAATTATTTCTATTACATTAATTATGGCGGCGGTGTTTGTGCCCGTAACCTTTGTAACGGGATCGGTAGGAGTGTTTTATAAGCAGTTTGGTTTGACGCTGGCTGTAGCCATTATCATCTCGGCAGTAAATGCACTTACTTTAAGTCCGGCATTGTGTGCCTTGTTGCTAAAACCACATGCCGCGCATGATCAACCTAAAAAGGGATTCATGCAACGGTTTTATGATGGTTTTAATGCCTCTTTCAATATGATGACCAGTCGTTATAAGAAGGCGGTTATTTTTCTGATTGATAAAAAATGGATCGCCTTTGCAGGTATTGCCCTATTTTCGGTATTGTTCTGGTTCCTGGTGAAAACGACGCCTACAGGTTTTGTGCCTAATGAAGATAGTGGCTCTATTTACGGTAACGTTATTCTTCCACCGGCAACATCGTTGGAGCGTACTGAAGTTATTGCCAATCAGATAGACAGTATTGCACGTTCTATTCCTGAGGTTGAATTATCGTCAAGGCTTGCAGGAATGGACCTGATGAGCGGTACAGGAAGCTCCTATGCTGCCATTTTTATCCGCCTGAAACCCTGGAATGAGCGGACAAAAAAAGGGCAGGACATTAAGAGTATTGTAGGGCAATTGTTTGCCAAAACAGCAGCTATAAAAGGAGCTAACATTATATTTTTTGCCGCACCAACTTTGCAGGGTTTTGGAAATAACGACGGTTTCGAATTCCAGTTGCAGGATAAAACCGGTGGAAGCTATAAGGCTTTTGATGGGGTGATTGGTAAGTTTATGGGCACACTTAACCAGCGTCCGGAAATTATGTATGCGGCTACTTCTTACAACACTAGTTTTCCTCAATATGAGGTGAGCGTGAATGTGGCCAAATGTAAAGAGGCGGGTATAGCGGTAAATACAGTTTTAGAAACGCTACAGGGTTACTTCGGCGGTATTTACGCCTCAGATTTTAACCGTTTTGGTAAACAATACCGGGTGATGATCCAGGCCGAGGCCTCACAGCGTACCAACAAAGAGTCATTGAGCAAAATATTTGTCAGAAATGATAAAGGAGTGATGGCTCCGATTTCGGGCTTTGTAACGCTTAAAAAAACGTATGGTCCCGAATTCATCAATCGTTTTAACTTGTTTACATCGGGTGCAGTAAACGGGGCTCCTAAACCTGGATACAGTTCTGGTGATGCGATTAAAGCCATACAACAAGTAGCTGAGCAGACTTTGCCACAAGGCTATACATTTGAGTTTTCGGGTTTAACACTTGAGGAACTTTCCAGTGGAAATCAGACTTTGTTGATTTTTATACTGAGCTTACTGTTCATCTATTTTCTGCTCAGCGCACAGTATAAAAGTTATATTCTGCCCTTTTCAGTATTGCTGTCTTTACCTATCGGTTTGGCCGGTGCATTCCTGTTTGCCCGTTTGTTTGGTCTGGACAACAATATATTCCTGCAGATCAGTTTGATCATGTTGATCGGATTATTGGCTAAAAATGCCATTCTGATTGTAGAATTTGCATTGATGCACCGTTTAAGTGGAAGGAACCTGATCCAGTCGGCCATTTCTGGCGCAACAGCACGGTTACGCCCAATATTGATGACTTCTTTTGCATTTATTTTTGGTTTGCTGCCATTAATGCTGGCAACGGGGGCAGGCGCAATCAGTAATAGGTCGATAGGAACTGCCGCTGTTGGAGGGATGTTAATAGGAACTGTGTTTGGCGTATTTGTAATACCAGTATTGTTTGTTGTTTTTCAGGCCTTACAGGAAAAGATAAGTGGTGTTACCAGAAAGCACGATGATGAATAGAGGGAGAGTAATTAAAAATAGAACTAATAAAATGAAACGATATATAGGAATAGTATTGTTGCTGATCCTTGCTTCCTGCAAGGTCTCCAGGCAGTACCAGAAACCGGAGGTAAATACGGCACAGCTGTATCGGGATTACAATTCTTCTGATACCAGTAATATGGCTACATTGCCTTTTAAAAAGCTATTTGCCGATACTGTTTTGTCTGGTTTGATCACTGAAGGGTTAAAGCAGAATATTGATCTGAAGATGGCCTATCAAAGGATCATTGCAGCACAGGCTAGCTTTCAGCAGAGTAAATCAGCTTTTTTGCCCGATTTAAATGGTAATGCGAGTATCAAACAATCCAAATTAGCCTTCCCGCAGGGATTCGGTTTGATCAATTCTTCTACCCAATATGATCTGGGGCTTACTGCAAGCTGGGAAGCGGATGTATGGGGTAAGCTGAAAAGTGCTAAACGTGGTGCTCTTGCCAATATGCTCCAAACAGAGGAAGCACGTAAGGCCATCCAAAGTCAGTTAATTGCTGATATTGCAGGACATTATTTTAGGTTACTGGCTATGGATCAGCAATTGTTGATTCTGGAGCAAACAGCCAGCAACCGAAAAAAAGACGTACGTGCAATGAAGGCTTTAAAAGAAGCTAACATTGTTACGGGGGCAGCCGAGGTGCAAAGTGAGGCAAGTATGTATGCTGCTGAAGTGGCTATCCCGCGTTTGCAGAAGCAGATCAGAGAAACGGAAAATGCACTGAATATGTTGCTGGCGCGACCTTCGGTAATGGTAAGGAGAACCAATTTAAATGAACAGCAACTCCCGATAGATTTAAAGGTAGGGATACCGGTACAATTGCTGCAAAACAGACCTGATGTAAAACAGGCCGAATATGCGTTTATGGCTGCTTTCGAATCTACCAATGTAGCCCGTAAGCTATTTTACCCCTCGCTAACCTTAACTGCATCGGGTGGTTTTACCAGCTTTAGCTTAAAAGATTGGTTAACTCCTGCAGGTTTATTTGGAAATATTGCTGCAGGAATTGCTCAGCCAATTTTGAATAAAGGCACCAGTAAAGCGCGTTTGGTTACTGCAAAAGCAATGCAGCAGGAGGCGGCATTGAACTTCCAGAAATCGTTGTTGGCAGCAGGACAGGAAGTTTCGAATGCACTTTTTGCTTATAAAGTTGCCAAAACTCAACAGGAAATACGCATAAAGCAGTTGGCTGCACTTCAAAAGTCTGTCGATTTTACCAAAAAATTGTTGCGCTATAGTTCTGCTACCAATTATACGGATGTGTTAACTTCTGAACAGAATTTGCTCGCTGCACAGTTAGAAGATGTGGATGATAAATTACAGCAATGGCAGGCGGTAATTGCGTTGTATCGGTCGCTTGGAGGGGGAGCAATTTAGGTTGACTCTTCTGCGGCTGGAAAGAATTGGTTTTTCTTAAAGAAAAACCAAATAATTCCGATGCCGCTTCAGAGCAACCAAAATTGCCGGTCATAAACTGAGTTAGGGAAAATGCTGCCATATTTAACTTGAACCCTGTTTGAAATAAAAATATGCCTTCTGTGAACAAGCCTAGGAATATTTTGCCCATTTAGCGAAGCGGGCAAAGGATTCCAGCTTGTGAACAGAATGGCTTATTTTTCCTTTTACAGCAATTGATATTCCGGTAATTCCTCTATAAAAGCAAACCGCTTTTCCTGATGATGGATCATTGCGTAACAATGCATCAAGCCGTTAGTTACCACCAGCCATTTGGTTTTATGTACAGAATTGTATCGGGCGGCCTGGTCAAATACCGATTGGGTAATCTTTACAGCAGGCGCTTTACACTCAATAACCATAATTCTTTCTCCGCTTGTATTAAAGATCACTACATCTGTCCTTTTTTGAAGCTTATTCAAACTCAGCCCGCCTTCTATTTGGATCAAAGATTTAGGGAATTTCTTTTTGTGGATAAGGTATTGGATAAAGTGTTGTCTTACCCACTCTTCCGGGGTCAATACCAGATGTTTTTTTCTTACCTCATCAAAAATAAAATACTGAGCATCCTTAAGTGTGATTTTAAATGGATACTCAGGTAAATTAAGAGGAGTAGGTATAAATGACATTTTTGTAAAATTTAAAGCGCTTTCAGGACTGACTTTGCTCTTCAATATTATTGTCACTCAACGCTGTCTTATAGCCTAGTGAATAATTGATTGCACCCCATGCAGTAAGCATAGTAATCACGTCTTCTTCAGTAAGTGGCCCCTTTAACTGGGCTTTGCAAAAATTCAAATATTCTTGTTCTGTCATAATCGTATATTTCGCCTGTAGGTTTATTTATTCATATTTTTTAAGAAGGTTGAAGTATTCAAACAGCTCCAGTAATTTTTTTATAATGGGAAATCAAATACCCTGTATCCCAGCATAAATATAAATCTCAATACGATAAATATCACTAAAGCTCCTTTTACCGTATTGTTTTTTATTGTAACCAAAAAAAACAACATTACACCTAAGCTTACTATATCTGATGTCCAGCCGAAAAATTTATAGATGAGGTCAACCGTGGTCATGTCTCCCTCTTTGTACATAGAAGGGGTTATTACTTTCTGAATCACAAACATGATTAATGAAAGCAGGTAATCCAAGGCTACAATGATCAGTAGTGATTTAATCGTCTGGTTATCGTCTTTCGCCTGCAATTCGGGGCTAACTAAATTTGTTCCACAATTTCTGCAGAATTTTGCTTCCGGTGGGTTGATGGCATTACATTTTGTACAGTTCATAGGGTATGATTTGAATTGAAATAGTCTTTTTGGTTGATTACCATCGTATTCGCAGCGCGGTCGCCAACCTTGCGGCCATCCGGAGTAGCCAAAATTATTATGGGCTCGATCAGGTTTCCTACAATAGGAATCATTCCCATTAAGATGGAAACCAGGTTTCTAACCAATGATTTTGATTTGTTACAGGGAGTGTTGGTTTCCAGATCAACCACAATAAGTTGGAAGGCCTTTTTTCCATAACTCTGACCTTGACCAAAGCCATCCTTTACAAGAAGGTAAGCAATAGGTATCAAAATTAACAATATACCAAAAATACCCGACACGACAGTAAGTTCATCCTCGCCACCATAAGCAGCAAAAAAAGCGAATATAAGTGTTGCCGTACCAGGAATTGCCAGTCCCAGGAAAATCAAACCATCTATTAATGCTGCTAAAAAGCGATTACCCAGGTCGGCTTTAGGATAAAACTGATTGGGGGCTATAGCAGGTCGTTCAAAAGGATTGGCTGGTTCCGATGTTTTTTGTTCAAAAGGATTGTTCAGAGCTGATCCTGTTTGCTCAAATGGGTTGTGCGCAACAGGTTGTGTTTGTTCAAAGGGGTTGTTTACGGCAACAAGTCTGGCGCCATCTTTTATACAAAACTTTACGTCTGAAGCATAGATTGTTTTACATATTGGGCATGAATTATCCATAGGGTAGGTTAAATGAGATTTGTGCAAAAGTAGACAATTTTTTTGTCTAAGTTTACAGCATCATATGAGTGTTGCCGACATAATAAAAGACATTAAAGCAAGAAAATTTAAACCTGTTTACCTGTTACACGGTGAAGAGCCTTACTATATAGATCAGATTATCCATTATATGGAAGAACATATTCTGAATGACATGGAGAAGGGATTTAATCAAACCGTTCTTTACGGTAAGGATACTGATATGTCTACGGTGATGAATGCTGCAAAGCGTTATCCGATGATGTCCGATTATCAATTGATTGTTGTAAAAGAAGCTCAGGATCTGAAATGGGCCAAGGAGACAGAAGGAAATAGTAAAACCGCTGAGTTTGTACTGAGTTATTTTGAAAAGCCATTACCAAGTACTATTCTGGTGCTGGGTTATAAATATGCCAACTTTGATAAGCGCAAAAAGATTTATAAGGCCATTGATAAGAACGGCCTGGTTTTTCAGTCCGACCCGGTGCGGGACTATAAGCTTGCCCAATGGATAGATGAACTGGTGAAAGAAAAGGGGTATAAAATAGCACCCCAGGCATCGGCATTGATGGCGGAGTACCTGGGCACAGACCTTTCTAAAATAGCCAATGAATTAGAAAAGCTTATTCTAAATATTGGTAAAGAAACTACCATTGACACAGATATTGTACAGAAAAATATCGGGATCAGTAAGGAGTATAATGTGTTTGAACTACAAAAAGCACTGGCCGTAAAAAATGTGCTCAAGTGCAATCAAATCATTAATTATTTTGCAGACAATCCTAAAGCAAATCCAATGGTAATGGTGATGGCCAATCTGAGTTCCTATTTTACCAAAATTTTGAAATACCATTATTTGCCAAATAAGGGCGATGCTGCAAAAGAGTTGGGCGTAAATCCTTATTTTGTAAAAGATTATGAAACGGCTGCCCGTAGTTTTAGTCTACCTAAAACTTTCGATATCATCGGTTTGCTACGCGAATATGATCTGAAAAGCAAAGGCGTTGACAGTACCGGGAATACTACTGACGGAGAGCTGTTAAAAGAATTATTATTTAAAATGTTGCATTAAGCAAAAACGAATCTATAAAAAAGAGCTGGCGAGTTTTTGAATTCGCCAGCTCTTTCATTTTATTCTTGTTTTATAAATACTACTCCTTTAGTTTCCAAGCCTTTTACCTTTGCTTTTATGGTAAATGCGGCACCCGTTTCGTAGTCATTTATGGTAAATTTATAACTGTTGTTTTCCACAGAAGTACCGGCATATCCATTATGGATGTCTTCTGCAATTTTTACCCCATTTTTATAGATTTCTATACCGCGGATATCCAATTGGGATGTTCCTTTAGTTTGCCAGAATGAAAGTACATAGTTGCCGTTTTTGTTGATTTTGCCGGAAGCATTCATTTCCAAAACCCCATAAACTTTTTCTGATATGGATGTTGGCTGCCATTCCCTTACCAGCTGTCCATAAGGCTTAAATTTCTCATAAGTTTCAGGGAAATATAAAGGCAGTGAATACTGATTGCGGTTAACTACCGTAATGGCGTAAAAATTACTGAGCTGGTCAACAACAACCGGTTTGTTGTAAACTGCTGAAAAAACATTAGGTCGTGTCCCATCTGTTGTGTAACGGATCTCTGCACCATGGACAGGGCTTTCCAGCTTCATGACAAAGCCTTCGGCACTTTTTTCATTACTTAGCAATTTAGGTGTTGGCACCCTATAGCCATATCCGGCCTGGTCATAACGGTTGTAATGTGTTTTTATCCGTTGTTCAAATCCTGGCCAGCTTTGTTTTTTTAATGGTGTCCAGCAAATCTCGGCCAGTGCAGCCATGCGCGGAAAAGCCAGGTAATCAAAATATTTTTCTGATCGGTTTTCATTTAACAATGGCAATTCCTGTAAAATTGTACCATGAATAAATTGATCTGACCATAAAGCGCCTGTTGCTCCAAGCATCAATGGACGGTATTTTTCATCCAGGCCCGTAAACATCGGGTTCTGTAGATAAGCTTTCTCAAGTGAGATGGGTTTTATCCAGGTTGCAGCCTTCAGTTCTCCGGGAATACTGCTTTCCGGAGCATCAAAATAATTATAAGCTGAAAGGGTCATTACCGAATAATGGCCCATTTCGAAGGCTTTATCGGCCTTTTTTCGCTCGTTCCATATCATGCCTACGGCTTTATCTTTTAAGCCTTCCTCAATAATCTCATCCCAACCTACAATGGTTTTTCCATACTTTTTCAGCATTTGTTGTACACGCTGATTAAAATAAGCTTGTAGTTCTTTTTCATTTTGCAGGTTTAGATCTTTTTTTCGTTTCTGACAATCAGGACAGGTTTTCCATCTGTCGTAAGCGGCTTCGTCGCCACCAATATGAAAGTATTTAGAAGGGAAAAGTGCTACCGTTTCGGCAAACACGTCGGCAAGAAAATCAAAAGTCGATTCTTTCCCAACACAATATAACTCCCTGCTGATGGAATGCTGTGTTTGCACCTCATACTGTTGTCCGGTACAGCATAAATGTGGGTACGCCGCAATTGCAGATAGGGTATGGGCCGGTAGTTCAATTTCAGGAATCACGTCTACATTCCGAGCCGTGGCATAGGCCACAATTTCCTTGATATCATCCTGCGTGTAGTAGCCACCCTGACGCTCTGCACCCTGGCCACTCCAGGCACCTATACTGGTCAGCTTAGGATATTTCTTTATTTCCAGGCGCCAGCCAGAGTCATCCACTAAATGTAAATGCAATACATTCAGTTTATACATGGCCATCATGTCAATAAACTTTAATACGTAATCTTTACTGAAGAAATACCTGGCTACATCCAGCATCATCCCTCTCCAGGGGTATAAAGGTACATCCTCAATTTTAACTCCTTTAATTTTCCATAGGGTATTTTTTTGACGCTGCTTATTGTAAATAGAGGTAGGCAATAGCTGTAACATGGTCTGAACACCATAAAAAACACCGGCAGGGGTACTAGCCTGAATGTTGATCTGGTTATTGTTTACGTTTAAACGATAGCCCTCTTTGTTGGCCACCAGCGATTTGTCAAATCGTAACAGAATACCATTTTGAGGTGTTTTACCCAACTCCGTAACCACAAAGTCGAATCCAGTAGCAGGCGATAAAGCCGCAGAAAGTAATTCGGCCTGTTGTTTTAACCCCTTTTCATAATATATTCTGGTGGCAGCGGTGATGGTAAATGAGCTGCCATTTTCCTTCATTTCCTTAGGAAAAGGAATGATGTCAGATTGTGCGTTGGCTAAGCATGTGCTGAATAAAAACAGAGCGAACAGTAACCATTTATTTAATTTAATCATTGGTTTGGTTTTGAATTTGGTTTAAGCGTTTTTTGTCAAAAAGCCTGTATGTTGGACCTTTTCAAAACAATAATAATGAAATAATCAGCTTGTTTTTGATCGTAAAAAATGGAATTGATTACACAATCGTTTGATTTGATGAAAACAACCGTTTGCGTAATTTTTTTCTGAATTTAGCCTAAATGGTTAATGTCTCGGTTATTCTTCGATCTTTGTTTTACTTTAAAAGAGAGCACTTATGTGGACCTGTCCCTTATGTCAGCAAAATTTTTTGAAAACAAATCAGACCCATGCCTGTAATGAAAAAACGGTTGCTGATTTTTTAGCGGGTAAATCGGCCCACACGCTGATGCTTTTTGATCATTTCATGAATTATTTTAAAGACAAGGCCGAGGTGCACCTCAATACCACAAAGACAATGATTAGTGTGGAGCACCAAGGAGGGAGAATAATGTATATTTCCCAGCTCGGGAAAAACTTTATTCACGTTGTCTTTCCTTTTAAGCAGTTGTATCCCGACAACCTGTGTTTTATTAAAACAGGTCAGGTTCCGGGCAGCAACCAGTTTAATCACCATTTTAGAATGTATTTTATGGAAGACCTTAATGATGAGGTCAAAACATTTATCAACCTGGCACTGGAGGAGGGCTAACTTTGTTGTTTTTTGCCGGTCAGGTATTTTCGTACCGGAATGTCATATACGGTCATAGTTATATACGCAATTAACACTAAAAGTATAGTCCCGGTGGTTATAATTAAAGCTAACTGTGGCATTACGGGTTTATGGCTGTTATAATAGTTGAAAAACATCCATATTGCAGCATAATGCGTCATGTATAACGGATAAGATATTTTTCCGGAAAAAACACATAATTTCTTTAAGCCTGGTTTTAGCACTGCACCTGCACCCAACGCAATAATCAAAGGGAAATAAACCAATACCACTAAAGGTTCGGTAAGCCAGTTCCAGCTGGTAAATGGCAGAAAAAATGCTAGCGACAACAAAGCCGAAAGCCCGATAAAGCCTAGTTTGGTTTTAATGATCCAGTTGGAACGGTATACCAGCATCCCAGCTAAAAAGGAATAAGAGATGCGGGCTGCCCCATCCCAAAAAGTTGCCCCGCTCCATCCACCCAGTAAAGACCCGCCGGCACGGTGACTCACAAAACAAAGTGCAACCGCCGCAAGTAGGGTTAAAAAAAGCAGCCAGTAGCGGTTCAGTTTAGAAAGGACCAAAGCATAAATAATATTGGCTACATATTCCCAAAACAACGACCATGATGGTGCATTTAAACCAAACAGATTAAAGAAACGCTCAGTCATAACAGGGTAGGGGATCATCAATATGGAACAAACAAATAGCAGAATAATTTTGCTTGTACTATATTGCTCCGGGCTACCCCCAAATGGGTCGAAGAGGAAGGCCAGTAAACCTAACACTGATCCTAAAATCACTAATGGATGTAGTCTGATCAACCTTAATTTAAAAAATGTTTTAAGTCCCATTTTCCCCAGACGGTCATCATAAGCATAGGCAATGACAAAACCCGAAAGGCAGAAAAAAAAGTCTACCGCTAAAAAGCCGTGTGAAATGAAATTCTTTGTTAAATCCGAGTAGGCTATTTCCATAAAATGAAAAATGACAACAGCCAGTGCAGCTATGCCTCTCAATCCATCAAGAATTTCAAAGTGCTGCTTTGTATCTAAAGCAGTCGGTTTTAGTTCAGTTGTGTGCATTTGCAATAATAAGAATTCTATTGCAATTGACCCGGATTCATTTTTTCTGCCCTTTTCCGGAAGCCCGGTTTTAGTAATTCTTTTTTAGTACCGGCTTAAATACTTTGGTCAGCTCCCGGGCGGCTTCCAGGTGTTCCCTTAACAGAGGTAATTGCTTTGATGCAAATTCTTTAATCGGCTGGTCGTCAGATTTGCTGGCTATGGTATAAAGTCCAATCATGCTTTGATTGCTTTCTATCATCATTTGAACAAATTCCAGGTCAGTTTTTCCGGAGCTTTTAAAAGAGGTTGGTGTTACAAAAGGAATGTTCCGCTTTGTCGAAAGTTTTTTAAGCTCGGTTAGTATCCTGTTATGATCAGTTAAAATGGTTGATGCATAGTATTTAATTTTTTGATCGGCCGTTGTCCGTTGCGCGCTACTGCTTAGCCTCATTTCCATTTGCAGCCCGCTCACCATTTTATCAATTAGTTCTTCTTCTGTCATTGATTCCAGTTGTTCCCGATTGGCTTTAATTGCTGCATTTGCCTTGGCAATTGCATTGCTGGCAATACTGGAGGCATTCTCTTCCGATCCGGCACTACGTTGTTGTCCAATTCCGGGCGTAAGTCCATCGCCACTTGCATTAATCACGCTTCGGTTAGGATTCTGAATGGCAGGGTTTACACCTGTAATTTTATTGCGTTTTTTATTCTTGGAGGAATTAATGGACGATGAGCATGCGTATAACAAACAGGACAATAAGGCCAAAATTGCAATTGTTCGGAGAGTTTTCATGGCAAAAAGTTTAGCGGTTATATGTATCTAAACTACAAAAAATAAGGCTATAATGTTTGCTTTCGTCAGGGTTTAATTGATAGTATTTTGCATCCGATATGGTATTGGTTGAATTTTTGTAGGTTTACAAGCCTGACTAATAAACATAATCCTACGCCTATGAAGCCAGTTTCCCTACTGTTAATGATGATGATTGTTTTGTTGCAAAGCTGCGGACTAAATGAACGGGAGAAAAAGCTAAAGCAACAACAGGAAGAAATTGTGTTGAAAGAACAGCAGCTGGCAGCCTGGGAGCAGCAGTTAAAGCTAAAGGAGCAGAAACTGGAAACAGAGAAGGTATCATTAGATAGTGCAAAAAAACAAATAGACTCAGTTGCTGTTTATAATCCTGCATTAACGGGTAAATGGAGTGTAAAAATGAGTTGTACGGAAACCAGTTGTGAAGGATCTGCGATAGGTGATACCAAAACTGAGCAATGGTACATCAGTTATAATCAGAATGTTGTAACCGTTAGGGCATATTCGGGACCAGTCCTGATCAGGGTATATGTAGGGACTTATAAAAATAATTCGTTGAAAATTGTTGATGAAAAACAAACGGCCGACGTTTCCATTGGTGCAACGCTCAACTTTCTTAATGAAGGTAGAATGGATGGAATAAGAGAAATCCAGCAAAAGGATTGTAAAATAGTTTATGTGTTAAATGCCAGAAAGTTAAAATAGCGCTCAGCCCCTTGCTTATGATTTTATTGTCATCTCTGGATTTTTCGTTACCCCTGCAAAACCCTGTTATTATCTTTTCACTGGTTTTGTTTATCATTCTGTTTGCGCCTATACTTTTTAATAAAATAAAAGTTCCTCATATTATCGGGCTAATTATAGCGGGGGTTATTGTTGGCCCATATGGCCTGAACCTGCTTAAAAGAGACAGCAGTATCGTATTGTTTGGTACAGTAGGTTTGTTATACATTATGTTTCTGGCGGGTTTGGAAATTGATCTGGCCGAGTTTAAAAAGAATAAAAAAAGAATTCTTGTGTTTGGGCTGCTTACCTTTATATTTCCATTGGTGTTCGGCTCATTGGCCAGCTATTATATATTAGGGTATGGTTTTTTGTCTTCGCTGTTACTGGCCAGTATGTTCTCTACCCACACATTGGTTTCCTATCCCATAGCGAGTAAATACGGTGTCATCAGAAACCAGGCTGTGAGTATGACCGTAGGAGGGACAATGATTACCGATATCCTTGCCCTACTTATTCTTGCCGGAATTGCTGGAATGACAAAAGAAGACGTTTCATCGGCCTTCTGGATTCAGTTAGGCGTGTCTACCCTTGTTTTTGTGGCCGTGGTTTTTATGCTATTCCCTATCATTATCAGGTGGTTTTTTAAGCATTTTGACGATAGTATTTCGCAATACATTTTTGTGCTCGCTATGGTTTTTCTGGCCTCCTTTCTGGCCGAAGCTGCTGGTATAGAGGCGATCATTGGGGCATTTTTCTCGGGGCTTGTCCTCAATAAATTTGTTCCCCATAGCTCGCCGTTAATGAACCGGATCGACTTTGTAGGAAATGCCCTGTTTATCCCGTTTTTCCTCATCAGTGTGGGGATGCTGGTAGATGTTACCGTGTTGGTAAAGGGCTGGGGAGCACTTAAGGTAGCTGGGGTGATCCTTGTTGTAGCATTGGCCACCAAATACCTGGCTGCATGGCTTACACAAAAAATATTTAAGCTCAGTAAAGCCGAAGGGACTATGATTTTTGGTCTGAGTTCAGCTCATGCTGCGGCTACTTTGGCCATTATTTTGGTAGGATATAACATCATCATTGGTGAAACCGCTTCGGGCGAACCGATAAGGCTATTGAGCGAAGATGTTTTAAATGGCACCATTTTACTGATACTGGTAAGTTGTGGTGTAAGTTCCTTTGTAGTTGAGGGTGCATCTAAGAAACTGGCGCTTGATCAGGATCAGGAACAGACAAATGATGTGGCCGACCGGGTAAATGAAAAAATACTAGTCTCTCTGGCCTATCCGGATATGGTTACTCAGTTGGTGGATTTTGGCATTATGCTGAAGTCCAAGAAAAGCGATACCTCCATTTATGGACTAAACGTAATTGACGATGAGTTTGCTGCCAATCATGGTACCGGAAGTTCGAAAAAGATAATAGAAAAAGCCGTTGCCCATGCTGCAGCTTCCGAAAACAGCATTATTCCAATAACCAGGTATGATTCCAGCATCAGCAACGGGATTGTATATACCATTAAAGAACATGACGTAGCAGATATTGTTATTGGTATGCACAAACAGGCCGATCAACATACTTTTTTGGGTACCAAGGCCGAAAATATCATTAAGAAGGTTTACGAAACGATTTATATTTATAAACCAACCCAGCCGATCAATACCTTTAAAAGAATTGTGGTGACGATGCCCCCAAAAGCAGAAACTGAACCGGGTTTTTTACATTGGTTGAGGAAGGTAATGATGATTGCGAAAGAGGCAGGGATACCTGTCAAATTTTATGGCACAACAGATACCAACGAGGCTATAGGCAAAGTCATTGAAAGAAGTCAGGAAGTAATTAAAGTTAGTTTTACCGAATTTGGGAACTGGGACGATTTTCTGATTTTTAGTCGCGAATTGAAACTCAATGATTTGTTTATTATTGTATCATCCCGTAAAGGTCATGATTCCTACCTTCCGCAACTGAACAAACTTCCATACTACTTGTCCAATTATTTTGTTGAGCAGAGCTTGATTGTATTGTATCCTAAACAATTGGAGTCGGGTATCAACATGGGCAATATTGAGCAGGCTGATAGTCACCTGATCGAAACCATATCCGAGCAGATTGGTGCTATCGGAAAGGCAGGACGGTATGTGAAAGGGCTTTTCAAAAGCAAATAAATCATAAAGTTGTTAGTTGAAGTTTTTGGCCTTCCTTGGGGGTTTTGGGAATAAAAAATATTTTTTTTATCGATTTCGAAAAAAAATAGCCCTTCTTATGGATTATAATAATTAAGTTTGTTATTAGGCCACCGCTTTATTCGGTACCTAAAAGCCAAGTATAAACATCTCATTGACATTAGATTGTCGTTTCTGAGCGAGTAGAAGCTTTTATATATGAATGTATAGTTCATATTAGAAAAGTGTCAGGTGTTTTTATCTTCAGGTTGATAAGGTATTGAATTTGGCGATTTATAAACCAAAACACTTAACTAATCATTGATGAAAACTATGCAAAAAAAACTACTCAGTAAATGCCATTGGCAGGTACTATCTGGTACCGGCTTGCTGCTAGCCATGGCTATTTTACCATGCGCTTCTATTGCTACCGAAAAAAACACAGCTACCAAATACCCTGATGCTGTTTTTTTTGTGCAAAAATTAATAAACGTCAAAGGGACGGTTGTAGATGATAAAGGGCTTCCGTTATCAGGTGTAAGTGTGAGGGCTAAAAATGCCAAAGCTGCTGCCTCAACCAATAGCAAAGGTGAATTTAGCATCAACCTGGAAAACCCAAACAGTGTACTGATCTTTAGTATGATCGGCTTCAAAACGGTAGAAGTTGTCGCATCAAACAACATGCGGGTAGTATTAAAAGACGATATCGCCGAACTAAACGATGTTGTGGTAATTGGTTACGGTACGGTCAAAAAACGTGACCTTACCGGCTCGGTGGTGTCTGTAAAATCAGAGGAGATCACGGCCAGGCCGGGTCCGAACCCTATGGAATCGTTACAGGGAAGGGTGGCTGGTTTGGATATTACCCGTTCATCCGGACAAGCGGGAGAAGGTGTTAACCTGCAGTTACGTGGAACCAGGTCCATTGCTGCCAGCGGATTGCCTTTATTTATCATCAATGGATTACCTGGTGATTATGCTACTTTAAATCCCTATGATATTGAAACGATCGATGTTTTAAAAGATGCTGCCTCAACTGCTGTATACGGAGCAGCAGGGGCAAATGGTGTTATCATCATCACCACAAAAAGTGGAAAGGCAGGAAAGCTAAATATCGATTTCAACTCCTTTTACGGTTACAACGGCTGGTCAGTTGTTCCGAAAGCGCTTACTAAAGATCAATATCTGGAAGCAAAAAGAGAAGCCTATAAATATAACTTCGATGGCGCAACCAGAAAGTGGGTGACCACCGCAGTTGCCGCAGCAAACGGATTTCCTCAAGCTGGCCCACCGGCATGGCAGTCACCTGCAAACGACGAAACAATTTTTGGCGATGCCAGATATAAGTTGTTTAACGAGGGCAATTTTGTGAATTGGGCAGATGTTTTCATGAGAGATAACGCTGCGTTGCAAAACTATAGTTTAGCTGCTTCCGGTGGTACTGATGCTACAAAAGCTTACGTTTCATTGAACTTAAATAATGAGAAAGGCCAGTATATCGGAGACGACTACAAGCTCTATTCTACAAGTATGCGTCTGGATCACAAGATTAGAAACTGGCTTTCAATAGGTGCCAACCTTCAAGCTTCTTATGTAAATAGAAATAAGGCTCAGGATAAACTGGAAAATGCGATTGTTACCGATCCCTTGGTACAGCCTTACAGAGCCGATGGTTCTGTCAACCCCGATCTGGGAAGTAACGTATATAACCTTTTATTAGATTATCAGCCTGGAGTTTATGGAAACGTAGACAACAATACAAAAGTGTTTTTTAATCCATATATAGAAGTCAGACCATTAAAAGGACTAACTATTTTAAGCCGTGGCGGCGTGCGTATGGATTATTTAAACACCTATCGTTTTGACGGGGTTGGTTCTGTAAATTATACTTACATCAATTCAAATATAGCCAGGGCAAAGATCAACCAAAACCGTTATCAGCAGTATCAGTGGGAAAATGTATTGACCTATAACTACCTGCTTGGAACCGACCATGACTTTACCTTTACTGGTGTTACGTCTTACTTTTACACTCAGGAAACGAAAACCGAGATGAGCCAGGCTGTGGCCAACAACAAATTTAAATGGTACAGGTTTACCCCCGATGTGAACAGTACTGCCATATCATCTTATACAATGTCTAAAACTTTTGGTTTAATGGGGCGTATCAATTATGCCTATAAAGGGAAGTACCTTTTTTCGGCTTCGGTACGCAGAGACGGATCTTCGGTATTATATGAAACCAATAAGTGGGATAATTTCCCCGCGGTGTCAGCCGGATGGAGGGTATCTGATGAAAACTTTATGGCAGGCATAAAAAAATACATCAATAACCTGAAAGTTCGCGCTACATGGGGTATTGCCGGAACCGCGTATATTCCTGCCAACTCTTCTTCTAATTTCGTTGAACAGGCCAATATGTCTTTAGGCGGCGAGCTGGTTCCCATTTACCGTAATTCACAATTTATTACCAATCCAAACCTGATGTGGGAGAAGTCGAAAACATTGAACCTCGGTCTGGATTTGGGACTATTCAACAATCGTATTGATATGGCTCTCGATTATTACAATACAAATACTGACGGGGTAATCTATAATTTCAATTCACCTATCATTTATGGGGCATACAGATCTGGTAACACTCCTTATCAAACCTATCTGAATATTGCAAAAACCAATAATAAGGGCTTCGAAGTCACCATGAACACACGTAATATTGTGGGTAAGAATTTTGAATGGAGCTCGTCTATCGCTTTTGCCCGTAACAATGAGAAAATTTTAAAATTATCGGATGGTGTTGCCAATAACATTACCAATAATGTAGCCGCAGGAGAGAACCGTGCAGGAGGGAATTATGCGCTAACTATCGGAGAACCTATCGCTTCGTTCAGGAATTATAAGATTGATGGAATCTGGCAGATCGGTGAGGAAGCCGATGCCGGTGCATTTGGAAGACGCCCCGGCGACTTAAAAGTGAATACACCTGGTATTGTTAAACTGGCTGACGGCGTATTTATGAGGGAAGGTACAAACCAGTATTATTATATCAACCTTGCTGATGCGCAAAAATTTAATCCTGCATTAACTGCTGCTTCTTCTCTCTACACTTATAACAATACCAATGACTTTCAGACTTTGGGACACAATACGCCTGATTTCTCATTAGGTTTCCAGAACAGTTTTAAATATAAAAATTTTGATCTGGGCATTTATTCTTATTTACGTTGGGGACAAACCATCAACTACGTGATGATGGGGTGGTATAATCCAAGTGCACTGGCAATTGTTGCCAGTCCACCAAGAACGTTCCTGTCTGATTTTAACTACTGGACACCGGATAATCCGTCCAATGATTTTCCTGTCATGAATATTTTGGCCTCTCCTACATCTATGACCGGTTTTTCGGGACTCAATTATGTAGACGGTTCATTCTTTAAAATCAAGAACATCACACTGGGTTATACATTGCCTGAAAATATTGCAAAAAAGATTGCCATGCGTAAAGTGCGTTTTTATAGCACGCTGACCAATCCATTGGTGATTACAAAAAGCCATCTGTTAAAAGACTACGATCCGGAGATGAATGGCGAGATGGATTATCCATTGACCAAACAGTTTGTGTTTGGTTTAAATGTGTCATTTTAATCGTTAACTAATAGATAGCTGGAAACAGTTGTTAGCCATAACAAATAAAAAAATAGAGATGAAACCATCATGAATTTTTAAATCACACCGTGATATTAAAAAATCTGATCGCTTCATCGCAATTGAACAACAAATTATAGACAGATGAAAAATATAAAGAAAATATTTTATACATGTGGATTCGGCTTATTGATGATATTGAGCGTGCCCTCATGTAAGGTAGATGAATACAATCCTAATGCGCTCTCTGAAGAAGAGGTAATCAGAGATTTTAATGGTTTCAGATCCTTTCAGTCTAACATTTACACTGGGCTTTGGGGGACATTGATCAGTATGCCATACGGAATTGTATCTGAAGTTGGGACCGATTTGTGGACCTCCCCTACAAATTCGGTAAGTAACAGACAGGTAATGGCGTACGAAGAATTTACTAACAATTTTAACCTGGTAACTAATGTTTGGGATTATGCCTGGAGCTCAATTAAGGATTGCAATAAAACCATACAGATTGCCCCATTGATAAAAGATGGCAATGCAGCTGATATTAAAACTCTTGTAGCAGAAGCGCAGGTGATGAGGGCATATTATTATTCTGTATTGGTTGCCCAGTTTGGTGAGATTCCGTTGGTAACAACTGACGATCCAGTGAAAAACCTAAACCCCGTACGTAATAGCGTTGCCGAGATTTATACACAGATTATCACCGATTTAACAACCGCTGCTCAGAATTTGCCGGTTGTGCCATATCAGGGCAATCTTCAACGCGTGACCAAAAAATCCGCACTTGGCTTACTTGCTCGTGCTTATGCACAAGGAGGTGGCGAAGGATTGATGGAGGGAACAAAAAGTTACTGGCTGAGGGCGAAAGAGGTCGCTGAAGATCTGATTATAAATAAAGGGGCTTATGGTGCCACCTTGTACCCTGATTTTGCCCAGGTATTTGCCGCTGCCAATAACAGGAATAACGCTGAGGTTTTGTTTACCGCATATGGTTTAAACCCTTATAGCCCGTCGTATGATGCGGCCACCTCCAATAATAAGCCCAATCTTTATCTGCATTATTATCCGTCACTTGATAATTCATTTGGAGCAGGTACTGATCTTTTTAAGCGTGCTGCAGGTTCTAATACCTCAAACGCTTATTATGGTCGCTTAAATCAGTCGTTTAATGCGCCTACAAAATATCTGATCAATTGCTTTGATGCAAGATACGATAAGCGTTGGGAAAATTCATTCGTTACCGCATTTACTAATTACTCGGGCGAACAGGCCAGGGCAAGTAATCCGAGCCCCCCAAGTCCCGCAAATGTTACTTATGCCAGCGCTACGGTTACGCTTACAGCCGCAATGTGTACCAAGTATAGTATTAACCCAGCATTTATTGGCCAAAAAATATATCCGTATGCAGATGTGGATGCTAAAAATGCTTCGCAAAATGCAACCTGGCAATACATTCCTAAAATATGGCCTAAAGGCGTAACAACCGGGGCAACTTCTGCTTTGGTTACGGTAGCGAATGCCAATGTACATCCCTATCCTTTAGATGTTGATGAGGATCGTTTTTTCGCGTTTTTAAGTAAAGATCCATTAACTCCCGCTGAAAAGGCGCTTCGTAAATATGCTGTGGTCAATATCAACGATCTTTTTGATCCCTCAGATCCAACAGGTGCCAAATATAAAGATCCTACAGGTAATGGACTAACACCTGTGACTATGGCAAACCTTTTTCCTGCCCTAAGTAAGTTTAATCATAATTTCGATGGTGGCTGGCTGGGCGGTAATTTCCAGCAAAAACTGGGTAATATTATGGTGATGCGCATGGCAGAAGTTTATTTGCTTGCAGCTGAAGCTACGCTTAAATCTGGTGGAAGTGGGGCTGTTGCTGCGGGATATTTAAATGAACTGCGTAAACGTGCCTGCCGCAATCCTGCCGACTTTAATGGCGCAACCGGAATGATGTTGTCCTCAGCCACGATGAATGATGTGTTTGATGAATATGCCAGGGAGCTTTGTGGTGAGTTTAACCGTTGGGCGCTTTTGAAACGCCATAGGGCATTTGAGGCACGCCTGGCTTTATATAATCGTAGAGCCTCAGCAAGCTTTAATCCGACCAAACATTATAACCGACCTATTCCTTTCTCTTTCCTGAATACCATTAATAATGGGAATGAGTTTGGTAACAATGGGTATTAGGTAAGGTCATTTCGGAGAGTTTTAGTTCCAACTGAAACTCTCCGAATAAAAAATGCCATTTTTACGCATATGTTTTCTAATTCTTTTCGATTTGTTAGCTTTGGGCTTTGAATAACAGAACCCTTTTAAATAAAAAATAAATGAACCATTGGCTAGTCAAATCAGAACCTTTTAAATACAGCTGGACTAAATTTAACGAAGACAAACGTACTTTTTGGGATGGTGTTCGCAATTATCAGGCGCGCAACAATCTGAAAGAGATGAAAGAAGGTGATCTGGTCTTATTTTACCACAGCAATGAAGGTAAAAATGTAGTGGGTATAGCCAAGGTTGTAAAGGAATATTACCAGGATCCAACTACGGATGATGCAAACTGGGTTGTTGTAGATCTGGCGCCGGTTGAGGCACTTAAAAATCCGGTAAGCCTGGAGCAAATCAAAGCTGAAGAGAGCTTAAAAGACATCTCCTTGATTCGTCAGGGCCGCCTTTCGGTAATGCCATTAAAAGCAGCAGAGTTTGACAAGATCCTGGAAATGGGAAGTTAGGCTGTTAAAAAATTACATGATGCGCAGGTATTTTTGTACATCGGTTTTATAGGTTTCACCTATAGAAATTTCGAAATCATTGCTGAGTATGATATTTTTACCCTTGATCAGTTTTATCGCCGGTATTGAAATGATGAAGGATTTGCTGATTCTAATAAAGGCTCCCGATGTATGAAGCTCCCTTTCAAAGTCGCTCATTTTTCCGTAAGTCATATAGCTTTTTTTATCTGTCGTGTGAATTTTAACATAGTTAGAGGCTCCCTGAACGGCAATAATGTCATTGACATAAATTTTTCTCAGTTCACCTATTTTTGATTTAATGAAAAGATGCTTTGCATCTTTAATCAGCTCAGATCTTTTCTTTTCCTGTTCTATTACTTTGCTGATTGCGAAATTGAACTTTTTCTGTGCGATGGGTTTTAATAGATAATAAGAAGCGTTAACCTCAAATGCCTCAATCGCATAGGAAGGATCACCTGTTGTAATGACCAGGTAGCGGAACTTGTCCCTTAATAATCTACATAATTCCATTCCATTTAGGTTTGGCATCAGCACATCCATAAAGACAATGTCAACCGGAGGCGAATTTCTCATACCTGCCAAAGCTTCCATCGGATCCTGATAAGTTTTAAGCAATCGGAGTTTTGATTTTGATTCAAAAATGTAATCTGTCAAAAGTTTAATGCAGGATTTCGAATCGTCTATTATTGTGCAGTTTAATGTCATTGTAGAGAGCGTTTGATGCTAATATATATAATTACATCGTGAGAATTAAAGACAATTGGAAAAGAAATTGACTAAAACTTTTTCACATAAAATATAGCGGGTTTGGCATAATAAATTTTTGCCCCGGATTTTAGTTGAGGATATTGGATCGGACTTAAAAATAACGCTATGGCACAAATTCCACCTTATACTATAGTCGAGTCGGCCTTTCTGTCTGTAAGCCCGGCTCACTATTTAGACCAGCCAACAACATTTATCGTAAACAGAAGCACAGGGGCCGATGCCGTAATTAGTTTTGAAGATTATTCGGCATTGGAAGATCGCGGAAAACACTACTGTATTAAAAATGTGGGTGCAAATTCTGCAATTGTAACCAGTTCGGCAGGTGCCTTGTTTGATGGCGAAACCTCTGTTACACTTCCTCCATTTGGGAGTATTACCATCATGTCGTTCACATTGCCTACCGGTTCAACAGCAGTACACCATTGGGCGCTCATGTCCGATCTGTCAGCTATCGAAACTCTTCGGGTATTGACACTTGTGGTTAATGGCTTGCCTACTAATGTTGACGTATTTGTAAATGGAGTAGTATGGCCTGACCGGAAAAAGGCATTCCCATTGGGAACAGTATTAACTGATTTAGTGGTAACAGCATTAGCGTATAACATCACACCTGCTTTGGTGCCAGAGGTGATTATGGATGCCGACAAAAGCCTGAATTTTAATGCGACAGCATCAGATGAACCGATATTAACTATTGTGGTCAATGGCCTTGCAGAAGGCTATGAAGTAGCTGCAAATAATGTGGTGTGGCCCGATCATAAAAAGGCCTTTCCTTCCAGAACGGTGTTGGAAAACCTTGAAGTAACGGTGGAAGATTATGATATTATCCCTTCGTCGGTATTGCAGGTTATATTGGATAGTGATAAAACACTAACATTTACGGGTACCTCGCAAGGATTTTCTCCCATAAATATACAATGGGAAACGGCGCATGGTGGAGGAATGGAAGCCGGTGTGACAAGAACAGGAAACTCTTTATTCAGGGTATCCGGATCATCGGCCAATAAAGCCTGGGCGGGCTGCACGCTAGGACCGGGAATAACAGGTTCGCTTAAATTTAACCTTCACGAAGGTTTATTTGGTATACTCAAAGATACTGAGGTGGTTAATGGGCAAAATTCTTTTGCTTATGGAGTTAAAACCGAGAGTACCGGACAGATATATGCCATTGCGTGGTTAAATAGTGTTGATTCGGTATATGTTTTATTGCGCGACCAGGCACATCCGCAAACCATCGAAATAGAGTTTACGGCTACAGAAGTGATATGGTATTATGGCGATCACAGAATAGAATGGAACAGAGCTCCCCGAAAAATTTTCAATTATTATGTGGGCTGCGAAGTATATACCTCTATAGAAAATATTAGACAAAAAGGATTAGTATAAGAAAATGATAAGAGCCAATTTAACCTATAATGTAAGTTTACCTTTGCCAACTGCATTGGTTTTCAATACACCTGTCTCTGCCTTATTGTGGGAGAGGACAGAGTACCTTTATGCAAGGTCACCGGATTTAGAAACCCCTATTATATTTACGAGTTCTAATCCTGCTGTTTTAAAGGTAGAACTCAAAAATAGCTTCTGGCAAATGGAATATTGTGGTCTGGGCACTGCCACAGTTACAGCTTCGCAAACCGGACAAACGCCGGTTGTTCAAACCGTAACTGTAAACCAAAAGCCGGCGGCCAGCGGTAGGGTAATAAATGTAGGGGGAAGTGGTGGATACTTGTCCATTACTACAACCGAGTTGGGCATATTGCCCGGTGATACCATCGTAATTGCAGCCGGAAACTACAACGGCGTTTATATCGAAGATATCCTGGTTAATGACGGTTCCGATCCGGTTACAATTATAACCGATGGTTTGGTGAAGATTGTAAATGAGGGGAATTTTTCTTTTAAAAATCTGCGTAATGTAGTGATTGATGGTTGCAGGGTTCCGGGTGTAAAACAAGCATTGTTACTTGATGGCCAGAATTATAGAGGCGTGTATTGGAATAATCTTAACTATGTAACCATATATGGTGTAGAATTAAGGGACGTGTATGATACTGCATGGTTTAACGATTGGAGCGGTATGGACTGGATATATGATGGCACCGCGGCCTCATACCAGAAGGGTTGCAAATTTATCAATTGTAAGTCTGATAACTCCGGAGCTTTTAGCAGTGGCGGCAGGCTGGATGTATTTGAACCCAATAAACTTACCGGATTACTGGTCGATTTTCAGTTTATTGGTTGGGAGGCTATAAACTCCAGCGCCGGATCGCTGTTTTTTATAAGCGCAGGGCAAAATATATTGTTTAAAGATTGTACTATAGATCACGTGAATTGTGTGAATAACAATCATAACGGGGTATTATTTGTTAGCGGTCATGCTGATTTGGTGAACAACAGGCTGACTAATTTTGAAGGTAATATGATCAGGAACTGGACATTCTCTATTGTCGATACTCATTTTGGCCCGCAACACAAAACCTCCAGATTTTATGGTAATCAGGTTTTCTGCAGCAGAAAATATGGCGCATTTGAAGGTCAGTCATTTGACAGGTATGATGCTCCTGGTTTTACCGAATATTGTAACATAGATATGTTCAATAATACTGTTGGTAATATGAACCTCAATCACGATCCAACTGTTTTTACCGGAACTGCTTACGACAATTACGACTTACATGGCGGTAGGGCGAGGGTGTTTAACACCATGTTGATCAACCCGGTCAATCCAACCTCCAACAACATTTTTTTAACTTATAATTCTGCAGCGATTGGTGGAACGGAACATCAGAGTGGCGACATGTGGGAGTGGAACAACCGTGTTTACTATACCATCAATGAAGCCAGGGTAAATGAAGCCAATCTGGCCCCTAAAACCGGCAATAGTGGTAAGGGCAAAAGTATCACCAATGCTGCTACAGCGGATTACACCAGAGACCGTTATGGTAATTTAAAAGTTGATAATATTGGCGCAATTCAGTGCAACGATATTGTGCTGCCGATTGCCATAGCTCTGCCATCTGTTCCTGGAATTGAAGCGCAAACCCGAAATGCCTGGAGCAGTCAAAAGGCCGAACAGTTTATGATAGATTGCAAAGCATCTAATTCGCCCATTGGCATTAAGAATTATGATATGGAAAGAAACGGAATTTTGATTACAACAGATGGAGGTTACTGCCGGGATGGTAAGCCGGATCCGGAGGTAAGTAGCGATCATTTGGCCTGGACCGCCTACACCTACAGATGGAGGGCCCGGGACTGGAGGGGACAGCTGAGTGTCTGGACCGAGCCAATGACCTTTGGTACCGAACCTGTAACTACCGAATTGGATCATGTAACTATTCCTACCATCACTAAATTGAGCGGAGGAACATTGGTGAATACTTCAGGAGTTTATTCTGCTACCGGAAGTGCGGTAATAGTCAGTACAGGGCTGATCATTCCGGCTGGGTATGCAGCCCGGTTAATCATTGATCACAACGTGGGACAGGGCGTGTTTGGCTGGTCCGCAGGTGCTAATCCTGTTGGCCTAATCGATATCAAAGCTGCTATTAGTACCAATGAAGATGGCAGCCGCTACGAGGCTGTAGCCAGTGGCGTAAGAAGCGATCAAAGGGATGTCAGTGAAAACGAGCTCATCAGCTTATTTATCAGCTATAATGGCGATTCGTGGTGCGAAAGAAGTTCCGATGGTGGAAAGAGCTGGAATAAGCCCGGTAATCAGTTGACTTCTTATTATTTCCAGGGTAGCAACAACAAAAATGCTAAACATGTTGTGGGGTATATACCTATAGATAGAGTATTGTCGCAACCAAAAGTAGTGCTTTATCCCGAACCAACGGCTATATAAGTTAGCAATTTGATTATTCTCTCCCCATTCGAATAAATTTCGGTGGGGAGTTTTATGAAATAAAATATACCTTCTCTGCGGTAGCCTTAAACTCTTCCATTTAAAACTCTTGCCCGGCAGTTTTGTAAAATAAAAAAAATTGCTCGGTAAGTTTTGTGAAATAAAAATATACCTTCTCAGAAACGGCCTGGCGTCTTTGCGCTCCTTCAGCGCAAATATGCAGCCGTTGAGGAGAACGGTTTATTTTTCCGTTGCAAAAAACAACGCCTTCAATTCCTTGGCATCATTAGGTTTCATTTTACCACCTAATATCAGTCGCAACTGTCTTCTCCTCAAAGCACCATCAAACAATTCTTTTTCTTCAGCTGTTTCAGGTACCAGTTCGGGTACGGGAATGGTCCGGCCACTTTGATCTACTGCCACGAAGGTATAATAAGCTTCATTTGATTTTGCCCTGCTGCCCGAAGGAATGTTTTCGGCCCATACATCCAGGCGTACTTCTACTGACGTGTTAAAAGCGCGGGTTACCTTAGCCTCAATGGTGATCACATCACCCAGTTTAATGGGTTGTTTAAAAGATACATTATCTACCGATGCTGTAACCACAATGCGGTTACAATGCTTTTGAGCAGAAATGGCTGCCGCAATATCCATCCAGTGCAGCAAGCGGCCACCCATCAAATTGTTAAGGGTATTGGTATCATTAGGCAATACCAGTTCATTCATAATGGTGAAAGAGTCTTTCGGGCTTTTTATCTTTATGCTCATACTTCTGCAAAAGTAAGTAAAAATGAACACACCTGCCTCATGCAGCAAATAAATCGGATGTTTACCAGATAAAAGCAGTTAGACCCAAGCCAAAAGTAATGTGGTTAAATTTTAGCTTAGAAATCCCCCCGGGAATGGGTTCATAAACTAAATTTCCGCTGTCGTTGATATCCTGAAGACCATCAACATCAAATTCGTGACTGGAGCAGAAATAGGTAGTATAGGCCTTGATGGCCGTATTGCGGCCTATTCTTTTTTGTAAGCCAACCCCGGCCGTCCAACTGGAGGCACCTTTGGGCTTGTACTTCATAATCGGTAACTCTGGTCTGCCAAATTCTTGTTGTGCCTTTGGTGTTAAATTCAGTACCACGTTGCCCGAGCTGCCATAAGAAATACCCGTATTCAGTTTGCCGGTAATAAACCAGTTGTTGGGCAGTGGCAAGCTAAAATAGGGGCCTACATTCAGGTACCTGATTCCTATAGGCTGGGTATATAAATCTTCGCTAATCTCTTTCAGGTCGGGGTCTAGCACCACGCGGTCCGAACCCACCGGGAAACTGCTAAAGGCAAATTCGCCGCCCAGGCCAAAGTTTTTAGTGGCAAACCAGGCGCCTTCTACTCCAAAGTTAAAGCCCCTTTTGACATAAAGATCTTCGGAATTGGCCAGGGCCAGGTCCTTACTGGTGGCCACGGCATAGCCCAGGTGCAATTCCAAAAAGCTGGGTTTGTTGCTAATCGGTACCGGATTATTTCTCAAAGGCGCATTCATGCCTCTGTCTTTAAAAATCTGATCGGCCAGCAAGTAGCCCAATTCGGTGGATGCGATTCCTATACCAGCGCCTGCCAGTACGTCGGTAATCCAGTGCCTGTTGTTCAGTCCACGGCCAAGTGCAGTTACAGTTGCGGCGGTATATCCAGCTACGCTGTAAAGCGGATGCCTATATTCGCCATATTCCTTGTGCAGTACAGTGGCGTTGGTAAATGCCATGGCCGTATGTCCCGAAGGAAAAGAGTTTCTGGAGCTGGCATCAGGCCGCTCTACACCGCTGGTGCGTTTAATGCCGTTTACCAGGGCGCCCATAATGCCCATCGAAAAAGCATAGGAGACCAGCATGCGTTTAGGCTTATTTTTTCCTTTTACGCCCATAGCATTCAAAGCCAGCACAGTGGCCCCGGGGGCGTATTGCAGGTAATCATCAAAACGATACCTGAAAGTAGGGATGTAACGGTTGCGCACTTCCCTTATTTCTTCTTTATGTGGCCAGGTTAGGGCTGTAGCTGCAAATAATATGGCGGGTACAGTAGCCTTTTCGGTAAACTTACTTTTCCAGAAAGCGTTTACAGGGTGCGGCTTGAAAGTGGTATCGGCATATTGTGCCTTTAAAATTGTACTGCTGATACAAATGATCGCTATCAGGCAATAGGACTTGCGGGTAAAATGCATGCTTTAAGATTAACAAAATTAGGTTTCTGTGTGTTGATGTTAGACATGGAAGCCCTTTTTCTGTTACAATGTTTTGAACAATATTATGATCAGGAAGCTGATGGTATGATGGACTTATCGCCGTAAGGTATTTACACTATTGTAGCCAATCAGTTCTTCCCAGCGGGCACCAGGCTTGCGGTAATAGGCAAATACCTGATAGGTGTTGGCGGTTTCAAAATACGACCCCTCAAAAATGCCCTGATCTGCCTTACCGATCTCTTTATCCAGCCATACGTATTTGTAATCGTATAAACCCTGTTTCAGTCTAATTTTTCCATAAAACCTTCTTTTCGCCGGGTCAAATGTCATCTTACTGCTTTCATCCAATATAAAATTGTTAAAGCGGCCCACCACATAAGCCTCACCTTTGCCTGCTGCAGGTGGGGTAGCATTTAAAGTGAAATATACCTGGGCATAATCCGCTTCAATATTGTTGTCCCGGCCATCGCTGTTGCGGATAAAAAAGGCCCCATTTTCATCTACCAGATTGGTGTACTTGGGCTTGTTGCCATTTACATCCTGAAACAGGACCACATCCACCATCGTATCCCTGATGATGTCCTGTACATTTTCGGCCTTAAACCGCAGGCTCCTTATGTCAAACTTCCTGAATTCATTTCCCGCCGGAAAATCGTTGGCTGTAAGTTCATTGTACACCAGCGAGCCTGGCCTGATAAAAGTAGGTTTGGTATTTAAAATTGCCGTTTGTGGGTTTGCGTTTTGCATCACAACAGCTTTCAAATCCATATACGGATTCTGGATGGGCATTTTATGGAAGATGGTAAAATTAACCTTCTGGTTGCTAAAACGCAGCGGCACCTGGGTACTTGGCGTTACTTCTATGCCCACATCCACCAGCTGTTCTACCACATAAAAACGCTGCGAGATGACAGGTTTTTGCTGATTCCCGTCTTCATAAACCTTCAGCAGGTAATTACCCGATATTTTAGGTTTAATCTGGTAATTGGGTAAGGCAAGCGTGTAGTGAGTATATTTTTGAAGCGTATTGAAGGAGTACTTATAGTCGTTAATGCGGTCTTCCGATATCCCTTCCAGATAATCGATGGGCGATAAGCGCGACGATTGCCATGCCGAGTTGCAATGTTCAATCGTATACCAGTATATTTTGCTGCCCGCGTTCAAATCATCAAATGAAAAGAGCAGCTGTTCATTTGATTTTAAGGTGATGACAGGAATGGATTGTTCTTTTTTGGTATTGTAACACTGTACCGTTTTTATTTGTGGCAAATAAATTTTGTTATCGTACACAAACTGCTGGTTTTGCGCGCTTACCAGCTGTATGCTGCATAGCAGCAAAAAGAACAATCCTATCTGTTTTATCATTTAGTTTCTTCTAGTTCCATAATTTGTGAAGCTAGATCTTCCCAGCTTTTCTGGGCCGTATCCAACAGGAATTTTGCCGAGACATATTCTTTATTGGCCTCTGCCAGTTTATGCGAATTGGAATAAACCTCTTCATCAGCAATTTTTGCCTCAATAGTTTTTACGCTTTGTTCAAACGCGGCTATTTCCTGTTCTGTTTTTTGTAACTGATCGTTCAGCTTTTTTAGTTGCTGCTGGGTATTGGCTGCCGGCTTTTCTACTACCTTAGGCTTTATCTCTTTTTCCTGTTTTACAGGGATGCTTGTGGCAACAGGCTGTGGCCTTTTGGCATTCCATTCTTCATACTCGGCATAGGTGCCAGGATATTCTTTAATGTCTTTACCTTCAATAAACCAGATTTTGTTGGCCACATTGTCCAGAAAATACCTGTCGTGCGATACGGCAATAAAAGTACCCTCGTATTGCTGCAAAGCCTGTATTAGAATGTTTACCGACTGTATGTCGAGGTGGTTGGTAGGCTCATCCAGAATCAGGAAGTTAGAGTCTGTTGTTAAAGACTTGGCCAAAGCAACTCTCGATTTTTCACCACCCGAAAGCACTCTGATTTTTTTAAAAACATCATCTCCGGTAAACAGGAAGCAACCCAGTATACCACGAAGCTCGGTGTCGGTATGCTTAGGTGCAAAAGCCTGTAATTCTTCCAGTATAGAGTTGTCCAGATGTAAAGATTCCAGCTGGTGCTGCGCAAAGAAAGTAGTGGTTACATTATGACCCGTTTCGCACTTGCCCTCAAATTTTTCTGCACCGGCAATAATTCTCAATAAGGTCGACTTTCCTTTACCGTTGGCACCAATCAAGGCAATCTTGTCGCCTTTTTCAATCACACCTTCTGCATTTTCCAGAATTTCAACATTGGGATAGCTCTTGGTAGCTTCCTCAATACGGATCACATGGCGGCCCGAAGGTTTAGAAAACTTGAACTGGAAGTTTACCGTAGGGTTGTCGTCATCCACATCTTCTACACGTTCCAGTTTGTCCAGGGCTTTCATCCTCGACTGGGCCATTTTGGCTTTCGAAGCTTTAGCTCTGAAACGCTCAATGAGGCGCTCTTCCTGTTTAATTTTTGCCTGTTGGTTTTTAAATTCTCCCTTTTGAATTTCACTCCTTAAGGCTTTTTCTTCCAGGTAAAAAGTATAGTTACCCGCATAAGGAGTCAGTTTTCCTTTGCGCGATTCGACTATTTTGTTCACTACCTTATCCAGGAAATACCTATCATGTGATACGATGACAATGGCACCTTCAAAGCTAAGCAAATAGGTTTCCAGCCATTTGATAGAGGGTAAGTCCATGTGGTTGGTAGGCTCATCCAGCAACAGGATATCCGGGGTTTGCAAAAGTATTTTGGCCAGCATTACGCGCATGCGCCAACCTCCCGAAAAGGTGTTTAGGGGGCGCAGCTGATCCTGAGTGCTAAAACCCAAACCTGCCAAAATTTCGTTGGCGCGGTATTCAATATTGTAGCCATCCAAAGCTTCAAACTCCTGTTGTTTGTCGCTCAGTTTATTTAAAACTTCTTCAGAATAATCTGTTTCAATTTTTTTCAGCAGTTCTTCAATTTCATCATGTAGCTGGTTTTGACGCTCAAAAGCTTCCATGGCTACATGTAAAATACTATGGTGCGAGTCGTACGAAAGCAAATCCTGGTTCAGGTAACCAATTTTGAGGTCTTTCGACATCGAAATGGAACCCGATGAGGGGGCATACTCTCCAACAATTATTTTAAGTAAGGTCGATTTTCCAGTTCCATTGGCACCAATCAGTCCAATTCTCTCTCCCGGTTTAATGTGCCAGTCTGCTTCGTCATATAAGGCTCTAGAGCCCAGCAGGAATGTTAAGTCGTTTATAGAAATCATTTCGCTGCAAAAATACAACTTTGCCGTTAATTTTGAGGCAATTTAGCAGGACAGGAAGCAGAATTATACAAAACGTTCCTTATCTTCGCCGCATGTATCAGCTTATTAAACCTTTATTTTTCCAGTTCGACCCCGAAAAGGTGCATTATTTTGTCGTAAAACGACTTAAATGGTTTCACGATAATTTTCCGTTGGGCAAAACTATCCTTCGCAGTAGCTTTGATGTCAATATCAAAGGGCTGGAGCGTGAGGTTTTTGGAATCAAATTTAAAAATCCTGTTGGTCTGGCCGCAGGCTTCGACAAAAACGGCGAATATATAGAAGCGTTGAGCGACCTGGGCTTTGGTTTCATAGAGGTAGGTACAGTAACCCCATTACCACAACCCGGCAACGACAAGCCCCGAATGTTTCGTTTGGAAGAGGATAGTGCCCTGATCAACCGGATGGGTTTTAACAATAAAGGGGTAGATACATTGGCTGAGCGGTTAAGACTTTTGAGAAGCAAAAACAGCGATATTGTGGTGGGTGGTAATATTGGGAAAAATAAAAATACGCCCAATGAGGAAGCGGTAGACGATTATATCAAATGTTTTGATCGTCTGTTTGATGTGGTTGATTATTTTGTGGTCAATGTGAGCTCGCCAAATACACCGGGATTGCGCGCTTTGCAGGAAAAAGAGCCTTTAATGCAACTGCTAAATACTTTGCAGCAGCGGAACAAGAAAAATGAGGTGTCGAGACCTATTTTGCTGAAAATTGCACCTGATTTGACCAATGAGCAACTGGACGATATAGTTGAGATTGTGATGCAAACGGGGATTGCCGGTGTAATAGCTACCAATACTACCATAGATCGCAGCGGTTTGTATACGCCCGAGAAAGTAGCGGGCCAAGCAGGAGGTCTAAGTGGTAAGCCACTTACGGTTCGGTCTACCGAAGTGATCAAATATCTTGCTGATAAATCCAATAAAGCTTTTCCTATCATTGGCGTAGGGGGCATTCATTCGCCACAAGATGCCAAAGATAAGCTGGAAGCAGGCGCTTCGTTGGTTCAGCTGTATACGGGCTTTATTTATGAGGGACCTGGTATTGTTAAAAAGATATGCAAGGAATTGGTGAAATAACAGCTTTAAATCTTCAAATGATACAGGATGTTGTATCTTATCTCAAAATATTGATTTTTAAGCCAAAACAAATGTTCTCTAATAGTGAAATAGAAGATGTAGTTTTGTCCGTAGCATCAAAATTTGTGATATTGAAGCATATAAATTGTTAACTGAACCTAAAAAAAATGATATCTGATACTGAAAACGACCTGGATTATTTCGATAAGCTGCTTAGCGTACTGGAGCAGAATAGCCCGTATGATGCATTATTGGAAATTAACGCTATAAAACACGAAAGTGAAGTGATCAAAAGCGGGCTGCAATTGCGCATGCTTGCTGACCTGGATACGGTACTGGACGAACAGCACTTTTACCAAACGACTTGCTGCAGATTGCTGTTGCGCAGTCTGGAACTTTGGGGCGCTATGAAGGTGCAAACCGGAATTGATCCGGGTACGCGTTTGCTGAAAAATGCGGTAGTGATGTCATTGACTGCAACATTGGAAGATCTGTATTTTTTTTATAAGGACTTTGGAGATACAAGAGCCGAAGATTTATAATATATTTATAGAAATTAAAAAATAAGCCGATGAGATCCTACGTTTTACTATTCCTGTTGTTCCTGTCTGTTTCAGGATATAGCCAGCAAAGCCTGAATAACTATAAGTATGTGCTTGTACCCGAAAAGTTTAGCTTTTTGAAGGAAATAAACCAGTACAAGATGAACATGCTGACCAAAGCATTGCTGGAAGAAAAAGGTTTTACTGTTTATTATGACAATGCCGAGCTGCCATTGGAAATAGCCAATAACAAGTGCAGTGCCCTGGTTACCGATGTAACACAAAGAAAAAGCATGTTTAGTACCAATCTTACTTTGGTGTTAAAAGACTGCCAGGGTAATGTGGTTTTTCAGGGTAAGGAAGGAAAAAGCCGGGAAAAGGAGTTTGAGGCTTCCTATAAACTTGCTTTAAGAGATGCCTTTACCAGTTTAAACGAAACGGAATATGCCTATAATGGTACGGCACATGCTGCAAGGCAAACTGCGAGCCAAGCTACCGGTGTGACTTATGATGTGACGGCGGCAGTACAGCCAGCGGTTGCGGTAAGTCAACCTGTTGCAGCCGGGCAGCCAGTTACAAAACCTGCGGTTGCCGAAGCCGGACAAGCTTCTGGTACTTTGTACGCACAACCAACGGCCACGGGGTATCAGTTAATTGATACAGCTCCAAAAATTGTTTTGAGCCTGTTTAAAACCTCTGTAGCCGATTGTTTTATTGCCAACAACAGCAACAATAATGGCGTTGTGGTAAAAAAAGGTGCGGAATGGTTTTTTGAATATTACAAAGAGGGTAAGTTGATTGCCGAAAAATTGTTGATTAAATTCTGATTGATATCGCAATCGCGTAATAAAGAACTCCCGGGTGTATACATTCGGGAGTTTTTTTATGCCATCGGTGAGGTCATTTCCTCACATGGTTCACACCATCTTCACATATCCTTCACAAAAAGGTACCCTTTTGTGGGTTTTATGTGAAGGAGGTGTGAACAAAGGGTGAAGAAACGAAAATTGTGTGAAGGAAACAGGCACATTCTGATTTATTGATTGCACAGGCTAGCCTGCCCAACAAGGTGGGCTAACAGAAGAGACTTTGCAGGATTGATTTTAAGCTGATTTCCAGATCTTAAACTGACTCTGGTTTGTTCCGCCAATTTCCCTTATGATGAGGCACAGATGATCTTCTCTTTGCGGAAAATATTTATCAATGATGTATTGCGTTTGCTGTAGTAATTGCCCTAGGTGTTGTTCGAAATCGATGTTCTTGACGTTTAAGATAACCTGATTCATCCGTGAGGAGATGGTGCATTCGAAAGTGAATTCTTTTTTGAGCGCTTTTACTACTTTTGATCTCAATTTTTTCATTGAACCTGAATTTGGTTTGTCATTAAAAAATACGGCCGATAGCTCTATCTGTTATCAGCTTAAACGCTGCCTGCTTTCAATAATTGTGTCGGCAAATGTCATATTTCATTTCCGAACCCTTATTTGCGGCTTTTTAAAATTAAGAAAAATTGCAATCAAAAATGCAAATATTGGCGTGTTTTATTGTAACAATATAGAGTGGGGTTGTTACAAAAGAAAGCAGGTAATTTAATATTCACACCAACATATTCTGGTGTAAAATAAAATTAGTCTCTGGAATCTTCCTGCTCCGGATTGGCAATGATAAATCAGGTGCTGGGTAGAATAGAAGAAGGAAGTAAACAAAAGACCTGGTAAATAATCCAGGCCTTTTGCAAAATAAACAAATATCAGAGGGGGACTACTGATAATTTGGATTCCATACGCGGGCTTTGTAAAAGCAATTGTTTGAAACATATCTGGAGGCAACCAATGCGCCTGTAGCAGAATAGAAATAAGCATAACATGAACTCCAACTGTTAAAGTTTTCGCAACTTGGAACCGGGCGCGGGGTAGCAAAAGAATCGGCCCGTAGTACGACAATTTGTCCGTTGGTTAAGTTTCCTATACTTTTAACGTGCATAGAGTTGTGTATGGCACTAGGCAAAGGGGTAAATACCTTTGTCGTTTTATTGAAGCTGTAGTTTTTATCCTCGGCCACCAACAATTTATTGGTATCGCCGTAAAAAGGCGAGATGTCGTGACCACAGCATCCCGGTAAGGTAACCCTGCGGCTTACATCCTCCGAAAGCGTGGGGCTTGCTGCCGTGCCGCCAACAATAAGTGCCGTCATCACATGCGTGGTGCCTATTTTTCCGGTTACCCATAACCTGTTTAGCAAAGGGTCCCACAGTGTTGCCCTGGCCACATTCAGATTAAATGAGGCATAGTTAGATGTGGTGGTAGAGTAAAGGTATACTTTGTTGTCATTTTTTCCTGCCACTGCAACACATCCATTGGGTAGCACTTCTACAGCGTGTGCTGCCATCGACACACCGATAATTCGTGCCCATCTTTTGTTGCCCGTACTTTTGGTTACGGTGGTCACCAATCCGCCGGCATAAGTGACCCATACATCCACACCATTTAGTGTTCTTAGCTTAACATCCATTACATCGCCCCAGGCATTTACTTCGGCAGTGCTGTAACCCCGGGCGGTGGTAGGTTTCCAGGACATTAATTTTGAGCCGGCATCATTCCAGTTCGCATCATCCGGATCGTACACATCAATGGTATTGTTTACCAGGTTCAACATCGCTATCCAGTCAGGATCGGATAAGATGGTAACCATATCACTATTGTTGCTGCTGGATGAAACGGTTTCTGATTGTTTTTCGGGCCCGCTTTTTACACATGCTGTGATCAATAGGGCTATTGACAAAAATAAAGTTATTGTTTTCATTTTATTTAAGTTCTATTTCTGCTATCAGAGGCAAATGATCTGACGCATAAGTTTCATTGATTACATTATAATTTTTGATGTTGAATTTGTTGTAAGGACGCATCATGATATAGTCAATTGTTCGGGTGGGAGCAGTAGCCGGAATGGTAAATGGACAGGCCGCATTGCAACCCATAAATAGCTGTTGCTGCAAAAGTGCCATGGTTTTGGAACTAGGTATGGCATTCATGTCGCCGGCTATAATAAGTGGTCGCGACAAGCTCCCTACAATTTTGTTCAGTTCGGCTGCCTGAAGTAATCGGTTGTCCTCGGCCCCCAAATGATCCAGATGGGTAGAAGAGAAGTAGAATTTGTAGCCCTCTTTTTCAACTGTGATCATAGCTACCGACCGGGTCTCGCCACCCAATTGTTGGGTAACCGGCAATTGATAACTTACGCTTTCCAGAATAGGGAACCTGGATAAAACCGCATCGCCATACTGACCGCCCTGAAAATCGATAGCCTTGGCGTAAAAGTAATTCATGCCGGTAAGTCTGGCCAACTCTTTGGCCTGATCTACATTAACACCTGAACGCTGTGTATTGACGTCGACCTCTTGCAAAGCTACCAGATCGGGCTTTTGGGAATTGATCACATTGGCTATGGCCTGCAAATCTCTTACCTCGGCAGGTTTTGACGGCGGATTGCCAATATGAATGTTATAGGTCATCACTTTGATAATGGGGCCAGCCTTTGCAGGCGGGTTTACCTCGGGGCCCGGCACCGCCTGGTTTCTTTTACATGCCATTCCTGAAAATAACAGGAAAAGTATTCCAATAATTTTTATCACATTCTTCATTTTCGACTATTTATGTTGCCTGCCGACCAGGCTATGGCTGCGTTGTTTTATGAAATGTTATGCGTCTTATTTGAACAGGCGGAACTCGGTAATTACCGGCAAATGCGCGCTTGTTGAGGCTGTTCCTACACTATGATTTACCACCCTTAGCTTGGTGCTGGGTTTAAACATGATAAAGTCGGAAAAACTTGCAGGCGTGGCCACAGGAGTATTTGGCGGACAACTGGTACACGGAAAGTTGAACATGGCGCCGGCCAGTGCTGTGTATACATTACCCGCAGGAGGCGTGTCGTTAAAATTACCGGCCAGAATTAATGGATCGGTAATGGTACTTAGCGAGCTCATCAGCACCGGAAGCTGGGCTGCCCGACGCGTGGCATTTGCATTAAGGTGGGTGCCGGCAAATACCAGGTTCTGGCCAGCTAGCTTTACCGTAATGGCCCCAAAAGGCCCTCGTTCGGTATTGGCATCGCCATTGGGCAAAACAACTTCGGTACTGCTGATGATTGGGAATTTGGAATAAATGGTGCTGCCATACTGCCCGCCTCCGTCAAAATCTTTAATTGAGGTTAAATAGATATAGTGTGGCATGCCGATGAGTGTAGCCAGCACTGCAGGCTGGTCTATTTTTCCGTTGCGGTTGGTTACGGAATCCATTTCTCTAACCAACAGCAAATCAGGTTTGTGTTGATTGATGATGTTGGCCGCAAGTTCCATATTGTGCACACCGCCTCCTTTGCCGTATGACATGACTTTGAACGTGAACCCTTCCATTAGGGTTTCGATAAGGAAATAGGTGGTTTTTGCGTTTTTATTAATGATAAAGCCGTCATTTACCACATCGATACTAACAGGCAGCAGGTATTGTTTAAAGGCCTGCAGTGCCCCATTGGTTTTGATGCCGATTTTGAGCTGTCCCGATTTTTGTTGCCCCTTTCTGATGGCAATGGCAGCAGGAAGCTCGTAGCTGCCTGCAGGCATAGGCAGGTAGTCGGTTTCGTTGTACTTGTTGTAATCCTGCACCAGCGATGCTTCTGATTTAAAGGATATGGAAATATCGCCTCCGGCATCGCCCGATGGGACATCATGCGCAACTTCAAAACGAAGCGACTGCAGGCTATCGGCCATCATGAGGACTTGTTTTTTTGCCGTTGCCGATGCGCTGACAATAGACACCCTTACCTCGGGGTTGGCATTGGTGATGTCGGGATAGCGCTTGCAGCTGGCCAGCAGCAATACTGCACTGATATATAGAAATAATTTGGGTTTCATAACAATTGTTTTAATAGTCAGGAATATTACCAGCCACCGGTTTGGTTCAGATTTGGGTTTAACACGATTTCTGAGGTAGGGATGGGGCGGAAGTATTTTTTTAATGGAAATTCTTTACTGATGTTTTCCATCCACACCACATTGCCCTGGCTACCACCAGATAATTTGATGGATGTGCCGTTGGTTTGTACGTAAACTACTCCGGGTACTTTTGTGGCCGGAACAACATCCACAAAGGCCACATCGCCCTGGCCATCTTCGTTTAAATCGAGTACCTGTCCTTTGGCCGGTACATATAGGCCTGTGTATGGCTTTTCGAGTAGTTTGCCAGCCTTCCACCTTAGTAAATCAGCATATCGGAAGCCTTCTGCAGCCAGCTCAACACCCCGCTCGCGCCGCACTTCCATCAGGATAGGGTCGGTAATGTCGGGATAGAAGTTGGCTTTGAGATAAGGATCAACAATTGTAGGTATAGCGGTATTGGTAATGCCGGCCCTGGTGCGCAGGGCCCCGATACTGGTATTCCAATCGGATGCTGTTAAGGTACCCAGCTCGGCCTTGGCCTCGGCATAGTTTAGTAAGACCTCTGCATACCTGATTACCGGAATGGTGTTGTAGTTGGCTACCGGGCTTCGGTTGTCTATCGTTTTATCATCCAGCGTAAATTTCATGATGTGATAGCCGGTACTTGTAAATGCAAAATCGGGTGGAGCGGCCGATCCGTCGCTTCTTTTGTAGGGCGCTGTTCGGATGGTTTGCGACAAGCGCAGGTCCCTGTTTTTTACTTCGTCCTGGAATTGCCTGGTGGCATATCCGGCGATATTGGTAAAGGGCGTTCCATCAGTATTGAGATAGGTATTTACAAATCTTTTTTCTAAACTGAGGCGCGCGCCATAGGTTGGGCTGGTGTACCAGTAATTGGCATCGTGCCAGCGGCTTAGGTTATTGTTGTATACAGCCGCCAGCAGTACTTCGGTGCTTACCGGATTTTCGCTGATAAATAGGGCGCGGTAAGGAGAGGGTGCTGCGGTGTTCAGGCTGTATTTGCCGCTGGTTATCAATATACTTGCGGCATCAGTTGCTTCGGTAAACCACCGGTTTGCGGTACTGCCCAGCCCCAGTTGGGTATGGTATTTTCTTAAACTGCCTTCAAACAGACAGATTCTTGATTTTAAGGCCAGGGCAACAGATTTGGTGATGCGTGTGCTTGAATTGTCCTTAGTGTCTTTGATGTTATTGACGGCGAAATCCAAATCCTGCAGCACCGAATCCATCACCAAGGTTCGCGGATCGCGGCCCTTGTATATTTCAGGGTCTTCGGGGTCTAGCGGACGGTTAAACCAAGGTACATCGCCAAAGGTTCGTACCTTATCGAAATAAAACCAGGCCCTGAAAAAACGGGCTATCCCGGTGTAGTGGTTTCTGGTGCTTGCGGCAACTGCCGGATTGGTATTGTTGACAATAAAATAATTTACGTTGCGCAATTGCTCCCAGCTGGTAAGTCCCCAGCCGCTTCCCTGCTGGGCTGTAAATTGCTGGGTAAGATACATGTCAACACCATTGGGTACGGCAATATCTGAAAGCAGATCGCCTTTAAAAATGCCGCCCCCTTCTGGTACCATAAACCGTATAAATGAATTGGAATACAGTTCCAGATTGGCTTCGGTTGAAAAAGCCTGCTCGGGTGTAAGCTTATCCAATGGGCCCTGGTCAAGAATTTTCTTGCAGGAGGACAACCCGAGAAGAATGGTTATGGAAAATAATAAAACCTTTTTCATGTGAATATTTTAAAAAAGTTAAAATGTTAGGTTAATGCCCAGGGTATAGGTTTTGAGCATTGGATAAGAAAATCCGTCGCCCTGGCCTGCGTTTACTTCCGGATCTGAGCCTTCAATAACTTCGGGATCAAAATCTTTGGTTACCTTGTACATGGGCGACCAGGTCCACAGGTTTTGTCCGGTTAAATAAAACCTGATGGTGGACATTTTTATCTTTTTTGCGAATTGTTCGGGCAGCGTATAACCAATGGTAAGGGTTTTTAAACGGATATAGCTGGCGTCCTGAAGGTAGCGCGTTTGCTGTACGGCCAATTGTGGCGTTGATCCTATTGAGGTATAGGTACGGAGTCTTGGATAGTATGCGTCGGTGCGTTCGGGTGTCCAGTAATTGTCGTTAATAGCCCTTGGTAAAAAGGTATAAGGACGGTTATATGGTCCCCAAAAATAAGCTGCTTCTGTTGAAGGCCACCAATCGCGCTTTCCGATTCCCTGGAAAAAAGCAGAAAAAGAAAAGTTGTTCCAGCTCAGATCGGTGGTAATGCCATAAGCATAACGGGGTGCCGAGTTGCCGATGATGGATATGTCACCATGATCGGTTAGGGTGTTCAGCCCCCTGTTGATCACACCATCGCCGTTGATATCTTTAAATTTAAGATCGCCAGGCAAAAGCTTGTTGCTTAAAGAGGTCCGGATGTACGACTGATCGGCATGACTGGCCACATCCTCAGCCGATAGAAACAGGCCTTCGGTGGTAAATCCCCAGATATCGCCTAGTTTCTGCCCAACAAAATTGGTGCTTAAGGTACCTGTAGGATTATAGAATTTAGTGATGTTGGATTCATTGTCCGACAGCGTGACACGGAAGCCATAGCGTAACGGCTTTTTGAAATCAATCTGGTCTTGCCAGGCTACCGATAATTCCCAACCCTTGGTTGATAAATCGGCAACGTTTGCTTTGGGTACAGTTGCCCCAAATACGCCCGGTAGTGGCCGGGCAGCCATAATCATGCCGGTAGTTTTGCGGTCGTACCAGTCAAACATCAGTGATAAACGTTGCTTGAAAAAATCGGCATCCACTCCAAAATCGAGGGTAGTGGCGGTTTCCCAGGTTAGGCTTTTGGGGATGACATCGGGTTGCCTGATGTAACTTGGAAATCCCCCGTTGATGATAATGGGCGAGCGCGAGGCAGCAATGGTTTGCAGGAAAGTATAGGAATCAAGGTTTCCATTGCCCAATGAACCATAGGAAGCACGCAGTTTCAGATTACTGAGCCAGGTTTTGCTGCTGTTCATAAAGCTTTCTTCCGAAATTTTCCAGCCTGCAGAAACCGAAGGGAAAAAAGCAAACTGCTCGTTGGTTGGGAACTTTGACGAACCATCGTACCGGCCATTTACTTCCAGCAAATATTTGCCTTTGTAATCGTAGTTGGCCCTAAAGAAAATTCCCGATAAGGCCCAGATTTCGCCACCACCACTTAACCGGTAATTGGTTCCTGTGGCCAGGTTCAGGTCTAGCAAATCCTCCAGCAGTAGCCCATCGCGCGAAACATTTACATTGGTCACCTTATTGTATTCCAGGTTGTAGCCGCCCAGTAGTTTTAGATTGTGGTTTTTGAAACGCTGATTGTATTCGGCATACAGATTGGCCACATAATAGCTTCTTACATTGGTATTACTGGTCATATCGTTAATGCCCGACCGCGTTATTACACCGGGTGAGTTGCTGAAAGGGACGGGGATGTATTTGAAGTTGTCTACATCATTGGTGTATAAGTACGAGAAATCGCCTTTAACACTTAATTTGTCTTTAATTACAGCGGCATTAAAACCTATGGTATTTCTGAGAAAGTTGTTGTTTTTGAGCGAATAACTTTTGCCATAATAAAAATCGCCAACGGTATTGGCACCAGCCCTGGTTAATGTTCCATCGGGGTTAAATACAGGCGCGATGGGAAATCCGTTGACCGCAAGCAGGCGCAATACTGCATTTTTTCCTCCGTAAGCCGTTAGGGGGTATTTGTACCTGAAGCTGGAAAAATCGGATATTCCATTGATGGACAACCAGTCGTTGACTTTGATATCGCCCTTAAACCTCAGGTTGTAACGGTTATATTCATCCGGGCTGTAACGATAAATGCCATCCTGTGAATAAGCACGGCCAGAAAGTGTAAAGCTTATTTTTTCGCTTCCGCCCGACAGGCTAAGCATATGTTCCATAGATGGATTGGAGTTTTTGTACAACTCTTTTATCCAGTCGGTACTGTTGTAATACACATAGTTGCCGGCGGCATTGACTTCTACTTTAGGTAGTGAAGGGTCTTCCGAACGCCGTTTCAGCTCTTCCAGATAAGTTTGCGAAAAAGGATAAACGCCGTTGATATTTGCGGGCCGCTCGGTATAATCAAACCAACCGGCATAGGCTTCGTCAAAAACCTTGGCCCAGGAATATCCATCGTTGATAAAATCGGGCCGGTTGGTGTGTTGGTTAATCGAAAAGTTGGAACTGTAATTGAACTGGACTTTTCCTTTCTGGGGAACCTTAGTGGTAATCAGGACTACCCCAAAAGAGCCCCTTGCCCCGTAGATGGCAGCCGAGGCGGCATCTTTGAGTACGGTTACCGTAGCAATATCGGTAGGATTGAGGTTGTTGGGATTTGAGGGTACACCATCGACCAAAACGAGTGCGCCGGCCTCACTGGAAGCTGCACCTATGGAAGTAACTCCACGAATGTTGTATACCGAGCTTCGGGTAGGTTTGCCGTCGGTCATTTTGATGTTGAGGCCGGGGATAACACCTTGTAATGCCCTTGTGGTATTGGCTACCGGGCGGTCTTGGAAATACTCGCTGCCGATCTGATCTACAGCACCGGTAAGGTTGGCCTTTTTGGTGGTTCCGTAGCCCACTACCACCACCTCATTTAGGCCTTTTGTATCTTCTTTCAAAACAATGTTAATGATGGTGCGACCTACAACGGCAATTTCCTGCGTAGCAAAGCCGATAAAGGAAACGAGTAAAACATCATCAGCCAGGATGCCCTTTAGTTCAAATTGGCCATTGGGATTGGTAGAGGATTTGACCCTTCCGTCTTTGGTCCGGATAGAAACCCCTGATAGCGGAAGCCCTGTCTCATCGGTAATTTTACCGCTGACGGTTGTTTGTGCTTGCATAGCGCCAGGCTGTGGGGCTACCTTTTTTTGCACTACAATGATGTCGTTGGCTATTTTATAGCTCAGCGGTTGATCTTTAAAACAGTATTTCAGCACTTCATCAATACTTTGATCCTTCACATCGATGGCAATGCGATTGGCCTTTTTAAGGGTGCTGATGTTATACAGGAAGGTATAATGACTTTGTTTTTTGATCTCTTTGAAAATCTGCTCCAACGAGGCATTCTTTTTTGATATGGTAAATTTCTGTGCATAGCCTGTGGCGTATACCTGCAGGAAAGTGGAGATCATCAAAACAATTATGAGTTTCATAATCAACAAAATTTTGTAGTGTATGCCGGTTTGTTTGGCGCATACACCAAAAGAGTAAAATTTCATACATTTGGTTAGTTTAGGTTTAAACGGACTATAGCTTATTTCGGAAGTAACCTGGACTTTTCCAGGGGCGTCTCCAGCGCTCCTGGTTTTATCGGTACTTGTATGTGGTTCAATTTAGGTCATCACAGTAATCCTCCTTCCCTGGACTTTAAAGTGAATATCTCCGGTCATCTCCAGTAGTTTCAATACCTCAGAAACGTTTTTGAACCTGGATATCCGGCCTACAAAAATCTTGTCGTCCATATTTCCTTTATACTCGATCTCTACATCATACCAGCGGGAAATCATATTCATAATGGTGTAGATATTTTCATTGTCAAACAGGAAATATCCATTTTTCCAGGCGATGGTACTTTCTACATCTACATCAATTACTTTGATGCCGGTATTTAGTAAAATAGATTGCTGGTTGGGGCGGAGGGTTATAGCGTTGCTGGTGTGAGGTCCTGAAACAAGGTCAGGATGCCGATCGTTTGCTGCTGCGTGGCGACCGTTTGTGGCACTTACGCGTACAGAGCCTTCCAATAGCGTTGTTTTCACGGCGTTTTCGCTTTCGTAACTATTGATGTTGAAATGCGTACCTAGTACTTGTACCTCTTGTTGCGCTGTTTTGACTATAAAAGGATGTTTTTTGTCCTTAGCAACTTGAAAATAGCCTTCACCGCGAAGTTCTACAACGCGTTTTGTGGCTTGCTTTAATGAGGTGGTATAAGTAAGACTGGAAGCTGCATTGAGCCATACCGACGAGCCATCGGGTAGTTTCACCTGGTAGGTTTCGCCTTTGGCAGTAGAGAGGGTGTTGGTTTCTCCACCCGGATCAGATGTGCCCCTTTGGTTTTGTCGCGAAGAAGTGCCGCTGGCTAAAACTTCATAAATCAGTTGCCCATCGGCGGTTTTAGTGACACTGATACCTGCCTCTTTTGCAATTTCGCCATTGGCAGCATCGGATAGTCTGATCTTTTTGCCATTGGCCAGGGTAAGTGTGGCGCCTATTTTGCCCGGGGCAATGTCATGAGATCCTGTACCGGCCCGCGCCAGCTCAGGATGATGACTACCTGCCTGACGGGAGTTGTAAAACCACAAACCCGTACCAAGGATTAAAAGTACAGAAGCTGCAGCGACAATACGTGGCCATAATTTTATTTTTACTGCAGGGTCTTGTAGCGGCAACTTTTTGCGAAGCTGTTCAATAGCCTGCTCCATTTGTTCGGCATTCAGTTCTGCTTTACTTTCTGTTGCATTGATGAGGTACCATTCATTTAATTGTTGCTCCTGCTGGGGCGTTAGTTCACCTTGCTGGTATTTTCTGATCAGTGCTATAGCTTTTTCTTCGTTCATATTTTATGCCGGGTTGGAATACCCCTTTTATACTTATACAGTTTGATGGGGCATAAGTCATAGGGGCCATTGAAAAAAATTATAAATGCTGTAGTTTATATCTAATGATGGCACTTTTACATTTAAGCTGGCTTAGATGTAGACGCCCGTCATGCAAAATAAATTCAGGATGACGATCACACATTAAACGATTAAAACAAGTCACTAAAGATGTAAACTACAAATGCTGGTAGAGGATGGGAAGGAGGGTTAAATAGATATCGATTTTTGTTTTGAGGATTTTGACGGCATTGTAAACCTGCTGTTTTGCAGTTTTGTCGGTAATGCCTAAACGATCGGCAATTTCCTTATAACTCAGCTCCTCCATTTTGTATAAAATGAACACTTCCCGCATTTTTTCGGGTAACGCGTTGATTTCCTTTTCCAAAAGTGCCGTAAGCTCTTTTTCCCGTAACTGATCGTCGGAGTGCACGTGTGTACCTTCCATATAGGCAATTATCGACTCTGCATATTTACCGGCAACCTTTTTATGGGACATGGCATTGAATATGCGGTTGCGCACCGCGATGTAGAGATAGCCACTTAACGAGAAATTCAAATTGATTTGCGTTCTCTTTTCCCATAGGTTCAATATGACATCATGGACTATGTCGCTCGCTGCATCCTGGTCTGCCAGTATTTTATAGGCATGTGCAATGAGTAACCGCGAATACCTTTCAAAAATCTCGGCATAAGCCTTTCTGTCTCCCCCCATAAGTAAGGCAGCTAATTCCTGATCGTTGTAGGCATTATAACTATTCATGCTTAGCAGGGAATGAATTTATTGAGGTTACGGTTTGGTTGGTCAATAATAGCTAAATTATATGATATTGTGGGGTTTCTGGAATTATTGGTGCTTTTCGGGTTTTGATTAAAGCATGAAACCGGGATAGGCATAAAAAAAGGCCTCTGTAAAACAGAGACCTTTTAATACTTTTTGTAGAAAAGCTTAGGCTTTTGCAGTAAGTTGAGCTAAAACAGCATTGTTTTTTGCCAACTGATTTTTAGTAGATTGTTTTGATCTGCTACCCAATTCAATGTTAGTAGCTAATTTTAAGAATTTCACATCTAACTTTGCGAAAGTTTTATTTCTTCTGTCTTTTCTTTTTAATCTGGTAACTGCCATGTCAATCTTTTTTTATTTATTAAAATAATCTGGAGGTCGAGAGCGGATTCGAACCGCTGTACAAGGTTTTGCAGACCTCTGCCTAGCCACTCGGCCACTCGACCTGTTAAAATTCAGGCTGCAAAAATAGTAATTTTATATTAGGATGCAATTTATTTGTGAAAATTTCTGCTGATTTCTGCACATAATATTGCCGCCGATATGGCAACGTTCAATGACTCAGCACCTCCGATGCGTGGAATGGTTACGCGATTGGTAATTAATTTCATTACGGGGGCACTGATTCCTTGTCCTTCATTGCCTAAAATAACCAATCCTTCTTTGCCCCAATCGGTTTTATATAGGCTCTTTCCGTCCAATACAGCTCCAAATATCGGTATCTGAATGTCTTTTAGTACCTGTGGCAACTCTTCATAAAAAATATTTGTCCTGCTTAAGGAGCCCATGGTAGCCTGTACGGTTTTAGGGTTGTAAACTTCTACACAATCGGCCGAACAAATGATTTGTTTAAAGCCAAACCAATCGGCCGTGCGGATAATGGTGCCCATGTTTCCTGGATCCTGCACGCCATCCAGTACCAATGTAAACGTGTTTTTTAAGGCTTCAGGTTTCAAAACTGCTGCTTTTGGAATGTGTACCAATGCCAGAATTCCTTGTGGAGTTTGTAAAGTACTAATCTTATCCAGTTCGGCGTTGTTTACTTCAAATAACTTTATATTTGTGGGCAAAGCTGTTAATGCTGCGTGATATTGCTCCAGATAATAAATACTGTGGATCTGGTAATTGGACAGAATAAATTCTTGAATAGATTTTATACCTTCAATAATGAATATCCCGTTTTCTTTACGGTACTTTTTTTGATGTAATGATTTTATAAAACTTATCTGTGATTTTGAAACCATACCACGATTATAAAAAAAATGTCCTGTTTCGTGCAATATTACTATTTATTATTGTTTTTGTTACAGCATGTTCATCAACAAAGTACATTGCCGACTACCAGTCTATCGTAAAAAAGGTAAAGATTGACAGCATCCCGGAGGCTTTTGAAGAAGAAGCCCTCAACTATATTCAGAAAGACATCCGGCCAACTTCCCGATTGGGTATCAATGTATTAATTTATAATATGTTTAATACCAAAGACGGTAAGTATAAAACAAGCAACATCAGGCCTTTGGGCACTCCGCCACCTATTTTGGATAGTACCCTGGTTGAAATTTCGCGTAGCCAGATTGAGAAATACCTGGCCAGTAAAGGCTATTTTAACGCAAAGGTGCAGTCGGATATTAAAGTGAAAAATAAACGTGCCGAGGTATTTTTTGAAGCAGATACGGGTGCGGCCTTTAAGATAAATAAAATCAATTACGAAATTCCCGATCCGCTTATAAAAGACCTGTACCTGGGGAGTAAAGAGGCTTTTAGCCATTTGAAAGAGGGCAAAAGGTACGATGATGACTCGCTGGCCTACGAACGCGACCAGATTTATCAGGTGATGAAACAAAGGGGATATTATGATTTTTCGCGCCCTTACATCAAATTTTCGGTGGATTCGAACCTGAACAACAGCAAAGCCAATGTAACCCTCATTATTGACAACCCTGTAGATAAACCCAAACATTTACAGTATAAGCTGGGCGAAACTAATATCATCATTGCGCCAAATGCCGATGGCTTTCCGGATTCCATTAAAATGAACGACAGGATGTACAAGAATGTACGATTCACCGATTTATCGGGCAAATTCAGGCGAAATCCGATCACCAGATACAATTTTCTGCATCCAGGCGATCGTTATGACATCAGGAATGAGAACGTGACGTACGACCGCATGTATGAGCTTAGTGTTTTTAAGAATGTTAAAATTGAATACAACAAATCAAAAGATAGTACAAATACAGTAAATCCGGTTATCCAGCTCATCCCCCAAAAAATCATGAGCAACCGGGTTGAAGGAGAAATTCCTTTTAACGGCGGTACGGTTGGCTTTACATTGAGTAATACCTATACCAATAACAACCTTTTTAAAGGGGCCGAGAAGTTTGAATTTCAGGTAAAAGGTGGCTTGCAGGCCCGGCTTGGACAGGGGGGCTCCCTGATCAATGAGATTTATCAGCGCGATTTTTCGGTAAGTACAACCCTTACGGTACCACGGTTGATGATTCCTTTTACGAGGTCGCGACCGGGAAGAGGAGGCATGCCGCATACCATTTTTTCGGCCAGTTATGTGTATGGCTTGCAAAAAAGCGCCTTTCAACGCAGGGTAATCCTAACTTCTGTAGCCTATGAGTTCAGGGAAACAAGGTCCAAATTCCACATCGTAACACCTTTGAACCTGGAGTACCGCTTTGGAAATTTACTGATAGATTCGACCATAACCAACCCGGAAAACCTGCTCAACAATTTGTATACGCTCCAGTTGTTGAACCGCAAAACTATCACATTGGGCATTAAATACGCTTATTCGCTAAATGCGGAAAAGTTGACCACCAACGGCAATTTTTTCTATTTCAGGGGAGAGGTAGATTTGGCAGGTAATGCCTTGCAGGGCGTTTCAAAGCTATTGAAGACGAGAATTGATTCAACCGGGGCCGCAACTATATTTGGTGTTCCTTTTAATCAGTATGTACGCCCGGAGATAGATTTAAGATGGTATAAGCGCCTGGGTGAGGAAAGGCAGTTTGTAGCCCGGTTAAATGCCGGGATTGCTTATGCTTACGGAAATACTAAAGAAGTGCCTTTTGAAAAATTATTTTTTGGTGGAGGTTCCAGCGGCATCCGTGCCTGGCAGGCAAGAACTTTAGGACCCGGAAATTACAACCGTGGTGAAGCAATTCCTAACGAATATGAAAGAAAAATATATTATGGCCTGGACCAAACCGGAGAGCTGCACATTGAAACTAATTTTGAATATCGTTACAAACTGTTGAACAAGTTTTTTGGGGCGAAGCTGAAGGGGGCTGTTTTTGTAGATGTAGGTAACATTTGGAACATTTCGAACGGACCTTCGGAAACCAGGTTTGATTTTAAAAAACTAGGTAGCCAGATTGCCATTGGAGCTGGTACTGGTTTCAGATACGATGTGCAGTATTTTGTGTTCAGGTTTGATGTTGGGCTGAAACTGAAAGATCCACAGTTTCAGGGCTCCGACCAGTGGGTGATCAGCAAATTTTTGGGTGGCGGAAAAGCTTTCAGAAGTGCTTACGATGCCGCAAACTCACCCGACAGGTACCGTTTTGTACAGTACAACTTCGGCATTGGTATGCCTTTCTAAAACATTGATTTTAGACCATCAAAAATAGTCTCGAAAAAGGTTGACAGATTGAGGCCATTGCTGTGATTAAAATAAATGTAAATGATCAGAATAACCACCGCTGCGATAATGAATTTACGGAAGGCAAAAGCCAAAAACACAATCAGCGCCGGAAAAAGAACCAACCACATGCTGTTGATGGCGTAAGGATTCAAGGTGCCGTCTTTTTTATACACATACAGTAGCTTGCTATGCGTACCACTGTCGTTTTGATGTTTGATATATACAAATGCTGATCGCTCCAATTGCAGGGGCAGAATGGCTATGCCATCGTGAAAGTTGACCTGCTGCGTAAAACCACTTACCGTGAAAGTATAAACGCCATTGATTTTCTCGAGCGGGTTTTCTAAAGAATCAGTTGCTATGATGGCCAGTTTGCTGTTTTTAAGCAAACTTTCTTTCACTACAAAGTTATTAATGTCTGCTTTTTGGGCAAAGCTTTTTCCGGCAAGGGCCAACAGCAGGAGCAATACATAAAGTGGTCTCATTCTAAAGATCGTTTATTGTAAATTAAGTACCCCAAATGTAATAAAACACCGTTTCTTTTTATTGGATCATCGTATAAATTATAACTAATGCTGATAGGCCCCAACGGAGTGTGGTAAACCAGGCCGGCGGTGCCGGCATAATGCCATTTGGTGAAAGCCCGGCGGTATTGTACTTCCTGGAAACCCGATCGTTCGAATTCCCGGTAAGGAAAAAATAGGTACCCTTCTACACGGAGGTCCAGATTTCTTTTGATGCTGTATACGTTTTTGAGTCCGCCGGCCAGGTAATTGCTGGCCCTGAAATTTTCGAGAAACAGGGATTTGCTGTCCTGCAATGGATAAAATGCCGGGGCAGCCAGCAGCGTTGAATAATAATTGGAAAACAATGGCTGATTGGAAATGACGGCCTCGGCCTGATAACCCAGGGTATATTTGTTGAGCCTTAGGAAATAATTCTCGTCGCTTATTTTGAGGTTGAGCCATTGCCGGAATTGTTTGGTAACCCCAACTTTGGGCACTATGGGTGCAGCTGTAGCCGGATTGATGTTGCCTGGTGTATAACTTTCGCGACCGGCAAAATAGTTGAGGCTTAACAGGAAGTTGCGGCCGCGACTGGCGTATTGCTTACGGTTAAACGTATATTGTTCAAAGGATAAATTGGACCGGGAGCCATTAAGTACCGTTCTTTCCAGCTCATCGCCAATAGAAAACGTGTTGTTTGGACTATACCTGTCGTTGTTGTTGATAAAGGCCGTGCCGAGTATAATACGGGTATTTCTGTTTAAAGGCATGCCCATTTTAAGGTCGATTTTTCGGTCGGACTGCTCTACATAGGTAGGGCGGGTATTCTCGATAAATATGGAACTGGTTTTATAAAAATTAAAGTGGTTATAGGTAACTTCTGCTGCCAGAAAAAGTGGCAGGCGCGAAGGGAAATCTATACGGCCAGTGGCTTGTACCGATTCGTAAAAGCGGCCCGAATAGAAGTTTAGTCCAAAAGTATAAGCTTTTCTACTCAGGTAATTGTACTGCACACCCAAAAAGACATTGCTGATGGGTCTGGTCGAAATATTGCCTCCAAAGTCAATCTTTAAGCTTTTTGTAGGTTGGGCAAGGATTTCGAAATTGTAGCTATCGGAATCAGGGTCATAGGATATTTTGGGGTAAATGGTTTCGAAGGTCTCGTCGGCCACCAGTTTATAATAACCCCGTTTGATATCATTTAAATCAAATGTGGCTTTGTCACTTTTAAAAAGACGTGCTATGTACTTTTTTTGTTCTGAATTGACACCAGTTACCTTCACATTGCTGAATATCAGATCGGGCTTTTTGCTGTTAAAATCATTTCTCCTTTTCATCAGGTCGTGGATGTCTACTCTTCTTTTTACTTGTTTTTTAATGTTTGCCATATTGGCCATAGTAGCATCGTAACCTTGTTTGATTAAAGCTTGTACGGGGGTGAAATTGGTGACACTGTAGTCCTTAAGATCGGGCTGTACATACACGCCGTTTTCACCAATCAGGGTAGAGTCAGATTTGGAAAGAAACATAAATACCATCAACCGGTTCATCAATCTTTCGTCGCGGTTTTTGGGATATTCGTTATAGGTTTTGGAGGATACATTTGCGCCAATGATAAAATCGGGATTGAATTCTTTTTTCATGATATCGGCCGGAAAGTTATTGTACAGTCCGCCGTCAAAAACATATTTGCCATCCAGTTTTATAGGGCGGTAAACCAAAGGTACTGTCATGGTTGCCCGTACGGCTTCGGCCAGGCTCCCTTTTTTGACGGTGATACTGGTTTGCGACAATACATCCGAAACCATGCAGCGATAAGGCACAAAAAGATTGTCGAAATTGTCTTTAGATATGGCAGATGCCTGCGAAAATAGTTCGAGCAGGGCAAAATTCAGGGGGATGTCGTTTACAAGATTTGACCGGAAACTCATCCGCAAGCCGGTATCGAGAGATAATTTAGCAGTTACAATAGCCGGATTTAGTGCTTTTTTTTGGAAGAAAAAGCTGTAATCGCTTTTGAACCGGCCGCTTACCCAATCCTGAAATTCGGGACTTAAAGCTACTTTTTCTATTTGAGCGGGTGTGTAACCGGCGGCATACATGGCGCCGACTATACCGCCCATGGAAGTGCCGGTGATGTAATCAATAGGAATGTTGTTTTCCTCGAGTGCTTTTAAGGTACCAATATGGGCAATGCCTTTGGCACCCCCGCCGCTCAATACTAATCCGACTTTTTGAGCATATAGGGGAAATGTCAAAAAAGTAAAGGCAATTACAACTGATTTTTTTAAAAACCTCACACCCTAAAAATAGGGAAATTAGTTCAAAATGAAGATATTATACGTAAGTACTGTTGCAAAGCTTACCCATAAAATGTATGGGATGTAGAGCAAACCTGCAGCTTTGTCTATTTTGTAGAAAGTGACTGCATTTAAGATGATAATGAACAACAGGAATACAATTTCGATCAATGCGACACCAATTTGATGGGCATAAAAGAAAATAAAGGACCACATGAGGTTTAGAACCAGTTGCATCAGATAGATGGCTATGGTACGCGATAAATGCTTGATGGTATGTCGCTTTTGCCATACCAGATAGGCTGATATACCCATGATGATATATAGGGCGGTCCACACCGGTGCAAAAATGGTGTTTGGCGGGTTGAATGAAGGTTTGGCCAGGGTTACATACCAGGTTTTTACAGAGCTGGCGGTAAAAAATGCGCCAACAGCACCAATGGCAAGCGGAATAGCAATGTTGACAATAAAAGCAACGGGGTTAAATTTCATAAGGACTTATTGGTAAATAACAAAGATAGGGGCCAGACTGTTTATCAATTGGTCATTTCTGTTGTGATTTGCATACTGAAATTGTAATACAATACCTCTCCCTTTTTCATATGGTGTTCGCCACTGTAGTTGTCGGCCAAAATTGCTTTCCCTTTTTGTTCGATATGGATACCACCTTTATCACCATTGGACCAGGAAACCGGTAAGGCGTTGTGTTTATTGTCCTGCAATATATATTGTAAACCTCCGTTTGTATTGCCAACCCAAACCTTGCTTTGGTCTTTACCTGTGGTCGCCCATTTCCAGTCAATAGCAGGGGCTCGTTCATCACTTGTCTGATGAAGTCCCCTTACGTATTTGGCTGCTTCTGGTGTAAAAGGAATATGCAGTCTGATGTTGTCGAGGTCGATATCCTGAAGGGCTGTAATTTTAACTGCATAATCCATTTTTCCGCTCAGGTCTACATTACCCTTTACTTCCATATTCAAACTGTCAGACGTATTTTTTACTGTCCAGTTTATTTTTTTAGGTACTTTTCTTGAAAAAAGGATGGGCTCAATTTTAAGCTTAATGTCCTTATGGTTGGATGTGCGTGGCAGATGAAAATGTATAGGTTCGGTAATGAGTTTAAATGAAGTTTGAACCATAGCAGGAAAGCCATCAAGATTGAGATCCAGTTGTTTGCCCGAAAGATAAATGCTGTATCCTTTTATAGTAAGTGGGGGATAGGTAACAGGGGGTGTATCCTGTGCCTGTATGTTTTTGGCCAGGAACAATATCAGTAATAGGGCAATAGTTTGTTTCATCAGAAAAAAGATTGAATGATAATTTTTTAAAAGTAGAACTTTTTAGGCATAATTCTGCTGTTCAGGATTCAAGTTTACGGGTAAGGTAAACAATTTCCTGGATGGACTCGTCCATTTGTATGGCCGTATGTTTTACACGGGCCAGGAGTTCTAAGTTGTCGGGATGATTGGGTTGTTTGATATTGAAAAGATCGACCAATCCGAGCAGGTTAGATACCGGACCGCGAATCTGGTGCGCCTGTACCCAGGCAATTTCTTTAAACTGTCTGTTTTGGCTTTCTATTTTTTGCTGGTAGTTTTTCTGTTCGGTATTATCAATAAAGTAGATGGCTAAGCCGGCATTGGTGGGGTATGCATTTACGGATAACCAGGAGGAGATAACAGGGTTAAATTCCTCAAAATGGACCGATACCTGCTCGTTCATAGCCTTTTGGTACTGTGGATAAAACTCAAGATCGGTAATTTCCGGAAAGGCTTCCCACAGATTTTGTCCCAACAAATCGGCTCTGGTCCTTTTTAGTATTCGCTCAAACTCTTTGTTGATGTAAGTGAATTCCCAATTTTTGTTGACCGTAAAAAAGCCATCGGTAATACTCTCCAGGATATTTTCTATTTCGCGGGCTTTTTCTTTCAGGGCCAGTTCGGCTTTCACACTGTTATCTATGTCAATAGCCATTACCAGCTTACAGTTTTTACCACCAAACAGAATTTCGTGGGTAAAAATATGGACATAAAATGTTTCTCCGTTTTTTCTGGTATGTTGCCAAATTCCTGCATTGGAATAATTGGAGGGCAGGTCTTCATTGATTTTGTAAAAAGCTTCCAACTCATTTTCCGGACGGATGTTTTCGGCGGTGAGCTGCATAAAATCGGCTTTGCTATAACCATACTGGCGTAAAGCGGCCAGATTTACCTCCTGAAACTGATAGCCTTCTTTTTCATAAATATACATGGGGCTTGGATTTTCCCTGAATATGTTCAGATAGTTTAAGGTTGTTTTTTTCCGATATATGGCCAGTTGTATGGTCTTTTTCAGAAGTAAAGGCTCGGTCCAGGATTTTAGCATCCAGTCGTCTGCCCCGGCAGGCAGGTGCTGGGTTGAAGAGATGTTGCTCACCATAATAATTAATGGTACTTCCGGGAAATCAGCGGCTATTTGCAATACTATGGCAGGGGTATCGTTTATATCTTCGGCCAGTAAAAACAGGGCTTCATATTCGTCGGTACCCTTAGGATAATTAAATCCTGTACATACAAATAGTTGAGGTTGTTGGTAGCCAATGTTTAACAACTGATGGATAAGAAATTTATCATCAGCACTCGGGGCATTTTTTTTAACAATTAGTATATTTTTATGGAACATTTTAAATAAAATTGGTCCTGGCTGACCATAGGACTATTGAATTTATTCAATTTAAAGTTGAGATCAAAATTTATAACCATAAAATTATTACAGAGGTGTTGCTGTTCTTTTTACGCAATGATTTGTAAGATGAGGATGTTTCGCTATCTTAGGGATAAAAAGATAACTCATGAAAAAAATAATTTTATTGGCAATGGTAGCAGTGATGTTTACCACCCTAAAGGTTTCTGCGCAGCAGGACAAAAGCAAAAGACCAAGCCCACCAGCAGTTGTAAAAGAGACATTGAGCTCGGGCGCTGCGGTAATGATCGATTACAGTCAGCCTTCTGTTAAAGGCCGTACCATTGGTAAAGAAATTGCTCCTTACGGAAAAGTATGGCGTACTGGTGCCAATGAAGCTACTATTTTTGAAGTAAGTAAAGCTGTTAAAGTGGATGGTAAAGCGTTGCCAGCAGGTAAATATGCATTGCATTCTATCCCTGGCGAGAAAGAATGGACGCTTATTTTTAACAAAAAATGGCAGAAATCGGGTACAGAATACAACGAAGCGGAAGATGCGTTGAAAATTAAAGTTAAGCCGGCAAAAGCTGCTTCATTTACCGAAAAAATGACTTTTACAGTTGATAAAGGAGGAAAAGTAGCTTTAATTTGGGGCGATATTCAGGTTCCTTTTACAGTAAAGTAAAATGATGTGGATTTTATTTAAATGAATCCATATATTTGCGCTCCTGTCTCCGTAGTTCAATGGATAGAATTTTGGTTTCCGGTACCAACGATATGAGTTCGAATCTCGTCGGGGACACAGCAATAATGATAAAACCCGCTTAATTTTAAAATTAAGCGGGTTTTTTATTGGAAAATATTTGTGGTGTCAATATGATGTCAATGATTGTTTAAAATTTTTAATCAAAAAGATTTACTTATAGGCAATCGCTGCACTAGTAGGACCTGCCAGTGAGAGCAGGGATGTTGATTTGAACCCTATTGTTTTTGTCCAGCCATTGAAGTCGGCAAAAGAATAGTCAAATCCAGTACCCGTTTCAATAAGCATATTTATGCTCATCATCATGCCAAAAACATTCTTTCTCCTGTCATCATCAATCACACCTTCAATTGCTACAAAACAGCCGCCCGCCGGTAATGCATCGTAGGCTTTCTGCATTAGCATGAGCTTGGTATCTTCGTCCCAGTCATGAAGAATATTGCCCATTACCACCATGTCCGCTTTTGGGAAATCATCTTTAAAAAAGTCACCATTCGCTGTTTTCACCCGGTCTTGGAGCTGGAATTTTGCAATAGTCTCATTGGCAATAGGGGCTACAGCCGGCAGGTCCCATGACGTACAACTCATGTGTGCCTGATGTTTTGCAACTATCAGCGACAATAAACCTGCCGATCCGCCGATGTCAACGAGCGTTCTGACATTAGAGAAATCAAATTTTTGAGCGAAAGCCATAAAGGCCCCCATTTGGATACCGCTCATGGCGTGAATGAATCCTTTCAGCCGATCCGCATCTGCGTAAAGCGTTTCAAAAAGATTTTCGCCATTCTTAGCCTCATTCTGTGGAAGTCCCGTGCGCAAGCCTTCTTCCAGGTTACCCCAAAATCCATACAGTCGGTTATTGAGCATCTCCAGCATTCCGCCGATATAAGTAGGTTTATTCTTGTCAAGAAAGAAATCTGCATCCCCGCCGTTCGAATATGTCGCTGTTTCCAGCAATCCTTCACGATTTAGAAACCCGAACCCTGTCAGTGCATCAAGGAAATCATAAACATTCCGGTCTGTGCAATTTAAGCCAAGCTCAGCCTTAATTTCTTTTGCCTGCATCTTCCTGCGTTTTGCCAGCAATGTAAACAATTGAAAGTTAACAGCAGATAACAGGATTTTTGAGGCCCAAAAGCCGGTGCCTATCTGCATGATGGTTGCCGGGCTCGGATGGTTGGTTTGTGGTTCCATGTTTATAGTTTGGTTTACTATAAAGATAACATTTTTCACAGTTTAATTTGTTGTTCTGTTGAATGTTACATGGTGTTCGATACGATCATTGCACTTTCGTCATATAAGGATTTAACACATTTTTCATGAGCTCCATGTACCGCTTTTCGGCCTCCTGTTCATCCAGCTGATCAACCAATTCATTGTGAGATAGCCAGAAATCATTTAAAATAAAACATTGAGTGACTAGTGAATCGTATGCCTGTTCCGAAAGGTCTCCACGGAAGTGTCCATCGGCTACAAATTTGCGAAAAGTGACTTTTAATTCCTTTTGGCGTCTCCCCATTAGCTCTTGGTAATACTTTTTAATCATAGGAATACGTCTACCGATTTCTACAAAGTTTAGAAAGAAAAAACGGTACCGGTATACGATATTAAATGAGGAGGAAAGCATTTGGTCAAATACAGAATGGTTAAGGAGGTCATGTTTATCCAGGCCCCCGATTACCACATCAAATTCAGCTGCTATTTGCTCATAAAGTGCTAAGACGATGTCATCGGTATGTTTAAAATGATAATGCAAGTTGCCAACGCTGATGGCAATGTCTTCGGCAATATGACGAGTTGTGGCATTGATGCCTTTATTATTGTATAGTTCTAAGGCCGCGTTTAGTATTTTTCTTTTTGTGTCCATGATGTATGTAGGATCGGCAACTGCCTGTTTTTTAATTTTTTAATATAAATATGCTGATGTACATAATAATAGAATAAACCGCCTGAAAAATACATCAGGACGTCTATTGGATCGCCTGTATTATATGTGGTGATCTGAGGTAATATCCATTCGAAAGATATGGAAACTAGAGCGGAAGTGAGCATGATTAGGAAAAGAGGATAACGAAGTACCTTTACACTTCCCAATACATGATTGCTGAGTACCAGTGCTACATGAATAATAATGGGAACGAATATGAAATCCGTTAACCAACTGTTGAGCATACCAACCTCAATGTGGTGATTTCTGCAAAATCTGATAAAGAACCAGCACAGCCAATAGACTATGAACAGGGAGTCGACCAGATCATTGATCAATGAGCGAAGGACGCTGCGAAGATGATTCCGAGGCTGGCACATAATAATAAAATCGAAAGCAAACCCATAAACGTATGAAAGCCTAAATCTTTCCACCATTTTTGACGCTTTGTATCAGATGGATCAATCGGTGCCATCGTATTGCGCATGTATTCGTAGTTCCTTTCAAACCACCCCTTTTTTTGTTCGTAAGCCATATTAAAGATTTTGATGACCATGCAAATATGGACAATTTATCGAAATTAGAGCAAATGATCTAATTTTATTAGATTGTGCTTACAAAACTTACCTCAATAGGAGCTTACGCGGTTTTTTTACTCTGGTCGATGAAATATTCTACCCCCTTTAGGGATGGTCCGGTGTAAATATTTATATACAAGCTGGCAAAAAATATTTAAATTCCCCACTCGATATAAACCATGACGGCCTACAACTCATTTAAGGATTATGAATTGACTGCTTTGCTGAAGGATGGAGATAGGACTGCTTTTACTGAGATCTACGATCGTTATTGGAAAACCTTATATGCGATAGCTTATAACCGTTTGCGGAACACGCAGTCGGCCGAAGATGTAGTTCACGATGTGCTGGTGAGCTTGTGGAACAACAGAGAAACGGCAGAAGTGGAGCAGTTGGGCGCTTATTTGGCCACAGCCACAAAGTACATGATTTTTCACCTGATTAAGCGCGCCAATAAGTTTCTGACTGAAAATGATGGTATGGATGAGCTGTATTTTGTGGCGATACAGGATGATATGGTAGATCGGTTACACTATAAGCGCTTGCTGGAAATGGTGAATGATGAGGTTGAACAATTGCCGGAAAAATGTCGTCTCGTATTTAAGTATAACCGTGAAGCTCATATGACCAATAAAGAGATTGCCGAAAAAATGAACATTTCTACCAGCACTGTTGAAAACCAGATGAATAAGGCCCTGACCATTTTGCGACAGAAGGTAAAGAATGGGCATATGATATTATTTTAATTTTTTTTTGCTATTAGCATAGGTGCTGCGGCCCCGTTGATACACATACCTAAAAAGGGCATATAAATCAACAGGTCTATGAAGCATTCAGATGAATTTTTACAAGCTGTAGCGCATTATCTTAAAGGTAAAGCAACTGATGCTGAGCAGCAAATGCTGCACAATTGGTACAAGGCGTTTGACGACAGTGATGTAGAAGTGGTTACTGGAACTAAAGACGAATCCAAATTACTGGAAGAACGGTTAAAGCAACGCATCATACTGAGTACAGGAGGAGAGATACCTAAGTCCAAAGGCATAAAAATGAAGCTTTGGCTTAGCGTGGCCGCTATGGTTGCAATTGTTTTTGGGGTTTGGTTTTATATAAGCAATAACAAGGATAGGCCAAACCAAGTTAAAGATGGGCTGGCATTACAGGACATTGCGCCGGCGACAAATAGAGCAACACTTACGCTTGCCAACGGAAAGGTGATTCAGTTGAGTAATGCAAAGTCGGGACTGGTGATAGACGAGCAGGGTTTAAAATATAATGACGGAGAAGAATTGGGTATCTCCCCGGAAAAAACACAATCCCATGTCGTTAGGGAAATGGTGCTCAGCACGCCCCGCGGTGGTACTTATCAGGTAAGTTTACCGGATGGCACGATGATCTGGCTGAATGCGGCATCAACAATAAAATATCCGAGTTCATTTCAATCCGCTAAATTCAGACGGGTATATTTAGAAGGCGAAGCTTATTTCCAGGTGGCAAAGGATAAGGAACATCCATTTATCGTTTCTTCAAATCAACAAGAGGTAGAGGTATTGGGGACACACTTTAATGTGAATGCGTATCCTGACGAACCGTTAACCAAAACGGCCTTGATTGAAGGAAAGGTGCGTATTGGCAAACGCGATGAGAAACAGATGCTGACTCAGGACCTAATATTGAAACCGGGTGATCTGGCCATAATGAACCAAAATAAACTGGCTGTACAGGCAAATGCCGACGTACAGGCAGAAGTTGCCTGGAGAAATGGACAGTTTGTTTTTGTAAATGAGCCCATTGAGCAGATCATGAGAAAAATAGGACGTTGGTACGATGTGGATATTATTTATCAGGGTGACATGACCAATAAGGCCTTTGCCGGAAGTGTTTCCCGGTTTGATAACCTTTCCAGCGTACTCAATATGATTGAACTTACAAATACTGTACACTTTAAAATGAAAGGAAGGAGCGTAATCGTTATGGACTAATTTATATCAAATAAAAGAGGTCCAAAAAAAAGCCAGGAGTAATTCGACCTACCCCTGACCATATTCGTTTGGACTCGTTAAAAAAATGCAGTTAACAAATTCAATAGACTAACCAAACTTAAATGCAAATGTATGAAATTTAGTAATGTCAGGAGAGGCATTCGCTTCAGTCGTATTCCTAAACAAATTATCAGGGTTATGAGAATCATCGTGATCATAATGACAGCTTGTTTATTACAAGTAAGTGCAACTACAAGGGCACAGATTTCTTTAAATGAGAAAAAAGCAGCACTTGTAGATATTCTAACCAATATAAAAAAACAAACGGGGACAAATTTTCTGTATAACATATACAGCCTTAAAGATGCCCGACCCGTTACAGTTCAATTCAAAAATGCCTCACTGGAGGAAGTGCTAAAGGTTTGCTTTGAAAATCAGCCTTTATCATACACCATTAAAAACAATACTGTAGTTATTGTAAGCCGCAAGACTTCTGGCACCCAGGAAATGGAAAGTAGGGCTTTTTTGAAAATTACCGGCGTAGTTCGGGATACTTCTGGTATCACTATACCCAATGTTTCAATTGTAAATAAAACTACCGGAAAGACTTATACAACAGATAATTCCGGTAACTTTTCATTAGATGCAAACATTGGCGATGTATTGTCATTCTCTTCAGTTGGGTTTCAGAAAAAAGAAGTAATCATCAAATCAGAAACCAGGTTGTTCATAGTGCTAAGTGAAGAAAGACGGGAATTGGAACAGGTAGTGGTTACAGCGCTTGGTATAAAACGTAGCGAACGTACTTTGAGTTACAATGCAGATGTGCTGAACGGAGAGGTGGCCAGTACAGTTAAAGATCCTAATTTTGTCAATTCTTTAACAGGAAAAGTAGCTGGACTGAGCGTGAACTCCTCTTCTTCAGGGCCTGGTGCTGCAACACGTGTGGTAATTAGAGGAAACAAATCTATCGAACAAAACAATAATGTATTATATGTGATTGATGGAATTCCAATTTATAATTATTCGAAGTCGAGCTTAAAAAAAGACGATGAGATGAACCAGGGGATTTATTCACCTCAGCCGGTAGGAGGCGAAGGTATTGGTGATTTGAATCCTGATGATATTGAATCGATGACCGTATTATTAGGCCCGGCAGCATCAGCTCTGTATGGAGGAGCAGCCGCTAATGGTGCCATTGTAATCACTACCAAAAAAGGAAATATAGGTAAAGCTAAAATTACGGTTTCTAATCAAACCAGCTTTTCCAATCCTGTCTCCTTACCCAAATTTCAAAATAGATACGGCAATTTGCCTGGTGTTTATGCTTCCTGGGGAGGTAAATTGGATCAACCACAGAATTATGACCCGGCAAAATTTTTCAATACCGGAATAAACGTGCAAAATTCTGTTTCTTTGTCAACGGGTAACGAGAAAAATCAGACCTACCTGTCGGCGGCAACAACAAATGCCAATGGTATAATGCCCAACAATAAATACAGCCGTTACAATTTTACTTTTAGAAATACGACTTCATTTTTGAATGATAAAATGACCCTGGATGTGGGGGCAAGTTACGTGCTTCAAAAAAATCAGAATATGATTGCTCAGGGGCAATATTTCAATCCTTTGGTAGCGGTTTATACCTATCCGAGAGGAGAAAATTTTGAGGCCGTAAGACTTTACGAGCAATACAATGAAGGCCGTGAAATTAACACTCAGCGTTGGATATGGGGCGATGAAGGCTTAAATCTGCAAAACCCATATTGGACAGCTTACCGGAACCTGTTTAATAACGACCGGAAAAGGTATATGTTAAATGCAAATCTGAAATATGATATAGCCAGCTGGATCAATGTGGTAGGGCGTATCCGTCTGGATAATTCCAGTTCAGAAGTTCAGAAACGTTTATATGCTTCTACGATAACCCTTTTTGCCAACAGTAACGGCGCCTATTCGCGCACAGCCGAAAGCGAAAATCAGTTGTATGGCGATGTGATTTTCAACATCAATAAACCCATCTCACAAAAGGTATCTTTCAATGCCAATGTTGGTTCAAGTTACAATTTAACCAGTTTTGATATGAATGGCATGAACGGAAATTTGGGTACCATTCCTAATCTTTTTGCACTTAGAAATATCGACAGGGCCGACGGAAAAACAAGGGCGCTTGAAAATGCCTGGAGACAACAGAACCAGGCTGTATTTGGTAATTTTGAGTTCGGTTACAAAAGCCAGTTGTTCCTGACCTTAACAGGAAGAAACGAATGGGATTCTGCACTGGCAGGTATGAGCACCCAATCGTATTTTTATCCAAGTATAGGGTTGTCTGCATTGGTATCGGAGATGACAACTTTACCAAAGTTTATTAGTTATTTCAAAGTAAGAGGTTCCTATGCCTCGGTTGGTAGTCCAATTCCAAGAAATCTTTCCATACCGCATTACGAATATGATGATGCTACAGGTAATTGGAAAACCAATACATTTATGCCAATCGGAGATTTGCTGCCAGAGCGAACAAATTCATATGAAGCAGGTGTCGATCTGCGCTTTCTGGATAACAAAATTGACTTCAAGGCAACGCTTTATAAATCAAATACCTACAACCAGACTTTAACGGTTCCAATTTCCGAATCATCGGGCTACTCTTCCATCATTGCACAAACAGGTAATATTGAGAACAAAGGGATAGAACTTGGACTGGGCTACAAACAAAAACTGGGAGATTTTAGCTGGAAAACAAATGTCACAGCCGCTGCCAATAGAAATAAAATTGTTGATTTGGGGCGGTATACCAACGAAAACGGTGTATTGACTCAGTTGGATCAGATTGAAAAAACACGCATCGGCTCTTCATTGATTTTATTAAAAAAGGGTGGCTCGCTGGGCGATCTGTGGACAACAAATGTATTGAAACACGATCAGAATGGATATGTTTATGTCGACGCGGTTTCCGGAGCGCTGGCTTCTCAGGATTACCTTCAAAAAGTTGGTTCTTTAAATGCATCATGGAATCTTGGGTTTAGCAATAATTTTACCTACAAGGACTTTAGCCTGGGTTTTACCTTTACAGCCAGGTTAGGGGGCAAGGTGGTATCTTACACCCAGGCTATTCTTGATGCTTATGGTGTTAGTGAAGCTTCTGCAATATCCCGCGATAATGGTGGCATTCCGATAAATAATGGCGTAATCTCAGCTGAATCTTATTACAAAACGATTGGCGGAACAGGCGGTATTTATTCCAATTACGTTTACAGTGCAACAAATGTACGTTTACAAGAGGCGAATATCAGTTATCGCATTCCTAAAAAATGGCTGGGCGATAAAGTGAATGCCACTGCATCTGTCATTGGAAGAAACTTATGGATGATTTACAACAAGGCTCCCTTTGACCCTGAAAATATTGCTTCAACAAGTAATTATTTGCAGGGATTGGATTATTTCATGGCGCCAAGCCTTAGAAATCTGGGTTTCAGTGTAAAATTTGAGTTTTAACTTTATTAATCGATTATCATGAAAAAATATAATATGGGCAGAAAGCAGTTTGTACTGTTGTTGAGCCTGACTTTATTACTGGTAGTTGGCTTATCGTCATGCTCCAGGTTTAAAGACATCAATACACCAGAATATTTGCCTCAAACTTTGCCAATGGGCAACTATTTCATCCAAATGCAAAACATTGTTTATCCGGCTCAGGAAAATGATTACCAGATGAATGAGAATCTGATAGGCGATGTATATGGTCGTTATATGAGCATTACCAACAGCGGCTGGGCAACTAATTTTGCCACCTTTAACGCACCCGATGATTGGATTAACGCGCCTTTCAAACGAACATTTTCAACGTTTTATTCTGCATTTGTTGAAGTTAAAAAAAGAACCAATGCCACAGGGGTAAATTATGCCTGGGCCCAGGTTATGAAAGTAGCGGCCATGCAGCGAATGACTGATTTATATGGGCCAATTCCTTATTCTAAGGTGGGCAGTGGCGATATTTCGGTACCATACGATAGTCAGGAAGAGGTTTATAACCAGATGTTCGCCGATCTTGATGCCGCAATCAACACACTAACCGCTTATACCATTTCATTTCCTGGTGATAAACCCATGAAGGATTATGATAAGATATACAATGGTGATTATGTGAAATGGGTAAAGTTTGCCAATTCATTAAAGCTTCGTATGGCGATGAGGGTCGTGTATGCCAATGATAAGCTGGCCAGGCAAAAGGCCGAAGAGGCGGTGCAGCACAGTATTGGGCCGATGACATCGAACGAGGATAATGCCCAGATCAGATACACGCCAAATCCGATAAAGATTATGTGGGATCAATATTCTGATACCCGGGCCTGCGCAGATCTGGTAACTCATATGGTTGGTTATGCTGATCCACGTTTGCCTAAATATTTTGCGATGGGAACTGTAGGCGGAACCACCGCTTACCAGGGATTGAGAACAGGCATTAATATTGCCAGCAAAGCATCAGTATTGCCCTTTTCTGCGCCTATCTATGTAGAATCCGATCCTTTATTGTGGATGATGGCCTCGGAAGTTTCATTTCTCAAATCGGAAGGAGCCTTGAGAGGTTGGACCATGAATGGTACTGCACAACAGTTTTACGAACAAGGTATCAGCCTTTCTTTTGCCCAGTATAATGTTTCTGGTTCTTTGGCTGCATATATTGCGGATAATACCAAAAAGCAAGTGGCCTATAATATTGCACCTGCAAGTCCGGCGGTAAGTACAATTACCATCAAATGGAATGAAGCAGATGTTTTTTCTACCAAGTTGGAACGTTTAATGACCCAAAAATGGATAGCACTATATCCCTTGGGTCAGGAAGCCTGGAGTGAACAAAGGCGCACCGGATTTCCACGCTTTTTTCCGGTAATAGTAAACAAAAATACAGATGCATCATTAACTACAAAGTTTGCATCTCGGATTCCGTTTGCGCCAAGTGAAAAAATCAGTAACAATGAAAATTATGTCAATGCAGTGAGTTTGCTAAATGGAACTGATACCTATGGCACAAAACTTTGGTGGGATAAGAACACACAGAAACCATAATTAAATGCATTAATTTATGAAAACTATAAAAATATTGAGTATGCTGATGGTGATGATCTGTATGATGACATTATCCTGCAAAAAATGGACAGAAGCCAAGTCTGATGATTTTAATCTCCCATTAAACTCCGAAAGCTATTACACAAATCTGAGAGCGTGGAAAGCCGATACAACAGGTGGAAAGCAAATTACATTTGCCTGGTTTGGTGGCTGGACAGGGAGTGGAACAGCACTGAACAGTTCACTGATTGGTTTGCCCGATAGCATGCACATGGTGTCTATTTGGGGCGACTGGAAGAACATTAACGAAGCGAAACGTAAAGATTTAGAAACAGCACAAAAGGTCAAAGGTTTAAAAGTGCTGGCCTGTTCCTTTGCAATGAACGTAGGGGATGGATTTACGCCAGCCGGAAAGTCGGTAAAAGAATATTGGGGTTGGGATGCCTCCGAAAGTGCGCTAAGTGCTGCGCCAACTGCAAATCAAGAGCAGGCCATCAGAAAGTATGCAAAAGCAATTAGCAGAATGGTAGACTCACTGGGCTACGATGGTTTTGATATGGATTTTGAACCTAATTTTGGTGGCCATGGCGACCTGGCAAGCAGCGGTCCACGATTAACTATTTTCATTAATGAACTGGGTAAATCTTTTGGGCTCAAATCCGGTACCGGTAAAATTTTGGCTGTTGATGGTGAACCACAATCTATGCCTGCCGAAACCGGGCCGTATTTTAACTATTTTATTGTGCAGGCTTATGATGCTACTTCATATACAAACCTGAACAACAGGCTAACCGCTACGATAAACAACTATGCCACGGTAATGAAGGCCTCGGATGTAAGCAGGAAATATATAGTGACCGAAAATTTTGAAAAGGCGGCATATTATACTACTGGTGGAGCCAATTTTAGACAGGAAGATAACACGATGACCAAGTCACTTGCAGGTATGGCAGCCTGGCAGCCACTTATTGGTGGTGTTAGGTATAGAAAGGGTGGTGTAGGTAGCTACCATGTAGAATATGAATATCAGGTACCGGGACAAAATGGCTTTTATCCCTTTACCCGCAATGCCATCAGAATAATGAATACCAAATAATGTAAACAAATTTAGATTATGAAACTTATTCAGAATACATACACTTTATGGATATGCTGCCTTGCATTTTGCCTGGCTGCATGTACTAAATCGGAATACGGTCCTATAGATAATTCCATTTACATTGCGAATAGCAGCAATGACAATTACAAAATACTAAATATAGACAATGTTGATATTAATGAGCCTTTCCAGGTGCGTACTGCTCAGAAATCACCTGAGACTGCCACTATATCTGTGGTTGTAGATGAGGAAGTACTCAATACTTATAATCAACGCCATTCAAGTGATTACGTCATGTTGCCAGCAAGCTTTTTTTCACTAGATAAGGACCAGGTAACCATCAATAAAGGTGAAATTATGGGTTCATTGATCAACTTAAAAGTTAAACCTTTAAGTAATGAGTTGGCTAAAAGCGGGTTAACCTATGCCATTCCTTTAAAGATTGCAGGAAGTAACTTTGGAACAAGCGCATTACAAACAGGAAGTAGTTTTTTGTATGTAATTGCGCAAACGCCTTATGCAGACGTGCCTGTATTAAAGCGGGCTAATGGGATGAAGATGACACTTGCCAATAGTTCGGTAACTGTGCAGGATTTTACGGTCGAATTTTTAGTGAAAATGAGTAATCTTGCATTAAACAGAAACAATCAGATCTTATTTAATGCTGCCGATTTTCCGACCAGCAAAGGTGGTTCTGATGGAGAAATCTTTACCAGGTTTGCTGCAGATGGAGCAGCTGGTAAGTGGGACAAATTTCAGATCAAAAATCAGGGTAAAAGCTACGATGCCACTACTTCCTTTGTAAACAACCGTTGGTATCATATTGCCTGTGTAAATAACAATACAACTGGAAAAATGCAAATTTATGTAAACGGCGTATTGGATGGCAGCTTTGATAATGCAAAATTGCCGACAACTGTCAACTCCAGCTCAGACCGTGGATTTAGATTTTGTGGCGAAAGCGACAATGATTCCTACATGGTTTCGAATGTGCAGACCGCTGAATTGAGGTTCTGGTCGGTGGCGAGGACTGAGGCCGAAATCCGTAGCAATATGTATGGTATTAAACCTACAACACCTGGCCTTATTGGCTATTGGAGAGCAAATGAAGGCGCCGGAAATGTAATTAAGGATGTATCGGGTAATAACAACAATGCCGTAATTTTTGGCGCAAATGCTACCTGGATGTTAAATCAGAAAATTTCAACAGCAAATTAATATTTTCTAATTCCAGAGAACAAATCCCGCAAAAAATTAGGCTGTATCATTAATCCGTGTATGCAATTCTTTATGCGTTTCGAGATCCTGAAATAAATTCAGGATGACGACCGGATTAATGATACAGTCTGTTTTTTGTGATCGCCGCTATACATTTTGAACAATGTCTCCCAATTTACCCACGTCTTCTAGATTATAAGGTGTTTCCTGGTACACAAAGTAGTTGAGCCAATTATTGAAGAGTAAATTCGCATGACTTGTCCAACATACCAATGGCGCATTCTCAGGATTATTGTCCCGGTAATAGTTTTTCGGTACAGGTACATCAAGACCTTTCTCCCTGTCTCTGACGTATTCCTCGTGAAGGGTTAGCGGAGCGTATTCTGAGTGACCGGTAAGATAAAATTCACGCCCGCCTCGGGAAAATACAATGGCTACTCCTGCATCCGAAGATTCTGACAGGATCCGAAGATCTTCCTTATCAGCCAAATCCGATTTCAATATTGTAGTGTGCCTGCTATGAGGAATAAAGAATTCGTCGTCAAAGCCTCTTAACAAGGAGTGCCCCTTTTCAGTGGCAGTATGCTTGAAAACGCCAGATAATTTTTCGTTTAATGGTTTTTTTTCTACCCCATAAAAATGATAGAGCGCAGCCTGAGACGCCCAGCAAATATAAAGCGTTGAGGTAACGTGTTTTCTGGCCCAGTCGAAGATTTGAGTGATCTCATTCCAATAGCTTACTTCCTCAAACTCCAGCATTTCTACAGGAGCGCCGGTAACGATCAAACCGTCATAGAAGTTTTCCTTTATTTCGCCAAAACCTTTATAGAACATTTCCAGATGTTCTTCAGATGTATTTTTAGAAGTGTGGGAATCGAGTCTTAAAAATTCTATTTCAACCTGTAGAGGATTGTTGGATAATAAACGAACAAAATCCGTTTCAGCAGATATTTTAAGAGGCATCAGGTTGAGGATAAGCACACGCATTGGGCGAATATCTTGAGTATTCGCTCTCAGATCACTCATAACAAATATATTTTCCTTCTTTAAAAGCTCTATAGCTGGTAAATTATTCGGAATCTTAACTGGCATTTATCACCTCCCTTGTTCTTATTTAAAAGCCAAAAATAAGAATAATACATTGTCTTCCATTTTGTCCATACGCTTTTGTAAAGCTTCAATCTGTTTTGTTGCTTTTCGATGATCTCAAATAGCTTGTTGAGATTAGCCAAAAATAAACTCTTGCCGATGAATCGATTTCTTTAGAACCTTAAAGATAGTAGAACCTTAAAGATAGGATCCTTACTTCAGGGTATCCGCTCATACCGTAATACTACGCAACCAGACCTCAGTGTTTCTGATGACGTTAGTTTTAAACCCAGGCTTTCCGGCAAAGACATTTCAGAGAACAGGCGCCGTCCCTGTCCAACGATTAGCGGGTGAATGACCATATGGAATTCATCTACCAACCCCAATTCAATCAATCGGGCAGGTAATTCCACACCTCCGGTAGAGATCGCTTTACCGGGTTGCTGCTTTAGTTTGAGGATTTCATCTTTCAGGTTGTCGCGAATAATGGTTGTGTGTTGGTCCTCTGCAATGTCTATGGTTTTGGAAACCACCACACGCTTCAGATTAGCGAAGACTTTAGCAAAGGCATTTGCAGCTTCATTCATGGATTGGGTTTTGGCAACCTCCGGCCAGAAAGGCACCATCAGTTCATAAGTTTTTCGCCCGTAAATGACCAGGTCAACACCTTCCAGCAGCTTGCGGAAATAGTCCTGAATCTCATCTCCACCACTAAATTTGGTATGATCGCAGCAGCCGTCCAAACTAATGTTGATACCATAAATGAGCTTTCTCATAATTTTCTCATTTTATGTTTGTTTAAGTGTTTATTCTGTTTGTCCATTCTGTTGTCGGTTGTTTAATGTTAGAAACGCTTTCGCTAATTTACGGTGTTATAGCAAAATACCTGAGGTGTACTCGCGACATTTAAACGGGCAATTTGCGACTTTATGACCAGATCTCATTTCTTTATAACTGAAAATTGTAAATGGCCTCCGGGAGTGAGAAATCTCCTCGGGGGGGATGAAATTCTTCTCCTGTAATGTGGAACATATAACGGATTTAATTAGATTGACCCCAATATGTTTTAATGCTCAGCTTATCGGATGAGGTCTATAGTATCTATAAAAAAAGATCAGGTAAGCCATAGCCAGGCATACAAAAGCTGTTATATAAGTTCCTCCACAAACAAGCCCATAAAACAGTAGTACAAAGAGGGCGAAAATCCAGATTAGGTATCTGAAAATTCTGAGCCCGGTAAGTAATGGAAGTGACTTAAAAAGTAATGCGATGCTTAGTCCTGTAAAAATACAATACAAAGCAATCCATAACGGAAATACAGAAAAGAGCCAAAGTGTTTCTGGTATGGTGATCAAAAACCAGATTATGGCGAAACTAATGAAAAGCTGAAAACGGCCCACCGGTAGATTTCGCATCAAACTGAGTTTCTGCTCCTGGAAATAGCTGGATTGGTAGATTAAAAAACTGTGAATAGTAACTATCCCGAGTATAAATATTAAAGGCATTCTGCTGTCGTTTAGTTTCACTAGCGAAACATTGATCATTCCAATAATCGTCAGCCATGAAAAGAGTTTGGTAAGCAAAAAAGCAAACTTACCACTGATTAATAGTTGATAAAGAAATAAAGTCGAAAAATTCTTTTTGTAACCTGAAATACGTTTATAGAGTATGTTACTTGACTTGGAAGGCTCTAATTGATTGGTGAAATTTGAATATACAATTGCGCTCAGGCCGATTAAGAGTAATATAAAACCAAGCGCAATAAGTGGGATTAAGAAGGAATGATAGATCAGTCCAAGTATTGTAGCAAATAACCAGTAGCCAATAAGTGGCAAAGAAATCATCACTTGTACATAGCACCAGGAAAAAAATTGAGTTGATTTGTTTGAGGATGTAATACTGTAAAATAGAAACTTGAATTGATCTTTCTTAAGTTCCTGCCTGATGAACTGCCAACCTTTAATGGTGTAAAATATCCAAAGTACAAATACAGTAACCATAATAGCTGGTGAAGTCAGGAATGTCATCATTAACATCATGTGGTAGAAAAAAGATTCTTCTTTTCTGTATATTCCTGCTGTTTTGATGAAGAAACAATAGCTGATCACCGTTACAAAAAAGAAAAGAAGCATTCCGGAATGTTCTTTATAAAACCTCCATGCGAATGATTTGGTTAATACAGTTCTGATCGGTAACATAATTAGTGCAACGATAATAACGTGTCCTGAATGGAGAGTATGGTATTTACCGGAATACCTGAACCGTCCAGAGATTGGTGTGAAGCAAGGATAAAACTGGTGTTTTCGGATTTGTTTTTTTCAATAATCCAGTTATAAAGAACTTCCAGGGAGGCTAAATCTACTGTGATCAATGGTTCATCCAATAAAATGAGTTTCGGCGCTCCCAGGAAAGCCAATATCAACGAAAGTTTCTTCAGCATGCCACTGGAGTAAGTACCTAAAGGTTGGTCTATATACGATTGAAGACCAATTGTCTGGCAATAAAATAATTTTTGTTCATTTGTTCCGCCCTTAGCTTCGGCGAACATATCGATTAACTCTTTTCCCGTAAGAAATTCTGGAAAGATGGGCTCTGCTTCGGCAAAATTTACTAACCTTCTGTAATTGTTTTTATTTTTTTTTATACTCAGCTGGTTGTTAAGTAATACATCGCCCTCAAAGTGTAAAATGCCAGCCAGAGATTTCAGTAAGGTGCTTTTTCCTGAACCATTTGCACCTTTAAGCCAATAAATGCCAGGAGTTAAGCTTAGTTCCTGAATATCAATAATTTTTGTATCCTGGTATTTCTTTACGAATTTATTAAAAGTTAGCATGTTGTTGAGACACAGGATGATTGCGATTTGTTACAATATGGACAAACCAAGGCAATTTCGATACTATGAGTTCACACATTCGTTGATTTACCCTTTAACAAGATCATGCCAAACACAAGGCCGTTGAATGAATTCCCCGGAACAACTGTATTAATTACTTTATTTGTAAAGTGAAGGCAGCTTTCTACTTATAATTAGAGCGATTGACGAGTTTGACGATATCCTGAACCCATATTTTACGACCCTCTGTCTTGATGATCTGTTCGGATTTGAACTCGCTGAGCAGGCGTATGACATTTTCTTTGGCAATACCCGCCATGCCTGCCAGGTCACTTCTGGAAATATTAATGACGGGTTCTTCTCCTAACGGAGTCTCTGTTTTTGATTTTTCCCTCATTAGAATCAGTGCAACCGCCAACCGTTCCGCTGAAGTACCCTGGGCAGATAGGGAGATGTTATTGGCTAATACACTGTATTCGTGGCTAAGAGATTTAAGTAATCTGCGGGCAAGAGTTGGTGATTGTTGAAGCATTTGTAAAAAATCCTCTTTGGGAATAAAGGTAAGCTCACTTTTTTCAAGTGTTGCTGCAGAATCGGGATAGCGTTCTTCAGATAAAATTGCATGGTAGCCGATAAATTCGTTTTTATTGGCTACGTAGATGATCTGCTCTTTTCCTGCTAAACCGGTTTTATATTTTTTTATTTTTCCCTGATGTATAAAATAGATACCTGAAGGAACCATACCTTCCTTGAAGATAATTTCTCCTTTCTGGTATTTTTGAGACCCCTGTTTGGTGATCAGCTGTTGATATTCTTCTTTGGTAAGGGTATTTAAAACTGACTGGGTATTAAAGTTCCATTTTTCAATTGGGAAAATGCCGGATAAACTCATGGTAGCAAAGATAGGATTATGTCGCCGTAGTCTGTAGTTTTGGGGATAAACTACGCAGGCAGATCAGGGCATAACGTAAACAACTCCATTGTGTGCTGTTGAGTGGTATTGGTGACAGGCTTTCAATTTTCGCTTCCAGGATTCTGAATTGATCTTGCGCTGAAATGGTATGTTTGGTTTTCTGGTCCGTCAAATCTGAGATGAGTGTTTCAACCTGGCTGTAATTTTCCATTTCGCCAATTTGCTGGATGATATTGTCAAGGTATTGTTCTAAGGGCATGGTTATCGTTTGATCCACAATTTCAGGTTATTTTTAAAGTAAGTCGAATGTAATTGGTAGCTGTCTGGAAATTCATTTTCAAACGCATGGTAACTGGCTAGTCTGGTCCCGCTTGGTTTTTGTTCCAATATTTTATGAAAATAATTGGAGTAGTAATTATACAAACTCACAGAATGTGATATGGTACTGTCTATTCTGCCAAAGGTATAAAGGTTTTCTGCAAAAGAATTGAAAAAGTAAAAACCAGTGTATTCAGCCATACTCAGCTCAGTGAAATCCCCATGCATAAAATGTACATTGTCCATGCCGATTAAAGTCTTTAGGTGAATCGCGCTCCGGTGAAGCTGTTCGCGTTGTTCAATACCGTGGAATTCCGAATCGGGATGGTGGTAGGCTGCTGCGATACAAAATTTTCCCGGACCACTGCCGATATCTATAATTTTACAGCCCGGATGAGGTGCCAGGAATTCAGCTGCCTTTTTTGCTACCTGTAATGGGGTCCAGTGTACTTTTGATACTTTTTGGATTTTTTGGGAAAAATAAGCATCAAAAGCATCGTCATCCTTGTAATTGAGGGTGATTTGGACTTCACCGGTTATGAGTTGTGGCATGTGAGTGGATGTTGCTTTGTTCGGAGCAAAATTAATGAACCAGAAAAAGCAGTATAGTGGTATCAGATCAGCGATAAAGATGATAAATATCATCTTTTTTAACGTTCATGCTTCTGGATATTGCCTAACAGAACTGTTAATTTTGAATATGTTAAGACACCTGGGGACAAAACGGACTTACCGGCATAATGTGAAGCTTGCAACATTGCTGTGCATTACTGCAGGATTTGTTAATGCGGCTGGTTTTCTTGGGTTTTCTGTACTGACTACTAATGTAACCGGGCATGCCGCTTTGTTTGCCGAACGAATAGCTATGCAGGATTGGCAGACCGCCAGGATCGTTGCTTTGTGGATGTTTCTTTTTTTGTGTGGGGCATTTATTTCTAGTCTGATCGTTTCTATTATTGGTCGTAATCAACAGTTTTCCTATGTTATTCCAATTCTGCTAGAGTTGGTTGTGCTGGTTGTGGTGGCTTTTACCGGCAGGGACTATGATGGTAGTCTTGTGAGAAGGGAGCTGTTTGCCGGGAGTTTACTTTTTGTAATGGGGTTGCAAAATTCACTCGTTTCAATGATATCTGGTTCGGTTGTTAGGACAACTCATCTTACGGGGACATTCACGGATCTTGGAATTGAACTGGCCCGGGTAATTCAAAGGGTCAATAAGGGAAATGTTTTACTGCGTTCCCGGATAAAATTACGCGTTACGATCGTATTGTTTTTTCTGTTAGGAGCACTCTTGGGTGCTTACCTTTTTAATCGGTTTTCTTTTTACGCTTTTTTATGTCCGGTATTTTTGTTGTTGTATGCTTTGTTTTATGATATTTTCAGAATTAATATCAAACTTTTTTACCATAATCTACTGTTGCCAAAAGAGCGCAGGGAGCTATAAAATCATCGGGATCAGTCCTACGGCGTTGTATTGGGGGTTAATACAAAATGTTGAACAGAACCTCAATGATGAATATTACATTATCAGAAATCCAGTTACGTTGGGTAGCGGACTTTCCATTTTTAAGGAAAGAAAATTGTTGAAACTGGAAAGTTTAGTTGCGTTTAAAAATGGAAAAATACTCAATAAATACTTGCCGGCATAAGCCTTTTTTTTGAATCCATTTAAACCAAAATAGGTTTTTTCGATCTTATTGAGTAATATTAAACGGGATAACCTATCGTTGTCTTAACTCAAATGAACCTATAACCACAATGAACAAAAAAATGAAATTATTTATTAAGACAAAACTTGTCGTAGCCTTGGTTTTGACGATGTGTTTGCAGGTAAATGCCCAGCAAGCCGCAAAGACTGTAAAGGTTTTGCTGATTGGCAATAGTTTTTCACAAAATGCATCGAGGTACTTGCCTCAAATGGCGGAAGAAGCCAACATAAACCTTGTATTGGGGAGGGCAGAAATGGGCGGATGCTCGTTAAAACGTCATTGGGATTCGGTTTTAGTAAATAATATCGATACCAATAAAGGCAAAGCCTATAAAGGTAAATCTTTGCGACAGTTGCTATCATCAGAGAAATGGGACATCGTTACCATGCAACAGTACTCTCTGTTGTCTGGTGATGAAGCAACTTATCAGCCTTTTGCAAAATATATTTATGATATGGTTAAAAGCTATCAGCCAGATGCCAAAATTTATATTCATCAAACATGGGCATATCGTGCAGATGCCATAAATTGGGGAATGGTGGCTGAAAACAAGCGTGCAAAAAATAATAAAGAAATGTGGGAAAAATCAAGAGCTGCCTATCATCATCTGGCAAAAAACCTTGGCGATTTGCCTATCATTCCATCCGGTGATGCATTTTATAGGGTGGCAACCGACAAAAAATGGGGCTTCAAAAAAGATGAAGCGTTTGATTATGCCAAGCCGGTTTATCCTAATTTGCCATCGCAGGAAAACTCTATAAACATGGGATACAGCTGGAAAAAGGATAAAACACTGGAGTTTGACCCTAACCACGCTAATGAGGCAGGATGTTACCTGGCAGGTTTAGTTTGGTACAACGATTTGTTTAAAGAGAACCCAGCTAATGTAAAGTTTAAACCTGCATCAGTATCTGATGATTTTTCTGCTTTTTTGAAAGAAGTTGCATCAGAAACAGTTGCTGCAAATCAGAAATAAAATCCATTTAAAGCGTACCAGATTTATATTTTAATAAGGCTGGTACGTCTTAAAAAGCCCAGGGAGGCATTCCATTTCACTATATTTCAGACAAATAAATATGACAGAGTTTTGGGAAGAAAGTTTTGCCGACAAACAGGAGATGTGGGGATTGGAGGCAGCTGCATCTGCAGTGCTGGCCAGTAAATTGTTTCTGGAGAAGTCGATAAAAAAAGTATTGATCCCGGGAATTGGTTACGGACGAAATGCCCAATCATTTGTGGATAGCGGAATGCAGGTAACAGGGATAGAAATTTCAAAAACCGCTATTGAACTATCTCAAAAGCATTATGGAACCGATATGACGATTTATCATGGTTCTGTAACCGATATGCCTTTTGATGACGAAAAATATGATGGAATATTTTGTTATGGCCTGATCCATTTATTGGACCAGAATGAAAGAGCCAAACTCATATCAGACTGTTACGATCAACTTGCTGAAAACGGATATATGGTGTTTACCGCCATCACAAAAAATGCGCAGACTTACGGAAAAGGGACTTATCTGAGTAAAGATAGATTTGAAATGTTTGGCGGGGTAAAAATGTTCTTTTACGATAAAGAAACTATAAAAAATGAATTTGAGTATTCGGGACTTATGGATATCGTTGAAATTGAAGAAAACTATCCATTCTATATGATAATTTGTAAAAAGGGTAGGGATTAAGATAATTGGGGCCGTTAGGTAAATATTCTATATGTTTGTTTCATTATAAATGAAACTATAATGCTTGCATACGACGAACATACAGATCAGGAGCTGACTGCTTTGCTTAAGCTTGGAGATCGGGAGGCCTTTAACCAGATCTATCATCGCTATGCAGAGTATTTATATCAATATGCTTTAAACATACTCCGGGACCAAGATGAATGTACAGATGCGGTTCAGGATATTTTTGTTTGGCTGTGGGAAAACAAGAAAAAAATTAATGTCACTGTTTTAAAGGGGTACCTTATTGCTGCGGTAAAGTATAAACTAACCCGGCTTATCCAGGGCAGCAAGAGAAGGGCAGAAATTCTGGCATCAAATCCATTGAAGGAAGAGTCATTTGTTGACGATAGTCTGGAAATAAAAGAGCTCAAGAATGCCATTCAGGAATTTGTGATTAATCTTCCCGAACGGGCCAGACAGATTTTTGAAATGAGCCGTAACGAATATCTTTCCAATAAGGAAATTGCAATTAGGTTAGGCATATCTGAAAAAACGGTCGAAAACCAAATGACCATTGTGCTGAAAAAACTAAAGTCGGGCCTCGGAAAAATGTCCTTCTGGTCGACTTTTATCTGATCATAAAAATTATTTTAAAATATTTATGATTTTGTTTGGGGGCTAGGTGCCCTTCGTGTCCCTATGTATTAAACGGGGATCAATACGGAATGATGAATGATAAAGAAACGCTAGAATTAATAGAACGGATTGCGGCCGGAATTGCGACTGATGAAGAACTCAGTAAATACAATGTCTGGTGCAACGCTATGCAGGCCAATGGTCAGCCTATTTCTGATTTTGGTATGCTGAAAACCAGTATGTTGACAAATATCTATGATCGAATAGATCATAAAGGTGTTATTCGCCTTCGTTACTATAAAATTGCTGCAATAGCCGCTGCAGTCGCTGTCGTTTTCGGATTCTGGTTTTACACTTCGCCGCTGCGTTTTGGTCGCAAAGCCGAGATCGTTTACCAAAATGACGTTGTTCCTGGGAAAAATACAGCCACTCTTACCTTGGCCAACGGAAAAACGATACAACTTAGCGATAATCAACATGGGGTAACCGTTGGCGCTGAATTGAAATATTACGATGGAACCCAGGTTGCCGCCGATGCAGGTAAGCCCCAAATGCTGACGGCTGCTACACCCCGTGGCGGAACTTACGAGGTTACCCTTCCAGATGGTACACATGTTTGGATGAATGCCGATTCTAAACTCTCTTTCCTCTCTGATTTTTCTGGATCGGAACGCAGGGTCTTATTAAAGGGTGAAGCATATTTTGAAGTAGCAAAAAGTTACCGTTCGAAAGGTAAGGCCGATCAAACAGGTGGCGAACTGATACCTTTTGTTGTGGCTACCGATAAACAGGAAGTGACTGTACTAGGCACACATTTTAACGTGAACAGTTATGTAGATGAAGCGGCCACAAAAACCACTTTATTGGAAGGTAGCGTGCGCGTTGCGGTTGCTAAAAATATATCGACTGTATTAAAACCAGGTGATCAGGCGATAAATAGCGGGAATATTCAGGTGCAGAAAGTTGATGTAGAAGAGGCCGTAGCCTGGAAAAATGGAAATATTGTATTTAAAGACAAAACTTTGGAAGACATTATGCGTGAGCTTGCCCGGTGGTACGATGTAACTGTTGTGTATGCTGATGACGCACCAAAGTACGAAACATTTAGTGGGGCTGTGTCCAGGGCAAGAAATATTTCAGCCGTTTTGGAACGCATGCAAACCACTGGCAGTGTTAAATTTAAAATTGAAGGCAGAACAATAACTGTAACCAAATAAACATCAACCTAAACAAATCATATTAATCACTAAACAAAGAACCGCATGATGAAAGAAATTCTACTCAATTAAGACCATAAGAAAAGCGGTGGCTTAAAATAAAAAGCCGAAAAGTGCTACCAACACTTTCCGGCAGAAGTTTGAGCAACCATTCCTGAGAAAAATCAGGAAGAACTATTATGTGCTAACAATCAATTATCAACTCAAACCAATTCAAACTTAGGCAATATTGCGCAACAAAGCAATATTGAAGGCCTATCGTCGGCTCCCTTATGTTTGAATACAAAGCAATGACGAAGTATGGACAACGATGCTTTAAACTGTGGTAAGCCGTTTAAGTGGCTGCCAGCCAAACTCCTATTGATTATGAAGTTAATCATAGTACTAATGACCGCCTTTTTGATTCAGGCAAGTGCTGCTGGGTATGCCCAGAAGGTCACTTTAAATGAAAAAGGTGCTTCTCTTGGAAATGTAATTAATAAAATACGATTGCAAACCGGATACGACTTTGTTTTTAACACAAAAGAAGTAGAAAATGCAAAGAAGGTAACCATTAATCTTAAAAATGTTGAACTGGAAGAAGTCCTTAAGGTGCTTTTCAGTAACCAAAACCTCAACTATTCGGTTAAGGACAAATTTATTGTAATAGAACCTGCCAAACCTTCTTTTATAGATAACCTTCGTGCTGTTTTTGTAAACATTGATGTACGTGGCCGGGTTGTGGATAACTCCGGTGGTCCGTTACCGGGTGCTACCGTGACTGTTAAGGGACGGAAACAAGGCGTAAGGACGGGGGCAGATGGCTCTTTCCTGCTACAAAATGTTGAAGAAGATGCCACGGTTATTATTAGCTATACGGGGTATAAGACAAAAGAGCTAACCGCTTCCAGAGATCTTGGGAGCATCCGGATGGAAGTTGCTGTGGGCAATCTGGAAGAAGTTGCAGTGACGGTAAACACCGGATATCAACGTATTAAACCTGAACAAAGTACAGGTGCGGTTGCGCAAATCGGTACAAAAGAATATGAATCAAGGGTAAGTTCTAATTTCCTGGATGGACTGGTAAACCGTTTACCGGGATTGATGATTAATAACGCTGTGCAATTTACCAGTACCACACCCGGTGTTGGCGAAACTACCAGGCCTTTATTTAATATCCGTGGTATCTCCACGATGTCAGCCAACCAAAGTCCGTTGATTGTAGTGGATGGTTATCCAACAGAATTGACGTTGGATATGATAGATCCAAATGAGATCAAGTCGGTTACCATCCTTAAAGATGCGGCCTCCGCTACAGTATATGGGGTAAGGGCATCTAATGGAGTAATTATTATTGAGAGAAAGCAGGCGAGTCCTGGGGCTGCTCAGTTCAGTTTCAGAACTACCTTGGGACTAACACCAGCGGAAAATTATAGCCGCTATCGTTGGGATCCAGAAGCATCTGGCATCAATGCCAATTACATCAGGGAAAGGCAATCGCTCATTATTGTACCATCCACATGGTCAACTTTGTTTAACCCGGGAGTAGGCAGTATACGACGTTCCATTCCTTTCTTTATCCAGGCCCAACTTGCCGGCGGCATGATTACCCCCGAGCAGGCCGAAAGTTCTTTTGCTGAACTGGCTAACTACGATAATCTGGACGATTACCGTCGCTTGTTCCAAAGGACGGCACTGATGCAAACCAATACCTTGAACATTTCAGGTGGTGTGCCAAATGCACTGTATTACATCACAGCCAATTATACCGGTAATCGCGATAATAAAATACTGAATGACAACAGCAAGTTTCAATTGACTGGTCGTACCACGCTTAAACTAGCCAAACGATTAAGCTTAGAACTTACAACAGAATATCAGGAACAACGCATCAATGGCGCACCTATACCTGGAGTTGCCGAATATGCGGGTTATGAGCGCTATGATGATGTAAACGGCAATCCAGCGCCCATCATTTCAAAAAGCTTTGCACCAGTGTTTAATAGCTATGTGATGTCGCAAGGTTTGTTAGATCAAAATTATTATCCGCTGATTGAAGCGTATAAAGTAAGTGATAAGACACGGACCTTGAATAATAAGGCCATTGCCAATTTTACCTACGACATTGGAAAAGGCTTTAATCTTTTGTTTGGCGGGGTATATGAAACATCCCGTACAGAATTCCGGCATCTGGCTGCCCAGGGCTCTAATGAAGTGAATGGCATGGTAAATACCTATACCGTTACGCCGACTACAGCTAATCCTTCCTTAGTATTCAAAAGAAATATTCCTGATGGAGATTTCCTGCGTCAGCAGAATACCACATCTACTGGTTATACAGCCCGTGCACAACTAAATTATAATAAAAGAATTGGTGACCATTCGTTAAATGCCATCGCAGGTGCCGAAATACGTAGCGTTTTAAATAAAGGTAATTTAGCTTCCTATTTTGGCTATAACGACCAGAGTTTACTGCACCAACCGGTTGATTATGCTGCAATCATTAATGGTGACGCAGCAGTTAGGGGTACTATTGTTACTGGACCAACCCTTGGGGCTTTAAATAATTATTTTAACCAGATTTATAGTGAAGACAGGTACTTGTCGGCATTTTCTAATGTTGTCTATTCCTTTAAAGATACCTATTCCTTATCAGGAAGTATCCGCATAGACCAGTCAAATCTTTTTGGTAGTGATCCAAAATATAAGTACAAACCCTTGTGGTCGTTAGGTGCTGCCTGGAACATCCACAGGGAGGAATTTATGAAGGGCTTCAACTGGCTTCACCAGTTGAAACTGCGTAGTGCATTTGGTTTTAATGGAAATGTAGCCAAACTTTCGCTTCCTCAGGTAATTGCCAGGGCTGAAAATAATGCAGCCAATACTCCTACACTTCAATCGCTAACGTTATTATCCAATGCCAATACCGGTCTTCGTTGGGAAACAACAGAGAACTTTAATCTGGGACTTGATTTTAATGTTTTTAAGAACATCACAGGGAGTTTCGATTATTATACCAAAAAAACGACTGATGTGATGGGAAATTCTACCATCGACCCAACGCTTGGTGCCAGCTCTGCCTTAATCAATTATGCCACCATCAGAAATAATGGATTAGAGTTTAGCCTGAAATCGGATTGGATATCCAATAGAAACTTTAATTGGAATACAGGCCTGGTGATTGCCAAAAATAACAGTAAAGTACTGGACGTTTTTAGAACGGGCCGGTACGATCCGATAACCCTTGATGTACTGGGTTATGTAAGTGGTTATCCTGTTGGGTCTATGTTTTCCTACAATACCATTGGGTTGAATAATGAGGGACATCCGATTGTTGTAGACCCTAGCGGGGTACAATATGTGGTTAATACCAGTAATACAGGAACGCCTATAGCTACTGCAATGTCAAGTAAGGAATCGGGATTGGTGCAGTACTCCGGAACTACTATTCCAACTATTAATGCTGGATTAAGTAACCGGGTTGATGTCGGCAATTTTTACTTCTTTGCAATGATTAATTATTACGGTGGTTTTAAGGTAAGGGTACCAAGGCCTACTCCTGCAGATATTAGACCTTTGCCGGGCTCTAATAACTTTTGGAGAGTTCCGGGTGATGAGTTGAAAACAGATATTCCAAACCTGGTTGACCTGAATGCTACAAATCCATCATGGGCTTACCGCTATAACAGCAACTATGTAGTGGACGGTGATTACATGACACTTGGTGATCTTACGGTTTCTTATCGGTTGAATGACGTGAATTTCATAAAAAAGGCAGGATTCAAGAACTTCGAGATCAAAGCCCAGGCCTCTAACCTGTACACGGTAGGCTTTAACCGTTATAACTTTAGTATGGCAACAGGAAGTTATGCAAAATCTTATTTAACTCCTACGTACACACTAGGTTTGTTTACCAACTTCTAAAATTTACAACAATGAAGAAATTTAAATATATAGCCGCCCAATTGCTTATTTGCTGTATGGTATTTAGCGGTTGCGACAAATATCTGGATGTTGAGCCAAAGGGCAAGCAATTGCTGAAAACAACGAATGACTTTGATCTCTGGTTGAATAGCATTGCGCTCACTTCTGAAACGGAGAGTAATATATTGAACTACATGACGGACAATGTTGATTTTGTAACCGTTGGTAATCCGCCTATCACCTTGGGTGATCTGATTTATACCTGGGCACCTCAGTTTACAACTGATGTGACATCGTTCACCTATTTATGGGGCGAGCACTATAAAAGGATTAGCCTGTTCAATACTGTATTATTGGGTATCGACGCTGCGCAAGGCGGTACTGTATCGCAAAAAAATAGTATCAGGGCCGAGGCCTTATTAGGCCGTGCACATTCTTATTTCTACCTGGTTAATGAATATGCCAAGCCATACGATGCAGCAACCGCTGCAACCGACCTGGCGGTACCTTTTGTTACTTCGGACAATGTAAGTCAAAAGGCACCAAACAGAAGTACCACAGCTGAAATTTACCAACACATCATTGACGATATCAATGAAGCTATTCCTAATCTTCCCGTTGATAACAGCAATGCAAGATTTCGGGGCTCGAAAGCTGCGGCATATAGTGTACTGGCACGGGTTTATTTATACAGGAGGGAATATAGTGAAGCGCAACGTTATGCTGAGCTGGCGCTAGCCAATACCCGTGCAACGATGATTGATTTCACCAATGCTGCAACTTTTCCGACCAATAGAAATGTGGTGTCACATCCCGACGTAATTTACGGGAGGTCAACTGCTGCTGCTGGATTGTCATTAACTGCAGAACTCAAAAGTACGTTTGCCAACAATGATGCGAGGAGAACCGTTTTGTATGTCAATTGGTCCAGTAACGTAAGAGGAGCGACGCAGTTTAATGCTCAAAATGTTACCCCCGTTTTTGCACTAACAAACACCGGCACAACTGTGCAGGAGATGCGTTTGATTGCCGCCGAGTGCGCTGCACGGGCAAATAGCCTTACGACAGCTCTTGATCACCTGAATCAGGTACGTAGGAATCGATATACTGGTACACCAGTAACAAGCAGAGATTTTAATTCCGGCAATCAGATTGACATATTGAACGAAGTATTGGCAGAAAGAAGGCGGGAATTGCCTTTCCATGGTTTACGCTGGTTCGATATGAGAAGACTGGATACAGAGAACAGAATGTCAACAATTACCCGTACAACTGCACAGAATGTAGTAGTGGCAACACTTGAACCACACAGTAGCAAATATACGCTGCAAATACCGGTACAGGTGATGGCTTTTAATCCTGACATGATACAGAATCCATAGATATAAAATTTAGAAGATGAAGACCTATAAGTTAAATATATTAGCAATATGCACGATTGTGATATTGTTTATGTCTTGTAAAAAAGACAAAACTGCCCCTGAGCCCCTGGCTGAAGGGCGTGTGGCCTTTGACGTGCCCGCATCGACAGATGTTGTGGTAAGGGATCTGGACATTAGGAATGAGGCCTTAATTAGCCTGGAGATGAAAGCAACCTTACAGGGTGAAACTTCTACGGATGTACATCAGGTAACTTTTGCAACAGATACAGCTAAGATTGTTGATTATAGGCAAAAGTATGGAGCTGGTGCCCTGTTACTGCCTACTACAGCCTATCTTTATTACAAACCAAATGTAACCATTCCTGCTGGTGCTAACATTTCAGAAGCAGGTGTGCTAAACTTTCGCGTGCTCACCTCGTTAAAAGCACACAGTACTTATGTGCTTCCGCTGGTGATTTCCTCCGTAGATGGGCAAATGCAGGACCCAAAAACACGCAAGTTAATTTACTATGTTTTTAAAACAGGGGATGCTACCTATATTGACCATACAGGATATACCCTGGTAGCCACTGCATCGTCCACACTGGGGGTGAATGTACCTGCCAGAGCAATAGATGCCACTACTGGTACAACTTTTTGGGCAAGTTCTAATACGGTAGCTTTACCACAGTGGTTGAGTATTGATTTTGGGCGAAATGTTACTTTCCCGTCATTTGACTATTTCTTTCCAACTGGCATAACAGCAGCTGTTGGTGGTTATACCACCTCTGCTAAAGTGGAAACAAGTTCGGATAACATTAACTGGGTAGACAAGGGTACGTATGCAATAGATGTCAACAATACATTAAAAAGGCAGACTATAAATATGCCTTCGTTAACCACTGCCAGATATCTGCGCTTTACCATTTTGACTGCAACGCCTTACAATGTATCGGCAACGATTGTTTACAATATAGGTTTTGTAGGTGGAATTTTGTTGAGGAACTAATTGTAAACAACTTATAATCGATAAATAACACAATAATGAAAAAATCATTGATTCCAATTTTGATGCTGCTGCCCTTTATGGCAGCAGCTCAAAAAAGCTATACCATACAAGGAAAATTACCGGCCATTAAAGGCCAGGCTAAAGCTTACCTTGTTCTTTTAAAAAACAATGCCTGGAAAGAAGTCGATTCGACTGAAATAAAGAGTGGAGCGTTTCAATTTACCGGAAGTGTTAATGAACCTCAAAATGCCATTTTAACGGTTAGACATTTCGGTGAGTCGGCTTTGGGAAATCCTCGCGATTCTCAAGGTTTTTTTATCGAGAACTCGAAGATTACCATGGTTGGAACAGATTTGATTAGCAATGCTAAAATTACCGGTTCGGTTGCCAACCGTGAAAACGAAGAGCGGGAAGCCATGATTAAGCCCGTTACGGCTAAGATTATCAAAGTGCAAGATGAATTTGGGAAGAAAGCCGCCGACGGATCCTATATCAAATCTTTGGAAGAACGTAAAATGGCGGGCGACAGCATTCAAAAGTTAGTGGCTAAAAACAAGGATATCAGCCTGAAGTTTGCAGAAAGCCATTTAAACACCTTTATGGGGCTGTACACGTTCAATATGTATGTGCTGGATAGTCATTTCGAAGTTGCAAAAGTAGAACCGCTTTTCAGGCGTTTTTCTGCAGAACTCAGATCTTCTCCGCTCGGACAGCGTACCGCGGAAAAAATTGAAATTGGCAGACGTCGTCAAACTGGGGCTAAAGCCACAGATTTTACTCAAAATGATTTAAATGGTAATCCATTTACCCTTTCTTCATTAAGAGGTAAATATGTACTGGTTGATTTTTGGGCCAGTTGGTGTGGACCCTGCAGGGCCGAGAATCCCAATGTGGTAAAAGCATACAATGAATTGAAAGGCAAGAATTTTGAAATCGTAGGCGTATCACTTGATTATCCAGGAGGTAAAGCGGCCTGGGCAGAGGCGGTTAAAAAAGATGGTTTGCCATGGATTCATGTAAGTGACCTGAAAGGCTGGAAAAATGAAGTGGCAGTTATGTATGGCATCAATTCCGTTCCGCAAAATCTGCTTATTAATCCGCAAGGTGTAATCATCGCCAAAAACCTGAGGGGAGAAGCGCTGACAAAAAAATTAGCTGAATTGATTAAGTAACATAAAAATACATGATGAACCTTAAAATAATTATCGGAGCCCTGTTGTTGTTTCCTGCAAGTTTAAGCATGGCACAGGATAAATTTGAAATTTCGGGAAACTTTTCTGGTATAGGGAGCGATAAAAAAGTGATATTAAGCTATAAGAATAGCGAAGGCAAAGATGCTAAAGACTCTGCATTAGTCAAAAATGGCAAATTTGTGCTCAATGGGACTACTGCTTTTGGTAACAGGGCTTACCTGAGCCTGGTACCGTTGAAAAAAGATACCTCAGTGCGAAGAGGAGGCGAGGGATATAAAGAATTTTACCTGGAAAAAGGAAAGTATAAAGTAACAGGCGACGGAAATATATCCAAAGCAAACATTACGGGCACTGCTGCGCAAAGCGATTTTCTGCTATGGACCTCTAAGTCGGAAGCATTACTGGCGCAGTTCAGGGAAATTACCCAACGCTTCAGCAAAGTTTATTACGCTAAAGTAAAAGATACAGTTGAGATCAAAAAAATCCAGGCAGAAGCGAGGCCGGTACATGCAAAAATTGAAGCTGCATTGGATTCTTTTATCTTTAGTCACCCCGATTCTTATGTAGCCCTTGACCTCATTGCTTCAGAAAAGACTGCCGTAATTGATCCAAAAGTTTTTGAGGCTTATTATAAGCCGTTAAGTAAACGAGTACTGGGCAGCTTCACCGGGCAAGCATTGACCGCAAAATATGATAAGGCAAAACAGATAGCCATAGGAAAGACCGTAGATTTTACCCAAACCGATGATAAGGGCAATGAATTTAAACTGTCTTCATTAAAAGGTAAATATGTATTGGTTGATTTTTGGGCCAGCTGGTGCGGGCCATGCCGTGCAGAGAATCCTCATTTGTTGAAAGCTTATAATGAGCTAAAAAACAAAAAATTTGAAGTAGTGGGTGTTTCTCTGGATGAAACAAAAGCAGCATGGTTAAATGCTGTAAAACAAGATGGGATGCCCTGGATACAGGTAAGTGACCTGAAAGGCTTTAAGAGTGAATTGGCTGTTAAATATGGCATCTCGGCCATTCCACAGAATTTTCTGGTTAATCCTGAAGGTGTCATTATTGCGAAAGACCTGAGGGGAGAAGATGTGAACAAGAAAATTGGTGCTTTTATAAAATAAAACTTCCGGATACCTTTTCCTCACATAGTTCACACCATCTCCACATATCCTTCACAAAAAAGTACCCTTTTGTGGGTTTTGTGTGAAGGAGGTGTGAAGAAGGTGTGAAGAATCGTCAACTTTGTGAAGAAATATTAATTACAACAGGAGTACCGGTGGCAGATTGGTATTGATATGAAGAGCCCCGCTTAGTTATTAAACTAAGCGGGGCTTTTAAGAGAAATATTTTTGCATTATTGAGGCACTTGTGTATCTTTCCAACTAAAACCAAATTGAATTTAAGTTGAATACGGGGCCTAAGATTAGTTTTCTTTCTGCTGATAAGAGAAATGAAAAAGAAAGGAACGAAGCGTTTAAAGCGCTGTTTAAGCTTTATGGCCCAAAAATTTATTCATTTGGCATGTCCTACTTAAAGTCCGTACATGATACTGAAGAGCTGGTTCAGGATGTTTTTATAAAGTTGTGGAATCAATTTGAGTACATCGATGAATCGAGGAATGTTAAGGCTTTTATTTATAAAATTGCAGTTAACATAATTTATGACCAGTTGAGAAAAAGAAAACTGGAGAAGTTATGTGCCGAATGGTCTTCCTATAAGTTAAGTGAACAGGATGATACCACATGGAATAACCTGATGTTTAATGAGCTTCAGGAACAGATTGATCAACTTATTGGCCAGATGCCCGACCAGCGGCGACTGGTATTTACCATGAGCAGGGTTGAGGGGTTGAGTTATGAAGAAATTGCCAAAAAACTAAATATTTCTGTTAGAACGGTTGAAAACCAGGTTTACAGGGCAATGGCTTTCTTAAAATTACATATCGATAGCAAATACATTTTGTATCTGCTGTTGTATTATTTCTACTAATATCAATTATTTTTTTGCTGAGTGAGTAGTTGGCGTATTTCATTCGTATAAGGTAGGTAAGGCAGGGTTTAAGCCATAATATCCTTACTTAAAATATGCATACAGAAGATCATCAGGAAAAAATTGTCAGATCATTTTATCAGCCGGAGCTGGAGTTTGAGGTAAAGGGAGATTTATATCGGGTTTTAGATTGTGAAACTTCATTTGAACAGGAAGGTGTTAGTCTGGATCCCTTGTATGATAGAATTTGCAATACCATAGCCGACAATGAACGTGGAATAAAAAGAAAACGTATCGTTCGCTGGGCTAAATATGTAGTTTCCAGTGCAGCGGTATTTGTATTTGGTATACTGTTTTACATCTTTTTTGTCCAATCTTATTTTGATCAAAATGAAAAAGCAACATTTACATTCATAGCGCCAGCTGAATCAAAAGCAGAAAGTATTTTACCTGATGGTACCCGGATTTTTCTGAATTCAAATTCCAGACTTCGCTATCAACTAAATACCAATGATGGTAGGAGAGAGGTGTTTTTGAACGGCGAAGCCTGGTTTGATGTTCGAAAAAATAGCAAGGTTCCTTTTGTTGTGCATACTTCCGGCTATCGTGTACTGGTACATGGAACAAAATTTAATGTTTGTGCTTACCGGAATAAACAAGAAGTAGTGACTACCCTTCAGGAGGGAGTAATTGAGATCCTTCCTGTTAAAGGTCAGAAGAATATTTCATCCGTTAAGCTAAAACCTGGACAGCAGTTTACCTTTCATAAAACGACGGGATTGGTTGACCTGAGGAATGTTGAATCCGGTTTTTCTTCTTTATGGAAAGAAACTGAAGTCCGGTTTGAAAATAAGAATTTTAAAGATTTGTTAAAGATGCTGGAAGGCAGATATAACGTCCATTTTGAAGTTGACGATCCTGAATTGTTTAATTATCACTATGATGGCACAATAAGAGACGAGGCGCTTGATAAGGTGTTGGATATCCTTAAAGAAACACTACCCTTTAAATATACAGTAAAAGATAATGGGAACATACAGATTGAGAAACAATAATTAACAGATTTTTTAAATAATAAAAAGCCTATGTAAACAACAGGAGACTAAAAAAAAGATGCCGAAAGACGCTTCAACCTTTCTTTCGGCATAAAGACAAACTCAAAAGGATTTTAGAATTAATCTTTATTTAAAACTATGCAAAAAATATATAAAAACTACTTATTAGTTTCAAATGCAATTAAATCGTCGGGGCTCAGGTGGACATTTGTTATTTGGTTGTTCAGCTTCATGTTTATTGTTTTGGAAGGGAAAGCCCAAACCCCAAATACGTTAACATTAAATTATGAACAGGCCAGAATTGTTGATGTGCTAAAGGCAATTGAGCAAAAAACACCTTATCGTTTTTTTTACCAGCGCGAACAGATTGATGTAAATCGTAAGGTTTCTATTCGGGCTACAAATAAGTCAATTCAGGAAATACTTGGTACGTTGTTCGCCGATAAAACAATCACCTATAGCGTCCAGAAAGATCATCTTATTGTTTTAAAGCCTCGCGTTGAAAAGCCCCAGGAGAAAATTAAAGGACAAAGGGTTTCAGGAACTGTAACCGACGCTTCAGGTGTTACGCTTCCGGGGGTGTCAGTCAAAGTGAAAAATTCAAAACTGGGAACAACTACTGATTTGCAGGGGAAATATGAAATCTCTCCTCAAATTGGTGATGTGCTGGTTTTTTCCTACGTAGGACTGGAGCCGAAAGAAATAAAAACAGACGGAAAGGGAGTATTGAACGTCAGACTGGAAAGCAGCGCTGTTGGACTAAATGAAGTTGTGGTTTCGGTAGGTTATGGTGCTGTTAGCAAAAAAGACCTGACTGGTTCTGTTGCTACTTTGAGTAGTAAGGATTTTAACAAAGGATTGGTTAGTAACCCCGTTGATTTAATGCAGGGACGTATGTCGGGAATTAATGTGATTACCAATGGGGGTGAGCCAGGAGCGGGTGCATTGGTTCGGGTTCGTGGATCGAATTCTGTCAGGTCTGGCCAGGATCCGTTATATGTGGTAGATGGTGTCCCTTTGGATATCACCAACATCCAGCCTTCAGGAGCAACAATTTCAGGGACTGGTAGCAATGCCGCCAAAAACCCGCTTAACTTTTTAAATCCTGATGACATTGCCTCGATAGACATTTTAAAGGATGCTTCGGCAACGGCAATTTACGGTTCAAGAGGTGCAAACGGGGTAATCCTAATCACAACAAAGAAAGGAAAATCAGGATTAGGCGTCTTAAATTATTCTGCAACGGGTTCTTTGTCGGAATTGCCAAAGCAGTTGAGCATGCTAAATGCCGAAGAATTTAAAGCTTACCGCGTATCGAAAGGGATTACGGGAGGAGATTATGGTGCAAATACAAATTGGCAGGACGAAATTTTTAGAAAGGCCTACAGTCAGAATCACAATCTTTCCTATGGAGGTGGAAACGACAAGGGAAACTACCGGGGTTCTGTTAGCTACCTTAATCAGGACGGAATCATTAGAAAAACCGGTTTGGAAAAGATTACTGCCCGTTTTAATGTCACCCAGAACCTGATTCATGATAAACTGAGAATTGAGGCAAACCTTACGGCAGCGCGGACTAATGATCAGCGTGTGCCAATAGGTGAAACTGGTGGATTTGAAGGCGATGTAATTTTGTCGGCACTTAAAAACAATCCAACGCTTCCTGTATATAATGCGGATGGAACTTATTATCAAATGAGTAAAGATGTAAGGAACCCCTTGGCGATGATTAATCGTACAAACGATTTAAATCAAAATGATAGGGTATTGGGAAATATTACCGCTTCTCTTGAAATTATCAAAGGGTTGAAATATAAAATAAATGTGGCGGCAGACCATTCCAATGCTTCCAGAAAGGTTACCCAACATCACAGTTTAATATATTTGAGCAATAAGGGGACGGCGGATATCAGTAATGTTGAACTGTCCAGTAACCTGATCGAGAATTTTCTGACCTATGATTTTACTGTTGCAGATCGGCATAAGTTTAATGCGCTTGCAGGACATTCCTATCAACAGTTTAAAGCTCAGTCTTATAAACTCAGCGAAGAAGGTTTTACTATTGATGATTTTGATTATATCAATGATCTGAGTTTAGGGAATTCAAAACAGGCTACTGTTAGTTCTTACATTGTAAAAAATGCACTTCAATCTTTTTTTGGTCGGTTAAATTATAGCCTGAATGATAAATATCTACTTACCGCAACATTAAGGGCCGATGGCTCAACTAAGTTTGGTGCAAATAATAAATATGGATATTTCCCTTCTGCCTCGGCAGCCTGGCGAATTGGTGAAGAACAATTTTTGAAACAATTGGATGCTTTTAGCAATTTAAAGCTTCGTATGGGATGGGGGATTACCGGAAATCAGGAAATTCCGAATAAAATATCTCAGATTTTATTAGGCTCATCCGGTGGTGCAATTTTAGATGGGTCGACCAAGAATGTTGTTCAGGGAATTACACTCACCCGTACGCCTAATCCGGATATTCGCTGGGAAAAAACGAGCCAATATAACCTGGGGCTTGATTTCGGTTTGTTGAAAGGCAGGATCAACGGAACCATAGATTATTTTAACAAGACAACCAGGGATGTATTGCTGGAGGTTTTTTCGGTGGCACCTGCACCAACTACCAGGGTATGGACCAATGTTCAGGATATGAAGATTAAAAATCAGGGACTGGAACTTTCGCTAAATGGTGTTGTTGTAGAAAAAGAAGATTTTAGCTGGGACCTGGGGTTGAATTTTACGACGATAAAAAACCGGGTTTCAGGACTGCCAATTAGTCAAATTACAACCGGAGCACCTAGTGGACCTGGTATAACAGGATTTTCTTCTCAAATTATTAAAAACGGATATCCAATCGGTACCTTTTGGGGCAGAAAGTTCCTTGGTTTTGACCAACAAGGGAACAGTATTTTTGAGACCGATGCCAACGGTGTTGAACTTCAGCAGGACTTAGGCTCGGCATTACCTAAGTTTACTTACGGATTTAATACCAGCATTTTTTACAAGCAGTTTGATTTTAATGTGGCGCTCAATGGAATATTTGGAAACAAAGTTTATAATAACCTGGCCAATATTATTGATCAGAATACATTGATTGCCAAAGAATGGAATGTAAGGAAGGATGCAATAAATACAAACGAAAATCCAAATGGAACTTTAACCTATAGTAGCCGTTTTATCGAAAATGGATCATACCTGCGCTTGTCTAACGCTACACTGGGATATACCTTGAAGTTGAAGAAACTGGATTGGTTAAATAAAGTAAGGTTTAGTCTTACAGCCAACAACCTATTTGTAATTACTAAATATTCCGGATATGACCCTGAGGTAAATGCCGACCATTCGGCCAGCGGTGTACCTTCAATAGGTATAGACTGGACAACATATCCTAAGGCCAGAACGGTTTTGTTTGGTATAAATGTTGAATTATAATGACGCGTTAAACTGTATAAAGTGTTTAAATAAAAAACAGATGAAAAAGATATATTTAATGACCATCGCATTATTGGTTTTTTTAGGCTCATGTAGTGTTGACGAGGAAATTTTAGATGAAGTGAATGGGAATAAGGTGATCACTAATCCGGATAATGCAGAGATGATTCTTGCGCCTCCTTATGCTTATCTCAGAGACATTCAAAACAGAAGCGGGGTATGGGGCACTTTAGAATCCGTTACGGATGAGCTGGCCTGGCCGGCAAGAGGTTCTGACTGGGTCTCGCCCGATTTGCAAGCGTTATTTACCCATGATTATGATCCCCGCAATTCTTATGTCAGAAATACCTGGAACAGCTTTATGCTCGGGATTACACGTTGTAATGTTGCTTTACAGTATTTATCGGCTTTTCCAAAATCGGAAAAAATTGACGGATATATGGCCGAGGCCAGATTTATAAGGACGTTATGTATGTTCAAACTGACTGACAATTTTGGTAAATTCCCTTTCAGAGAACATACCGAGACAGATTATTCGGTTACCCCAAGGATTATGGAGCGTCAGGTTGCGGTAGAGCGAATGATCAAGGAACTGAATGAGATTATCCCGGTATTAAAGAATAAATCAGAAGTACCTTATGGCAGAGTCTCTAAAGCGGCAGCTCAAATGCTATTGGCCAATGTGTATCTAAACCATGAGGTATATACCGGAACAAGCAAATGGCCGGAAACAGTGGCAACATGCGATGCCATTATTGGTTCAGGACAATATACTGTAGCTGATGATTATTGGGGGATGTTTCAGTATGACAATGCAAAGTATCTTCAAAATACAGAGTCTATTTTGTCTGTAATCTATGATGAAACCATTGGGCTTACCGGTTCTGTCTGGATTCCCATTACTTTGCATTATAACCAAAAGTTTGGAACTTTTACAAGTCTGTGGAATGGCTGTTGTACAACCCCTACTTTTGTAGATACCTGGGATACTTCCGATAAAAGGTTTAGCGACAGAAGGTTAATTAGTCAGCTTGGATTTAATCAGGGATTTTTAATAGGTCAGCAGTATTCAACTACAGGTGCTGCCTTAAAAACACGTACAGGAGAACCTTTGGTATATACCAAAGAGTTTAGCATTAAAAATTCGAAAGAAGAGGCTGGGGTAAGGGTAGTTAAGTTTGCACCAAATCCTTCCAGTACAAATACAGGCAATGCAGGTAATGATTTCCCTCTTTATCGCATCTCCGATACCTATCTGATGCGTGCCGAGGCAAAGTTCAGATCGGGCAATGTATCCGGAGCACTTGAAGATATCAATTATCTCAGAAATACAAAACGTGGTATGCCTGCCTATACTTCGCTGGATCTGGATAAGATATTAAAGGAAAGAGGGTTTGAACTTTATTGGGAAGGCAACCGTCGAACCGATCTGGTCCGTTTCAATAAATACCGTGACGCCAGAGCTGAAAAGGATTTTGTTACACCGGCATACAAAGTGTTGCTGCCGATTCCTATTAGCGCTATTGAAGCGAACTCAAACCTGGTTCAAAATCAGGGCTATTAATTGATTAACAAAAAACGTCTTTATTTATATAAAGGCGTTTTTTGTTAATTTCAGGTAAATCACGTTAATCTTTTATGCAACGGACTGAAAAACCACTGGCCCTTTTTGCCTCTAATCGCTCAATATATCCTTTCGCATATAAATCATAGGCTACGGCTGTGACTGTTCCCAATCTTGTATCTGTCCACCATATGCCGTCCCATGACAACTTTGCATACAAACCAGCATCAGTTCTGATACCTCCAGGCAGACCGCTAAATTTAGTTTCATTATTAGCCACAACCTGATTTGCCCAATAACCCTGCCTGGTATCCTGAATCCTTAAACCGCTTTCCCGGGTTCCACCAATATAAGCATATAATATTGCCCACTCTGCCTCAGTAGGTACATGCCATCCTGTAGGTGCAAGTTGGTGTATGTTGTGAGTCGCATCCCAGTTATACAGTCTGCCATACGTATTTGCATTGGCGGGGTTATTATCATAATTACAGTATGCGCCAGCGAGATCAGCACTCCATGCAGCCGGATCTGTTAAATTTGGTATAGGAGTACCGTCTCTGTAGCGTGTAGTTTTAAGATTCTCCATCATCCAGGTCTGTGTACCTATTTTAATCGTCTTATAAACATTGCCATCCACATCGGTAACTGTCTGCTCCTGAACCGGAGGGTTAATGATTATCAGTTCGCTTGTAATTTTACCGGCCAGATAGGTGCCATCAGCAGCCTGATTGGCCGTTATTGTAGTTTTTCCTGTCGATTTTATAGTCACCGTGCTCCCGGTAATGCTCGCCACATCGGGATTGCTACTGGTGTAGGTAATGGCACCTTTACTGTTACTTTTTGGTGCAACCAGTTCAAATGGTGCTTCGCCCAACATTTTAGTAGCCAGTTTAAATTCAGACATTAGAGGAGCTTGTAAAGGGTTAATAACAAAAGTAGCTTGTATAGAATCTTTTTTAAAACCACCTGAAGCAAGTTGTATGGCGGTAATGGTGCAAGTTCCGTTCTGTTTAAGGGTAACAACTTTTCCATTAATGCTGGCTAACCTTGAATCGTTTACCTTAAATACAAAGACGCCGTCACTCTTGCTTTTTGGATTGACCAATATAAACGGCTCTTCGCCCATACGTTTTGGGCTAATTGTAAAATCACTTAATTCAGGTGAAAGTAGTGGTGTGTCAATTTCTTCTTTTACGCAACTGCTGAACTGCAATAAAAGCCCTATTGCGAGAACGTTAAATAAAAATTTCATTAGTTTGATTTGTTTGTGTGCCAATCTGCATAAGTTATGCCGTTTTATCTAAATAGTGCTTTTGTACTAATTTTGAGTGATTAGGTTGGACTTTGTATGGTGACAGTGAGAAATAAATACTCACATTTACCCATTTGTGTATTTCCCAATTCAATATTAAATTTTCATCCACCTCTGTAAATTCAACAGAAAATTAGTACCTATGTGTTAGCTTATCTGGGGGATAAGTTACACTAAAGCCAATAATAACAGCCAAATATCAGCAAGTAGCAAAGGAGCATATGTCGATTAAACCGATTATAAATGAGACTGAATTGACGTTGCAGACGGCAGAAGGAAGCGAGCGTGCTTTTACTACGCTGTTCCATTGGTATTACGAACCTTTAGGAAAGCTGGTGTTCAATCTTATACAATCCAGAGAACTGACAGAAGAAATTGTACAGGATGCTTTTGTTAAAATCTGGATGAGGCGTGAGACACTCCGGTCTGTTGACAGCTTTGGCAGGTATATGTATGTGTTATGCAGGAATAAAACGCTGGATGAATTGAAAAAAATAGCCACGCAAAGAGTATACCATACCAAACTAGAGAAGGTGCTGATTGCAGAATCCGAGGTCGATTTGCTGGACAATCCCACCGACGAATATCGTCAGATGATTGAAAATGCCGTTGCTAAACTTCCACCACAGCAACGTGCGGTTTACATGATGAGTCGTTACGATCGGTTAAAAGCGGAAGAGATTGCCAAAAAGATGGGGCTTTCTGAAGCAACCATAAAAAAACACATTCAACTGGCTGTTAAGTTTATTCAGGCATCAGTAAGCTCAAGCATGAGTGCTGGTATGGTACTGGTTTTAACTACACCAATCCTGCTAAATTAATTTTTTTATTTTTTTTGAGTTTACATTACTCCTTTTTAATGGGTAAAACAGTCTGTATAAAAAAGAGGGGTATAAACCTTTGATGGAAAGCCGATGCAAAAAAGATTTGTTTATTTACTGAATCGTTATCGTAGTCATGAGGCTTCGGTAATTGAGTTGGAAGAGTTTTATAAGATGCTTAGTAGTGGGGTGTATGATGAGCTATTTGCGAAATCGGTAGACCATATTTACGATGATGAAGATTATAGTGATGCACTGGGCAATGAAGAAACCTATTATGCCAAAGGTGCACGTACAAGAATATTACAGCATGTACTTGAATTTGGGGAACATACAACCTCAAGTAGTTCCAAACGGAAATTGTTGAAAATATGGCCACGCCTGGCCATGGTAGCCGCTTCGGTAGTGCTCATGATTTTTGGGGTTTGGTTTTTTACAGGAAATCATAATATCCTTAAACCTGATGAACTGACCTCCCGGAAACAAGATGTTTTGCCTGGAGGTGTTGGTGCAACACTTACCTTATCCAATGGTAAGAAGATTGTGCTGTCGGCTGCGGTTCATGGGCAGCTGGCAAAAGAAGGAGGTGTGTCTATTACTAAAACTGCCAATGGACAATTATTTTATGTTATCGCCGATAAAAAGCTGCAGGATTTAAATATGGCGGGAACAAGCAATACCTTGTCTACAGCAAAAGGACAAACTTTTCAGCTGCGTTTACCTGATGGATCTTTGGTTTTTTTAAATGCAGCCTCAAGCTTAACCTATACTTCCTCCTTGTTGGATAAAGGTAAACGGGTAGTAAAGCTACAAGGAGAAGGCTATTTTGAAATTTCAAAAGATAAGGCGCATCCATTTGTGGTAAAAACTGCAAAACAGGAAGTGGAGGTGCTGGGAACGCATTTCAACATCAACAGCTATGAGAATGAGCCGACAGAAAAAACGACTTTGCTGGAAGGAAGTGTACGGATCACGGCAGGCAATAACCTGGAAACTTTAAAACCTGGAGAGCAGGGTAAACTGGAAGGAAATAAACTTAGCATTGACAAAGTTGATACGGATTTGGCCATAGCCTGGAAAAACAATGATTTTATGTTTAAAAGTGAACCCATTGATGGGGTAATGAGAATGGTGGAACGGTGGTACAATGTTGAGGTGGTGTACATTGGCGATAAAACCAATGAAAAATTTAGTGGGACAGTATCCAGATTTGATAATGTATCAAGCTTACTCTCTATCATAGAATCGACCGGAGCGGCTCATTTCAAAATTGAGGGACGAAAAATTTATGTGTCAAAATGAACACATTGGGCAATTAACAGAATGTTTACCATCAATCAAAACGACATGAGAAAAAGCATACCATAACCATCGAAAGGAAAACAAACCAGAAGTGCTTGCTACACTCCTGGTTCTGGTTTGATACTAAAATTGAAAAAACAACTTTAATCTATCGCAGAACCCTGCCTCGTGGAAAAGAAAGGTTTCTGCTTAACCAAACATATACGAATGTATCAAAAATATACTAGGAAAATTGGTATACCTAGATTGCTATACCATAAAATATTGTTAATTATGCGATTAACCACCGTAATATTAATAGCATCTCTTTTGCAGGTTAGTGCATCAGGGCTTGCACAAAAAATAACCCTCAATAAGTCAAACGAATCCATTCAGGCTGTTTTTAAAGCCATCAAGAACCAGAGTGGATACAATTTTTTTTACACAGATAACTTGCTGAAAGGTGCTAAACCTGTCAATATTAGTGTGAGTAGCGCCGAATTGAAAGATGTCCTTACCCTGGTATTTGCGGGACAGCCTTTCCATTATGAGATCAAGAAGAACACCATAATTGTGGTCAAAAAGGAACCTTCACTTTTGGAAAATGTAGTTGCCATATTGCGTGCCGTTGACGTAAACGGACGTGTATTGGATGAAAATGGCAGACCGCTGCCAGCCGCTTTGGTAAAAGTGAAAGGTACAGGCAAGGGGACTGTGACCAATGAAAACGGAAATTTTACGTTAACTGGCGTAAATAGAGGGGATGTACTGGTCATTTCTTATTTAGGTTATAAGACAAGGGAAGTGTCAGTTGGCGACAATCTTTTGATGAGTATAACGCTTGAGGTTGCTGCATCAGCACTTGAAGAAGTTTCGGTAGTTGTGGGGTATGGCGCCCAAAAAAAGGTACATATGACCGGAGCAGTTTCACAAATCAGCGCTAAAGAGTTGATGAAGGCGCCGATGCAGAATGTTTCCAATATGCTTACGGGCAAACTGCCTGGGTTGACCAGTATCCAGAGTTCAGGAAAACCCGGCGAGGACGGAACAACTTTGTATGTACGTGGACTGAACTCATTTGCCGGAAGCAATGGCCCCATGATTCTTGTAGATGGGGTGCCCAGGCCTATTGACTATGTAAATCCAAACGATATTGAATCGGTATCAGTTTTGAAAGATGCAGCTGCAGCAATTTATGGTATACAGGGAGCTAATGGTGTAATCCTGATCACCACAAAAAAAGGAACTGCAGGCCCCGCACAAATCCTTTACGATGCATCGATGACGTTGACTGAAAATACAGCGATGCCGGAAATGTTGAATGCCCCTGATTACATGTATTGGCACAATAAGGCGCGGGCAATGGATGGACTTACCCCAATCTGGACAGCTGATATTCAAAATAAAGTGATGGATAATGATCCCAATAGTATCTGGGGACAAACAGATTGGCTGAATAAGATTTTTAGGACAGGAAGGACCCAGCAACATAATATTTCAGCCTCGGGAGGTTCGGAGAAAACTAAATACTTTACCAGTGCAGGCATCATGAATCAGGAAGGTACGTTGATCAACACCGGACTTAAACGTTATAACTTGCGGACCAACCTGGATATTGAGGTGGCTAAAAATCTAAAGTTTACCACCAATCTTGCAGGATATCGTGCAGACAGATCATGGCCTGGATCGTCAATAACCAATCAGGGCGAATTTAATCCAATCAGACAAGCGATAAATTCTATACCAATTATTAAAGATCAATATAAAGGGCACGAAACCGCATGGAGGGGCTCAACCTATAACGTAAACGGTTATGCGGCATTGACAGAGTCGGGATTTAAGAAACAGACCCGCTGGAATTTTGATTCCAATTTCAAATTGGAGTATGATTTTTCGGATATAACGGATGTACTGAAAAACTTAAGAGTATCGATTTTTGGCTCCTATAATTATGGAAACACGGTCGATTCTAATTACGATCGCTACTATGAGCTATATTATGTCAACCCAACTTTTGATGAAGGCATTGCCGGTGCAAGTGGTTTTTCGCCAGCCAATACCTATTCAAAATCGGCGTCCTGGGGCGATTCCTATTTATGGCGCCCGCAATTAGATTATGCCCGCGAATTTGGTCACCACTATGTAGGCGCTATGTTACTGTTTGAAGCCAAACAGAGTTATTCGAACACCATGACGGGTACCAAACAAGGGTATTACAGTGACGAACCGGTAGATTTATCGTTAGGATCTACCTTCCCGACTACACCAGTTACGGGTTCTCATGTTTATTCCGGTGGACAAGCCTCATGGGTGGGACGTTTCAACTACGCTTATGCCGAGAAATATCTTGCAGAGGTGGCTTTCCGCTATGATGGTTCGTATATTTTCGCACCAGGAAATCAATGGGGATTCTTTCCATCTGCCTCCATTGGATGGGTAGTCTCGAAAGAGGACTTTTTTGCAAAAGCGCTTCCCCAGGTGGATTATTTAAAATTACGTGCCAGTTATGGAAAAACAGGAAATGATGCCGTGAGTCCATTTCAGCACAATTCATTGTTTGCACTGGCCAGTAACAGCATGGTGCTGGGCAATCAGGCTATTTCGCAGTTTTATTCAATAAATCCCTATTTGTATAGCAATTTGACCTGGGCAAATACCGATAGTTATAATCTTGGGCTAGATATGGACCTGTGGAACAGAAAACTAGGCATCGAGGTAAACATATTTTATAAGCTGACAAAAGATATCCTCGAATCGCAGGGCGGAAACTACCCAACATCACTGGGTGGGTATTATCCAACATATAAAAACTCAGGAAAGGTAGAAAACAAGGGCTTTGAAATTTCCCTGAAACATTTTAATCAGCTCAATGCAGATTGGAGCTATTCTGTGAGAGGAGATATTGCATTTGCGCGTAACAAGGTACTTTCCAGAATTGTGAGCGACAACCGCCCTAACTATCGGGCGGCCATTGGCGAATCGATGGGAGCAAGGTATGGTTTCCAGGCACTGGGTTTGTTCCAGAGTCAGGACGAAATCGATCATTATCCTGCTGCACCATCAGGCTATTTGCGACCAGGTGACCTGAAATATCTGGATGTGAATGGTGATGGTATCATCAGCTCTACTTTCGATTACGTCAAAACAGGTTATGGTGCTGTTCCGGAAATAAACTTTGCATTGAATATAGACATAAACTATAAAAATTTCTATGCTTCGATGCTTTGGCAGGGTGTAACCCATACAGATTATGAATTATCCGGTGCGTACGACTCGGGGACCATTTCTTCAACTGTATATACCTCAACTTTCTCAGAAAATGGAAATTCGCCATATTACCGTATTGAAGAGGCCTGGACACCCGAAAACACGGATGCCAAATACCCACGCCTAACAACTGTAAGTAACGGAAACAATGCATGGCAATCGAGCTGGTGGTTGGTCAATGGCGAGTATTTACGTTTGAAAAATGCCAATATCGGATACAATGTTCCGGAGAAGGTGTTAAAAAAGACGCCATTTAGCAGGGCTAGTATTTATCTGGCAGGAACAAACCTGCTTACGTTTAGTCATTTCAAGTACGTAGATCCCGAAAGCCCATCGGTAAGTAACGGTTATTATCCGCAACAAAAAACATATAGTCTAGGAATTAACATAACATTCTAATGTGGGGAGAAGTAAAAATGAAAAAAAGAATATTCCTGTTATTGAGCGTTTTTACGCTAATGATATCCATCCAATCCTGCAAAGATGCATTGGATATAGACAACACACAAAATTTATCGGATCTGGCGATGTGGAGTACGGAAAGTGCTGCGGAGATGTACATTACTGCTTCTTACAAAACGTTTTCTGATGTTTCGCAAGTGGCCAATAGCCGTGGCGAGTTTTACGACAGTTACTCGGACCTCACCAAATCTACTTCATGGGATGTGTATAACCATGGATATAATAAAGCTTTATTACAAGCAAGTTCTTTTGCCACAGGAAGTGCGGGTGCTTTTGAAAACTGGTCGCAGGTATATGGCGAGCGCATCCGTCGGGCCAATGTATTGCTCAATGACATCAAACGATATGGTGTAGCCAAATTTGGCGAAGATTGGTGTAATGTTCGTCGCGCAGAAATTCGCCTTTGCCGTGCTTTTTCTTACTATCGTTTGATCAGAGTGTATGGTGGGGTTGTGTTGCGCACAGATGTTTCGGGCAAAAATGGGGGGGTGGACGACGGTGCAATTGCAGAAGATATCAACCGGGCCCGGGCTACTGAAGCGGAGAGCTGGGACTTTGTACTGAATGAACTGCAATGGGCTGCCAATACCCTGCCTGATGTCTGGCCTGCTGCCTGGGAAGGACGGGCGACAAAGAAAACAGCTTACGGCTTGATCTCACGTATGGCCCTATATGCAGGAAAATGGCAAATGGCCATCGATGCAGCAAATAAAGTGAAAGAGTTGGGAGGAAAACTGGCTGCCGACTATGCCAAAGTATTTCAGGTAAACGGTGGACAGAACAATTCAACGGAAATTTTATTTGGGCTTTACTATTTAAGTGGAAGTGTAACGCATAATTATGATCGTTACAACCGTCCATTTGGAGATAAGGCAGTGTACACTACAGATGTATATGCCGAACATGTTCCAACGGCCGAATTGGCCGATCTTTATGAATTCAAAGACGGGACAACATTTAGCTGGAGTACCTATCTAACCAATCATACCAATCCTTATACAGACAGAGAGCCTCGTTTTCATGCCACAGTAATGTATAATGGAGCCCGTTGGGAAGGTAGGGAAATTCAGACTTACGTGGGTGGAAGCGATGGATTTACAGCTTTTGAACAATCTGCGTCTACCGGCGCGCATACCTGTACAGGCTATTACATGCGTAAATATTTGCAGGAGGGTAATACCGATTTTGTGACCAAGGGTAGTTATCAGTATGATGCGGTTCTTCGTTACGCAGAAGTATTGCTTAATAAAGCCGAAGCCTATGCGCAGTTAGATTATGCTACCTATCAATCACAGGCATTGGATGCATTGAATGAAGTTCGTGGCCGTGTAGCCTTGCCTAAGAAGACAACTGTTGATGCCCCCACAAAAGAGGCTTTTATGGCTTTGTTGCGCAAAGAACGTGCGGTAGAACTGGCAGGTGAGGGCTTTCGTTATTGGGATTTACGTAGGTGGCGACTGGCCGAGAGTGTAATTAATGGTAAAAATGCACATGGCGTGAAGATTACGAAAAACACCAACAACACATTTTCGTATGAAACTGTAGCGGTAGATGGCGGGTCGCCCCGCATTTTTTTAGAGAAATATTATTATTTCTCATTGCCTACAGCGGAAACGGCAAACAATAATTTGTGTAAAAATAATCCTTTTTGGTAATAGCTAACAGCACTATAAAGTATCAGATATGAAACTAATGTATAAAACGGGACTATGGATTCTGGGTATTTTGATGAGCATTTCGCAATGGAATTGTGCCAAGGAAAACCAGGAATTTATATATGTCCACGATAGCAACCTGATCTCCCAAATGATTTGCAAAGCATCACAAAGTTCGGGCGAGTTCAGGGCAGAAATTTATGAATTTAATAAAGACGGCAACATGATGAAAGGCAATTTCACGCAAAAGGATGTGGAGGGAGGCTACGGTCTTATTTTATTCCCTATATCTAAATCACTGGAAAAAGATGTGGACCTGTCCAATATTATTCTGAAAGCCACAGTTACATATGACGAAGTCATCACACCTTCTTTATCCGGTAGACATAACATTACCGGAGAGGGAATAATCATTACGGTGAAGTCTGGTGAAGGAACAAGCCGACAGTATCGCGTGAGAGGCTATTTTGAGTAGTAATGTACTCAAGATCATAAATTAACAGGTAATGAAAACCAAATAATACTCCAATGAAAAAACTAAATATAAAATTGTACACAGTGATAGTCTTTGGGCTATTGATGTGTTTAGGAGGTTGTAAAAAAGAAGAACGTAGTAATGAGCCTGGAATCATTAACTCTTTTTCTGTGAAGGGTAAAAATAATACTTTTTTCAGGGCAACAATCAATGATGACCATACCATTACGATTAAGGTTTCGCCCTATTTATCGGCAACTGATTTACTTGCCGCTGCTGTGCCTACTTTTTATCTTTCCAAAGGTGCAACCGTATCTCCTGAGCCTAGTATTCCGCAGAATTTTGCGCAGACAGGCGGTGTGAAATATACGGTTACAGCAGAAGACGGTGTTACAAAACAGGACTATACGGTATCATGGGGCGTATCCGATCAATTGGCCGATGGAAAGGGTTTCAGCTATGCTGAAATTGGTCCCTCCAAAAGTTTCCCAGAACTGGGATATCCGGGCGAAGCCGGAAATTTTGGATTCGCGGACTCCAAGTTGTATGGTGACCTGAATATGTATCATGGCTACTGCGGTAATGCTATTGTCCTGCTTTCCCGTGCTTATATCGATGCCGATCCCGCTTCAGCAAATGCAATAAAGGTGGTAGATAAGCTTACCTTAAAAAGTAGCGGTAACCTGAACCTGGGAACGATTTTGGTAAAAGACCTGAAAATGATCAGCTCCGATTACAAGGGCAAATTGGTGGGGCTGGTAGTGAAGAATGGCGAGACAGAATTTTACTATTGGGCCACTCCAACAGATGCGCCAAAACTAGTAGGTAAAATTGCAGTAAATATGGCTTCTACTAGCGATGGCTCGGCTAATTTTCAGGTTGCGGGGGATATTACGGCCAACGCCTGGATTACAGCCTTGGCACCGCGGGGGGCCAAAGGGGAGCATTATCGTGTGAAGGTGACCAATGGCCAGTTGGCTACAAGTTCTTCTATGGTAACAACCGGAATTTCGAGTGGCGACTGTAGTGGCTTTCAAATGATCACTCCTCTCGATGCCAGCGATCAGCCAGGTTTTATAGTTGGCGATACAGAAGGGACTACAAATGCAGCAAATTCAATTAAAGCTTATGCCAAATCATTTTCTGGCTCTACCTTATCGGTAATGCCGGGATTATGGCAAAATATATTGCAAACCTGGTGGGTGGGGACCGGATTTTCAACAGCCCGTGTTGGCGGACGGGCGCCGGTGGTATCAGCCTTAACCATTAATGGCAAAACTTATGTTGCAGTAACCAGCGGTACGTCTTTCTGGAATGCAGCAGCTGTATTGTCGTCCGACTTACAAACACTCGCCCACGAAAACCTGAACATTACCGTTCCTATTAACCGCGCATGGAGCTTTGGTGGCTGGGTAGACTGGTATTATGACGATGCTGCCAAAGAGGCACACCTTGCCATATGGTTTGATCGCGTTGGATTGAAAACATATAAGCTGACTTGTTTTGAATAACTCTGGTCATCTTCAGGAGAATTCTAAAACGGGCTTTTGAGCTCATTGAAAAAACTACACATCAAATAAAAACATAAAAAACAGATGAAACACTGCATATTTTTCTTACTTATCATTACCTGCTCCATTTTTGCCTGCTCGAAAAGTAAAACGGAGCCGGAAGTAATTATACATAATATTCCACTGGATATAGACCGGACTACAGTAGCCGATAAGCCCATTCAGATGTGGATTGATGCCCATGCCAATTTTAGTCGCTTTGCCGACAAAGCCAACATTACCACCTATATTGAAAAGATGAAGGCTACCGGTTTCAATGAATTGTATGTAGACGTAAAACCAGGAATAGGTTATGCCTTGTACAATAGTGACATCCTTCCGAAGCTTACAAAATGGGATAATGAAACTGTAAACCGCAACTGGGATTATCTGGGTTTTTGGATTGAAGAGGCCGAACGTCTGAACATGAAGGTGATTGCCAGTCTATCGGTGATGGGCTACGGCTATACCAAAACCAGGGAAGGATTGATCTACAACGATAGCAAATGGAATGGCAAAACCCAAATGGAGATGACCAATAGTCAGACACCAACTGTGCTTACAGATATGCGCGATCAAACCGGTGTAGATGCAGCGATGTTGAACCCTTGCCTGCCTGAAGTCCAGTCTTTTGTCTTGTCTATCATTGCTGAAATTGCAACCAAGTATCCAAAGTTAAAAGGTATTTGTCTGGACTATTGCCGTTGGTATGGTGGAAATTACGGATTTGGAGATGCTACAATTTCTGCTTTTCAAACCTATAGCGGAAAAACAGTAAACAGCAATAATGATATCATTACCAATAGTGGAGGAATTGGACCGCTGTATAAAGATTGGATTGAATTTCGCACCCAGACCATTACTAATCTGGTTACCAATATCCGGTCAAAAATAAAATCTATTAACCCTAAAATGGAGCTGCATTTATGGGCATCGGCCGATTGGAGTTCCCGATATTCGGTAGGGCAAAATTGGGCAAGTAAAAAGTATGTTCCAGCCAGTAGTACAAGATATACAGATAACTACAGCAAAACCGGTTTTGCAGATCAGCTGGATGTTTTTTCACTTGGTGCTTATACCGAGGCGGTCTGGGCATCAGAAAACCCGGGTTCTGTTTGGTCGGTAGAGAATTTTGTAACCACCTATAACAATTTTACAAAAGGCGATTGTAAGGTGAACGGATCTTTTGCATCCTATGCATATGGAAGTAACTCCACAGCGATTTCTGATGTAGTTTATTTGTGCCTGAAAAATACTGACGGCTTGATGGCTTTCGAGCTGTCGCATGTGATTAATAACAATCAATGGAGTGCTATTAAAGCTGGGATTGACCGGGTATACAAAAAATAGTTTTTCAAGCGTACTGTAAAATCAATCGTTAAAATTAGGTCTGTGATTAATAAGGCTTTAATTAATCTGTTATTCAACAGTTAATTAAAGCCTTTTTTAACTCTTAATGCTCCAAGGCCGTTCATATCCTCGGGTTATTTATCAAAAATATTTACCTTAGTAGGTATGAAACTGCTTAAAAACATTGCCGCAATTTTATGTGTCTATTTAGTTGCCGGTTGCACTTCATCCGACAAAAAAGTGCCAGTGGTTGGATTTATTGATGCCTTTGAAGATGCTACAATTGCACAGGCCCGCACAGGCTTTACTGATGCACTTAAAAAAGGCGGCTACAATGAAGCCGACCATACCATAAAAATTGAATACCGCAATGGTCAGGGCAGCATCCCAACCCTCGTACAAATAGCCAATTATTATGTCAACAAACCTGTGGATATACTGGCTACCAGTACTACCTTATCTACTTTAACCAGTCTTCAAAAAACCAAAACCATTCCTGTTTTTGCCATGGTAGCACCTACCCCCGAACTAATGAAGGTGTTAGATGGACATGGCAAGGCACCAGCCAATTTATATGGAACAGTAGAAGATTTGCATTATATAGACACTTCGTTTTTACTGATCCCGCAATTGCTGAAACCCAAAGCAGGTAAACTGACAGTGGGTATAATTTATAACGATGCCGAACCGCAGTCGACCGATGCATTAAGAAAGATCAAAGCCATAGCGGGAAACAGTAACATTAACATATTGGCAACCCCTGTTGTGACCTCTGCTGATGTTCAGTTGGTTACCCAATCGCTGTTGAATAAAAATCTGGATGCTTTTTTTGCACTTCCTGACAACGTGGTATTTGCTTCCTTTGAAACCATAGTGAAAAATTGTGATCAGAAATCTGTGCCTATTTTTACCAGCGAAGCGGGGCTGGTTAAGCGTGGAGCAGTAGCGGCCTTTGGTGCCGATATTTACCAATGGGGCTATCAGTCCGGCGAACAGGCTGTTAGATACCTGAAAGGAGATACCACTGGCCTAAAACCTGAGATGGTAAAAATCAGGAACCGGGTGTACAACCCAACCGCTGTAGCCAAATACCACATTGCTGTTCCTGCAAATTTTAAGGCTTTGAAATAGATGGATTTTTACCTCAGTGCTTTAATACAAGGACTTTGTTATGCTACGTTGGCGTTGGGAATTTACATCTCCATGAAAATATTTAATATCCCCGATATTACCACGGACGGTAGTTATACGCTGGGCGGAGCAGTAACTGCTGTGATGCTAACCCACAACCAGCCTGCTTATTTTATTTTGCCTGCAGTTATTGCTGTAGGAGCTATTGCCGGCGCACTAACGGGATTAATTCATACCAAGTTTAAAATAAACGCTTTGCTGGCGGGTATTTTGGTGATGACGGCACTATATTCGGTCAATCTGACCATTATGGGGCGTTCTAATTTGCCGCTCAACAATCTGCCTTCCTTATTTACCATTTTAAATATCAGTACCAATGCAAATTATAATACTTTTTTGACCGTGCTTGTTTTTATTGTGCTGGTTACTGTGCTGATGGGTTATTTATTAAAAACCGACTTCGGTATTGCCATGCGGGCCACCGGCAACAGCGAGAGTATGATCAGGGCTTTGGGGGTTAATACCGATAGGATGAAGATTATTGGATTGGCTTTGGCCAATGCATTAACTGCGCTTAGTGGTTATCTCATTACCCAATCGCAAGGGTTTGCTGATATCAGTATGGGAATTGGAGTAGTGATAGCAGGTTTGGGGTCGGTTATTATTGCCGAAACACTGATCAGCTGGCTCAATATTACCTCTGTTTGGGCCAGTCTGGCCTTGGTGTTGGCTGGCGCAATTGCTTTCCAGATGGTGTTGGCCATTACCTTAAACACGGGGGTTGATCCTATTTATCTGAAAGCCGTTACTGCCATTTTTGTATTGTTGATTGTTGGTTTACCGCGTTTATTCAGGAGGGCATTATGATTCAACTTCATTCCATCTATAAAACCTTTAACAAAGGCCTGCCCAATCAGGTAGATGCCATTAACGGGGTGGATTTAAATATTGCTGATGGAGAGTTTGTTATTATTGTAGGATCCAACGGCTCCGGAAAATCCACCTTAATGAATTTGGTTTCGGGTAGTATTTTATCCAGCAGCGGTACCATCAGTATTGATGGGGTGGATGTGAGCAAACTTGCAGATTATAACCGAAGCCATTGGATTGCCCGTGTTTTTCAAAACCCATTAAGTGGTACTGCACCCGATCTGAGTATTTTGGATAATTTTAGGTTGGCAGCTTTACGCACTAAATCTAAGGGCTTAAATATTGGCGTAACAGATAGCTTTAAGAAACAAGTAAAGGAAAAAATAGCGATGTTAAATATGGGCCTGGAAAACAAAACCCACCAACTGATGGGTACCTTATCTGGCGGACAGCGGCAGGCCCTTACCTTGCTGATGAGTGTGATGGACAATGGTAAGATTTTGTTGCTGGATGAGCCCTCGGCGGCATTAGACCCTAAATCGGCACAAGTGGTGATGCAAACGGCCGATCAATTGATTAAAGATTTTAAACTGACAGCAATACTTATTACCCACAATTTAAAAGACGCTTTTACCTACGGCAATCGCATTATCCAAATGGGCGAGGGCACCATACTGCAGGATAAGTCTGCCAGCGAAAAACAATCACTAACTCAAAACGACCTGTTTAGCTGGTTCTTATAGCATTTCTCTTCTCTCATCTCCCAATTGTTGATAATATCATACAAGAACTGGAGAAAATGCATCATATCAAATAGGTTTTACTAAAATACTTTTGTATTGGTTTTATCGCTGCTGCTAAGCGACCAGTTGTGTCTATTAAGATCATGACATGGAACAGCTGAAGCACATTTTAAAGAGAACCGGACCGGCCGGGCACAGCTTTAATCACCAGAGAAATATTTGATGATAAAAAATTAGTAATGAACAGATCAGAAAAAGGATTTATTCCGGTAATGCTTACACCGTTTAAGGACAATGGAGCAGTAGATTTTGACGGATTGACTAAGCTAACGGAATTATATATTGAAGCCGGAGCTGCCGGATTGTTTGCCAACTGTTTATCAAGTGAGATGTTTGAACTTTCTGAAGCCGAAAGGCTGGCTGTGGTAAAACATGTGGTACACGCAACTCAAGGTGCCGTGCCGGTTGTGGCTACGGGAACTTTCGGTGGCCCAATACCACAACAGGCCGATTTTGTGAAACAAATTTATAATTGTGGCGTAGAGGCGGTAATTGGTATTACGGGCTTACTTGCAGGGGAAAATGAAGGTGACGAAGTTTTTGATGCAAATGTTGGGACTTTGTTGTCACTTACTGAAAAAATCCCATTGGGATTTTATGAATGCCCGGTGCCCTATAAACGTTTAATTTCGCCCGGGCAGCTGGGATGTTTGGTCGCTACAGGTCGGATAACTTATCATAAAGACACCTGTCTGGATATTGAACAGGTAAAAGCAAAGATCGCTGCTACTGCAGGCCATCAATTTGGTTTATACGATGCTTATATGGTTCATGCTGTGGAGTCGTTGAGGGCTGGCTCAGCAGGTCTGTCCTGTATACAGGGGAATTTCTTTCCGGAATTGATTGTTTGGCTTTGTACCAATTATAATAATCCTCAGCTGGTGCAGGAGGTTGATTGGGTGCAACGGTTTTTTGTGGAGCATATGGATGTCATGCACAATGTGTATCCAATAATTGCTAAGTATCATTTGCAAAAAAGAGGCCTGCAGATTTCTACCTTTACGAGAAGAACGGATATAGGAATTTTTGATACTAAAGTTAAAACCGCTATTGATGAATTAAGCAACAGCTACAATGTGTTAAAAAACGAACTGGAAATAAAGTCCCATATTGCTTAATTTAGCAAATCAGCTAGATATGCTTGTTTCTGTGTTTAGGAGGAATAGGATTCAGCTGTTCAGCAAAAAAATATATGACGGAAATTCAACTCACTAACCAGGCTTATGGCCATACCTTAAATACACACCAGGTTTTTTCAAAGGATGGTCGGTGGTTGGTTTATGATACACGTAATGACGACAGTAAAATAGCCAGTACGGGTAACATAGAAATGGTAAATGTAGCTACAGGTGAAATTAAGCTACTTTATCAGACCAAAAATCAAACTGAGTATGGACCGGGTGTTGGTGCTGCAACATTTTCGCCGGTTGCTGATAGGGTAATTTTTATCCATGGTATTGTAAATGCTGACCAAAACAATCCCTATGGCTTTACCCGCCGAACTGGCGTTGCCATTGATGTCAATAATCCGGGAGTTCCTTTGTTTATGGATGCCCGTGATATCACAGCACCGTTTACGCAGGGAGCTTTACGCGGTGGAACGCATGCGCATTCCTGGAGCGGCGACGGGCAATGCATTAGTTTTACTTACAATGATTTTGTGATCGAACAATTGAGTAAAACCAATCCCGATGTTCAGGATCTGAGAACTGTGGGAGTAATGTTTCCTGCAAAAGTAGAGGTGCCTGAAGATTCATCTGGCGAAAACAATAGTGGCGAAATGTTTGCTGTAGTGGTGACTGAGGTTATAGAAAATCCTGTTGTAGGTAGCGACGAGATCTATAAAGCTTTTGATGAGTGCTGGATAGGTAAAAAAGGGTATCGGAAAGATGATGGCAGCTGGCAGGAGCGGGCAATTGCTTTTCAGGGAAATGTAAGAGATAAAAACGGTCTGCAAAAAACGGAGGTTTTTGTAGTCGATTTACCGGTCGATTTAAATCGGCTATATCCGGAAGAAAAGCTAGCGGGAACTGCGTTTAGTAGGCCCGGTGTTCCTGAAGGTATAAAACAAAGACGAATTACATTTACTGAAGCGGGTGTTGTTGGCCCTCGTCATTGGTTGCGTTGCAGCGCGGATGGAAGTCAGATTGTTTTCCTGTCAAAAGACCCTTCGGGCTTTATCAATGCTTTCAGTGTATCACCTAATGGTGGGCCGGTAAAGCAGGTGAGTTTTCATCAGTTTGATATACAAAGTGGTATTAATTTTAGTCCGGATGGCCAATACATTAGCTACGTTGCACAAAATGCAGTTTACATTACTGAAGTAGCTGCGGGCACTGCGCAACAACTTACAGCAAATGCAAGTGACGCTAACAGGCCTGTTGGCACGGTATCCTGGAGCCCCGATGGCAAAGCCCTGGCCTACAATCGCTATGTTGAAAATGTAGAAGGCAATTATCTGCAGATATTTCTGCTTAAATAGCGGCGCCAAAATTCCAGTGATCTTTCGAAGCTCTGTTAATGATTTGTCCAAGTTTATGATGGTCCAAATTTCATTATATTTGAGGCTGTTCAAAAAGGCCCGATCGTCTCGACTTGCAGTCATCTCGAGGGAAGCATTGCGACGAGAGATCTCTTGAACTATGTTTAAATATCTCTTTGGACAACCTCTTATTACGGTTCTTCAATTTTTTGGTATAGTATGTAAAAAAACAAGCCAGAATGACTATAAATATTGATCAGAATCTCAAACTTGAATTGACAGCCCAGAAACACGCGGTTGGGTTATATAATGCGGTGAATGCAAATAGGATTCATTTATCTAAATTTTTGTCTTGGGTGGATGGTATGCAATCACCAGGAGATTTTATGGCTTACATCAAAAATTGTGAAGCATTGTATGCAGACGGAAAGGAGGTGAGCTTTGTTATTTTCCTGGACGAATTGCTTGTAGGCCGAATTGGATTACACTATTTAAACCTCCAGAATAAAAGCGCTGCAATTGGTTATTGGATAACCGAAGCTGCGCAAGGTAAAGGTGTCATGATCAGGGCTTGCAGAGCTTTGATTGCTTTTGGTTTTCGAAAACTTGGTTTAAGACGGATTGAGATCAAGGCAGCAACCGCCAACCTAAAAAGCAGAGCTGTTGCCGAAAAACTGGGCTTTTTGCAAGAGGGTGTTTTAAGGCAGGCTGAACTGGTTAATGGTGAGTTTCTGGATCTGGTTTTATATGCAATGCTGGACAACGAATGGCAGACAGATTCTTAGTTTTTCTTAAAACTCCTCATAGCCAGAATGGCACTCAGCAACATCAAAGCTGCGCCGATAAAATACGGTGCTCCGGGTAAATAAACCGGAGCATTTTCTTTGGTAAAATAATAAAAGATATAGGTCATAAACCAGGGCCCGAAAATAGAACTTAGACTCATCAGACTGGTTAGCCCACCCTGCAGTTCGCCTTGTTCATTGGCGGGTACCTGATTGGTCATGATGCCCTGTAAAGCGGGACCTGCAATTCCGCCCAAAGCGTAGGGAACCATATAGGCAAACATCATCCAGCCTTTATTGGCCAGGCCAAAAAGTACCATTCCAATCGCATACAACATCAGCCCAATCCAGATGCTGCGTTCCTGCCCCAGTTTAGGAATAGCCACACGGATCAATCCGCCCTGTACCACTGCAATCATTAGTCCAATGAAGCCTAGCGAGTAGCCTACTATATCCTCGTTCCAGCTAAATTTTTGCATGGTATAAAAGGTCCACACACTTTGTACCGCATGTCCTGCAAAATAAACCAGAAACAGACAAATAGAAAGATTGATTACTGAAGGGTATTTTTTGAGCTGCAGCAATGAACCCAGTGGATTGCAACGTTTCCAGTCCAGTTCGCGACGGTGTTCTTTCGGTAAAGATTCCGGCAGGATAAAGTAACCGTAAGCGGCGTTTAATAATGCCAGTGCGGCTGCGGCGTAAAAGGGATAATGCGTATCCATTTTGCCCAGAATACCACCAATAACGGGTCCTAATATAAAACCCAGACCAAAAGCTACGCCAATCATCCCGAAGTTTTGTGCACGCTTTTCCGGACTACTTACATCTGCAATATAAGCCGAGGCTGTGGTAAAGCTGGCGCCTGTAATTCCGGCAATAATCCGGCCCACAAACAGCCAGCCTATGGTAGGCGCAAAAGCCAGAAACAGGTAGTCAATCCCGAAACCTAACAAAGAAAACAGCAGGACAGGTCGGCGTCCATATTTATCACTTAGGTTGCCTACCAATGGTGCGCAAAGAAATTGCATTACTGCATAAGCTACCAGCAGCAGTCCCGATATTTTAGAAGCATCACTGATGTCGCCATGAATTAATCCTTCAATCAGCTTAGGAAAAACGGGAATGATGATGGCTAGTCCAATGACGTCAATCAACAAAGTGATAAATATAAAACGTAAAGCCGCCGGACGCTTCTCTTGCAGGGTAGGGTTCATGGCTTCAAATGTACTTAAATATACCTAATCCTTCCTATGTCTTATCTTGAAATAGCCAGACGGATAAATTATAGAAAAGAATTTCATAAATTATTTTGAATGAAATAAATTTACAGGGATAAGGATATGGGAGTATGTATGGACCGATGAAAGCGGAATTTGAAAAGTATTGGTATAACCCTACTGGAATTAATGTCCCATTAAAGTAAGAGATATGAAATACTTAATTTTTACACTGAGTTTTATTGGAGTTGTCTTTTTTAATAAAAAAAGTGAAGCCCAGCAAAGTTCTTGTCAGAAATATTATGATAAATCGATGCACTCGGTTGTTTATACTTCTGTTGATCAGATGCCGGAATATCCCGGTGGATTTGGTAGTTTCTTTTCTTTCTTCATTCGGAGGGTTAAATATGATGATGTTAAGTTTGAACCCGGACGAAATAAAATAACCCTTGTTTTTATTGTAGATACATTAGGCAATGTCAAAAATGGAGCTATCTATAAAAAGCTTCCAAAAGACTATTCGAAGGTAGAAAACGAATTTTTAAGTTTATTACCCAAAACATTGAAATGGAAGCCAGGTAAGTGTAGTGGAAAGATAGTGCCAGTAAGGTTAATGGTTCCTTTTTTAATAAGTCCTCAGATATGATTTTGATTTATTGCCACTGAAACCGGAACTATTGGGGCGTTATATGGAAACTTACATCTCATTCCTTTCTGTTGAAAATTACACGGTAGCAAACAGTGTGTACACCGGTAGTTTGAATCTGTAGCAAGGTAATTTCCAGTCCTTAAACAAAGCACCAATTATTAGCATAAAAAAGCAATTTTTTAAAAAATAAAAGGCACTTTTGCAAAACTGAAAGCAATAGAATGATGATGTAAAAAGTAAGCATATATATGGAAGAGGAAGTTGTTGAAGAGATTGTTAAACTGTTAGAACAGGATGACGATGCACAATTAAAAGTTTATCTGGATGATTTGAACATTTCGGATGTTGAACACCTGATAGATGAACTTCCTCAATATGCAGTCAGATTTATTGATACACTGTCTATAAAAAGAGCAGTAAATGTTTTCAGAATCCTCGATTTTCCTACACAGGAAAAAATCATTAAAAAACTTCCGGGAAATAAACTGGCCGAGCTGATTAATTTGCTGCCGCCGGATGACCGTACTGCTTTATTTAGCGAGTTGAAGGGGGATGCGGTGAAAAAACTGATTATCCTACTGCCAGCAAAAGACAGAGTAGAAGCCCTTTCGCTTTTAGGCTACGAGGAGGATAGCGTTGGTCGTTTGATGACGCCCGATTATGTGGCTGTTAAAAAGGACTGGACTGTTAGTCGCGTACTTTCGCACATCAGGCGCTATGGCAAAAACTCGGAAACCATTGATGTGGTGTATGTGATAGACAAAGATGGTGTTTTGCTGGATGACATCCGGATAAGGGAAGTCCTGCTTGCTGATCCTGAGGCCCGGATTGGCGACCTCACTGATCATCGTTTAATCGCTTTAAAGGTTACCGATCATCAGGAGGAGGCCATTAATGTGTTCAGGATGAACAACAGGGTGGCATTGCCTGTAGTGGATGATAATCAGGTGTTGCTGGGGATTGTAACGGTTGATGATATCCTTTGGATTGCAAATGAGGAGTATACCGAGGATATGCATAAAATAGGGGGTACCCAGGCCTTGGATGAGCCATATTTGGATATGCCTATTTTTGGTCTGTTTAGAAGAAGGATTGGCTGGCTGGTGGTGCTGTTTCTGGGCGAAATGCTTACCGCTACTGCTATGGCCCATTTTGAAGCGGATATTGCCAAGGCTGTGATATTGGCCATGTTTGTGCCATTGATTATATCCAGTGGTGGAAATAGTGGTTCACAGGCTTCAACGCTGATTATTCAGGCCATGGCCTTGGGCGAGATTACCATTGGCGATTGGTGGCGGGTAATGAGACGGGAAATTATATCGGGATTGATGCTGGGTATTGTACTGGGCTCGATTGGCTTTTTAAGAATATTTGTGTGGACATTTTTTACGGATATGTACGGTCCACATTGGGTATTGATTGGTGTTACGGTTGGGGTGGCGCTAATAGGGGTGGTGCTTTGGGGCTCACTGGCCGGATCGATGTTGCCCTTGTTGCTTAAAAAATTAGGTGCCGACCCTGCAACTTCATCTGCTCCTTTTGTAGCTACATTGGTTGATGTAACCGGATTGATCATTTATTTTTCCGTAGCAGTATTATTCCTGACAGGAGTGCTGTTATGATGATGAGTGTGAATCAAATGCAAAAAGCGTCTGTTATCATGATAACAGACGCTTTTTGCATTTGATTATATGTCAGGTTTTATATACCACATGCTCTCGAACGAAGAGAGATTCTTTTCCAGGCGTAGTTCAAGAGATTCCTCGCTTTGCTCGGAATGACAACCGTACTTAAAATGATGCCTGGCCTATCTATCACCTTACTTAGATTTCATTTTGGAAATGAAGTCCTGTACTAAATAAATTTAAGCTGTTACTGAATGTCTGTAAGTTCGATAGTGAAATCGAGAACAGAATTGGCTGGTATTGAAGGTTGTGCACTATTCCCATATGCATATCCTGAAGGAATAAAGAGCCTTATTTTTCCACCTTTCTGAATGTAAGGAATGCCTATTTGCCATCCCGGAATTAATCCGCCAAGTGTAAATGTTCTGGGGGTACCAGCGCTGCTGTCAAAATTTGACGAACCTCCTAATACCTTCCCCGAATAATCTACGGTAACCTTAGTGTTTGCTGTATAAGAAACACTACCCGTGCCTGGCGCAATGACTTGATAGAATACACCATAGCCATCTTTTTTTACAGAAATGTTATTGGTTTTTACGTAATTTCTAATCGCCGTTGTATCTGCAGTAAACTGAGCTTCGGCATTAAAATCATCACCTTTTTTGGAGCAAGAAACAAGGCCTCCTGCAATGGCAGTAAAGAGTACTAAGTACTTAATTGTTTTCATTAATATGCAGTTTGTTTTTTATTTGTAATGAAGCCATCCTGATTTTATTCATGCTATATCAGCTTTTGAAAAATCACGATGGTTTCATTGGTTTGAAGATATGGTGCTTTGGTGTTTAAACCAAATATATTGTTGTTTAAACATTAAATATCTCGTAATTGAAAAAAATATCCTGTTTTGAATACGAAATATATCTTTTGGTTCAATATATATATATATACGGCTTTAAACACTAACTATGCTCAGCAAAACTATGCTTTCAAATTTAAATACTAATTACGCCTATAAATTGAATGCTAACTATGCCTACCCAAACTATGTCTGCTGGAGTTATGTTTACTCAAACTATGCTCTACAAATTTGAACACCAACTCTGTCTGCTAGTTTGAATACAAAATATGCCTTCTGTGAATAGGCCTAGGAATCATTGGCGCTTTTCGCGCCATTTATTCCAGCCTATAAGCAGAATGGCTTATTTTGTCCGTTACACATTAAAACGGAAATGCATAATATCCCCGTCTTCCACCACGTAAGTCTTGCCTTCAACACCTAACTTACCGGCATCTTTACATGCATTTTCCGATCCAAGGGTTACAAAGTCATTGTATTTAATCACTTCTGCACGGATAAAACCTTTTTCAAAATCAGTATGGATTACACCAGCCGCCTGAGGAGCAGTAAATCCTTTGGTGATGGTCCAGGCCCTTACTTCCTGCACGCCGGCGGTAAAATAAGTATATAGATCTAACAAACGGTAAGCAGCAACAATCAATTTATTTACACCTGATTCAGTTAAGCCAAGGTCGGCTAAAAATTCCTGACGCTCTTCATAACTTTCCAGTTCAGCTATTTCCGATTCAATTTTTGCAGAAATGATCAGAACTTCTGCATTGTCATCTTTTACAGCCTCTTTAACGCGTTCTACATAAGCGTTGCCGTTAATTACTGAACCTTCATCTACGTTACAAACGTACATTACGGGTTTTTGGGTTAGTAAACCGAGGTCTTGTATATAGTCAAAATCTTCGGCAGATACCGCCGCAGAACGTACTGATTTTCCACTTTCCAGGTGATTTTTAACCACGGTAAGGATGTCGAAAGTTCTTTTGGCATCTTTGTCAGTTTTTGCCATTTTCTCTACCTTCTGGATGCGTTTTACAACAGTATCGAGATCTTTAAGCTGCAATTCGGTATCAATAATTTCTTTGTCACGTATCGGATCCACAGACCCGTCTACATGGATCACATTTCCGTCGTCAAAACAACGTAAAACGTGGATGATGGCATTGGTAGCCCGGATGTTTCCCAGAAACTGGTTACCCAATCCTTCGCCTTTGGAAGCACCTTTTACCAAACCGGCAATATCTACAATCTCGATGGTATTAGGAACGATGCGGTTAGGATTAACCAGTTCGGCTAATTTTGTCAATCGCTCGTCTGGTACAGTAATTACACCAATATTAGGTTCGATTGTGCAGAAAGGGAAATTTGCCGCCTGGGCTTTCGCGTTAGATAAACAGTTAAATAATGTAGATTTTCCAACATTTGGTAAACCAACTATACCACATTGTAATGCCATGAATGATTTTATTTCTTGATTTGCCGCAAAGGTATCAATTTTTTAAAAATATTTTTTATGTTTAGGGTTACTTAACACCGATTAGGTAATTAAAAATAAAGATATACAAAATGGAGAATTTTGAAGATGCGGAGCCAATAGAAGAAGCTGGTGATGAGCAGGAGAAACTGGAAGTAACGGAAGAGATCAGAAGTTATATTTATGAAACGGCAAAGTGGACCAAATTTCTATCCGTTGTAGGTCTGGTGGTGGCAGCATTTCTGGCTTTGATGGCTTTAAGTGCAAATGCCATAATGCAGGAGCTTTTGGTGGCAGCACCGGGAAATCCAATGGGGCAGCTGGGCAGTACATTCTTAACGGTATACTTTTTAAGTTTCTCGTTGATGCTTTTTTACCCAAGCTTTTTATTGTTTAAATATTCCAATGCTGCCAATACGGCCGTGTTATATGCTGATCAGGAAAGTTTTACCATCGCCATGAAAAAGATGAAGTCGGTATTCAAATTCTGGGGCATTATGACCATCGTTGTCCTGGCCCTTTATCTGCTCAGTATTTTATTGGCTGTGGTAGCTAAAATTGGCATGGGGTAATATTTTGCTTTCAATGGTGTGTTTAAAGGTTTTAATTTCCTTTTTAAGCAGGCTTTCGAAATAGGGGTTTAGCACACGGGCCAGTCCAAGTCCTACGCCTCCTGCAGGCGGATGGTACGACAAAACTATCTTGAGTAAGGTTTCATTAGGATTGGGTGTTGCTGCAAATGCAACTCTGCCCACATGATGGATGAATGTACCTGGTGCCGATCGCCATCCAATGAGTCGGCCCGGTTCATCTTTGACAATTTCTGCCTGCCAATCTACCGCAAAAACGTTGCCCATCACATTTGATTTCCAGCGGGAAAGTTTTTCTTCCACTACTTCTACATCAAGCAGGTGTCGGATGCTACCAGGCAGGTTATTCAGATTACGCCAGTAGGCATATACTTCGGCCGGTGAGCGTGTAATGGTAAATTCGCCTCTTATATTGATTGCATGTGGTTTGCTGGCATCTATGCCCAATTGTTCATAAAAGAGGCAGCGGCCTGTAAATGCGCGATATGCCATATAGGCACCATATAAAAAGGGTGCTTTAAAGGGCCTGGTGATTCCCCTGCTCATCAGTACGCCTCCTAAAAACATGGATACCAGGCGCTCATTTAGGCCAATGTTTTCATAATGTTGCTTCTCAATAGAAAACTTTCCCGAGCGCAGTTGCGGGTGATTGGATTGTATGCTCATTATATTTGATCTGTTTGTTTAGTGGTTGCTGATTTCAGGGTGATTAAGAAAGCTGCTGACTGATTGCTTTTCCAATTGCATTAACAGTTTGATGATCCAGCTCTCCCCATATCTGTTCCCAGTCGCCCTCTTTTTCTTTTCTGATCTGTGTAATATTTTTTCCTTTTACAGAGCAATTGTAGTACGCAGCGCCATCAGTAGTTTCTTCAGGTGTTATTTGTATAGTTTGGTACGTACCCTTTAAATTAAAGTTAATTTCCAGGTCTTGATGGTGTAAATCTGAAGTTGCCATAGTCTGAAATATTTATTGTTAAATACTAACATCTGCCTTATATATTAACACATTAGGTGATAATTAAGTTTTATTTTTTTAATTTGCAACGCCAACAAAAACCAAATAAGCTATTTCTATGGAGTATGATAAAACGTATCCAGATGTGTATAGAGGATACTTCAATTACCGGGATCCTTTCACCCAAAATCTGGAAGATATTTACAAAAAACCTATAGTAATTCCTATTTATCATCTGGACCAGCTGTTTAACGATCAGGCATTGGCCGAAGTTAACAGATGGGATGAAATTAAAGACAATGCAGATTTAAATACAGAATGGATGCAGTTGGATGCGCGCTTAACTGAGCGCGATGAGCATATTTTTAAGTATTTTCATTTTATTGCTGCACAGCGTCATGTGTTGTACGAATTGAAGTCGCAATATCGTGACTACTACGAATTGGAGCATACCCTTAAACAATTTGAAGCAATAGGCTATGATGTGCACAAAGCAAGGGAAACTGACCTGCAGAAAAGGAAAACTTTACTGTTGAATTTCCAGGCTAGGTTGTGCGACCGGGAGTTTGCTTAAGCTGATTTTTGTATTTCCCGGTTATTTTTGATGAGCAAGGTGGACAGTGCTGCCAGCAGCATAAAGGCGCCTGCCGAGATGAGTGCATATACTGCATATTCGTTAAACACATATTTGACTACATAACCGCCAATAAAGCCGTTGACCAGTTGTGGTAGGGTGATGAAAAAATTGAACAGCCCCATATATATCCCCATTTTTCGAGAGGGGATAGCATTGGATAAAATGGCATATGGTGTAGTCAGGATACTACCCCAGGCCAATCCTATGGCAATCATCGGAATGATGAGTAATTCCACATCGTGAATAAAATAAATAGAAAGTAAACCGATACCGGCTGCCGATAAAGAACAGATGTGTGCATTTTTTTTGCCAATGCGTTTGAACAAATAAGGTAGAAAAATAGCATAAACGGCCGATACAAGGTTGTACACACCAAAAAGCAGCCCGGTCCAGTTTCCCGCATCGGCATAATGGGTGGAAGAGGTATCACTAGGCGAAAGCTTGTAAATATGTTGAGCAATGGCTGGCGTAGTAAATACCCACATGGAGAACAGCGCAAACCAGGAGAAAAATTGTACTACGCCTAGCTGGACCATTACTTTGGGCATGTTCACAAAATCGGTTAAGATATTCCCTAAGCCTTTTTTTGTATTCTCTTCCTGGTGTTCTTCAGGATTAAATTCCCGGTGTTGCTGTGGCGAATATTCCTTGGTGGTAAAAACGGTCCACAATAAGGAACTGATCAGTACCAGGGCACCAGCGTAAAAGGAGTATATGACATTATCTGGTACTTTTCCAGGTGCTGCAGTTTTGGATATGCCGCCAAATTCGGCTAATACATAGGGTAGAAACGAGCCCAGAATGGCACCGGCACCAATGAGGAAAGTTTGCACGGAGAAGCCAGCACTGCGTTGATTTTCAGGAAGATTATCGGCCACCAGCGCACGGAAGGGTTCCATAGCCACATTGAACGAAGCGTCCATCAGCATCAGCATGCCGGCACCGATAAGCAGGGGTGGAAACAAAACTGTAAACAGCGCAGCATTGGGCATCAATGCAAGCGATATCGCAGCAACGATGGCACCTGCCAGGAAATAAGGGCGCCGGCGGCCAAGCCTGGTCCAGGTATGATCGCTATAATGCCCGATGATGGGTTGGATGAGCATGCCACTGATGGGGGCTGCGAGCCAGAAAAGTGATAGATGTTCTACATCGGCACCAAAAGTCTGCAGAATCCGTGAGGCGTTTCCGGTTTGTAAGGCAAAGCCAAACTGTATGCCCAGAAAGCCAAAGCTCATGTTGACAATTTGTGCAAAGGATAACTGCGGTTTAACGCTGCGCTTTTGGACGATTGAGTTCATACGATTTGGTTATGGATTGGGTTGATATTTGGTTATAGTAAATGTTTTTAGTCCTGGAGTTGCGCAGCAAAGAAAAGCAGGGAACGGGAGATGTGTCTTCCCCAATAGGGCCATTCGTGGCCTCCCTCAAATTCTTCGTACAGATGCCGAATGTTATGGCTGTCTAGTTGTTGATGTAGCTTGCGGTTATATTCAATCAGCAGATCGTTATGTCCGCAATCAAAGCGCATAGCTGGTAAGTGATGTTGATGTTTCAATACAGTTTCCCATACGCTTTGGTCGGCAGGATCTTTTTGCTGGTAAGCTGCAGGATCTGTTTTGGTGAAAAGAGGCATTTGCTGCAGATCGGTAATAGCGGAGTGGGCAGCAATAGCTTTAAATAGGTTATGGTATTTAATGCCAATTTTTAAAGCGCCGAAGCCACCCATAGATAACCCCGAAATAAATAAGGGTGATTGATGGGATACCTGCGGCAGTACTTCTCTGAGTGCCTGAGGTACATCAGTACTGATCCATTGTTCAAAATCCTGGTTGTGGTGGGGCAGGTAGGCCGATCCATCGCCCCATAAGCCATCAGAAGGCATGGCAATAACCATATTTGGCAATAGTCCCTCGCTGATCATGGCTGCTGCCTGCAGGTGCACACCACTGCAGTAAGCCCAACTCCAGGCGCTGCCATATACACCATGCAACAAAATCACTACCGGAAGATTTTCAAGACAGGTGGTACCCGGAGGTACAAAAACACAGATATCACCACGACCAGCAAGGTTGTCCGTGCCTACGGTAATGAAACGAAGATGGTCTTTTTCGAATGTGGGGTTTGATATTTCCAGGGTTCTAAAAGCAGACATATATAATGTTTTTAATTAAACAGGATTACCCCTTTGGCATTTTTCCCGGCAAGCATATCGTCAAACGCCTGTTGCAACTGCTGGATGGGATAAGTTCTGGTGATCATTTCTTCCAGCTGTAGCAAGCCCTTATCATAAAGAGATATGATGGCCGGAAGGTCAATTTGTGGTCTGCATTTGCCATACAGTGGGTTAATGTACACCTTATCCCATTCAAATAAGTTCATGTCGAAGGTAATTTCCTGCTCAATGCCACTTACCTGTATGGCGGTGCCGGCATTTCTGACCATTGCCAATGGAGCTGCACCCAGATCGGGAACGGCGGTACACTCAAATGCATAATCTGCACCCCGTCCTGCAGTCAGTTCTTTTACTTGTTTTGCAGCTTTTAGTAATCCTTTGTCGGCTTTATCAGCTTGTATAGTATGTGTTGCGCCAAATGATACAGCCATTTTTAGTCGCTCGGGGTTAATGTCTACAGCAATGATTTTTACAGCGCCCGACAACTTTGCTGCCTGAATTACACTGAGTCCTACACCGCCTGTCCCCAGGACTGCCACACTACTACCCGGTTTTACTTTTGCCGCATTCACTACCGATCCATAACCTGTCATCACGCCACAGCTGATAATGCTGGCTGCTGAAAAGGACATGCTGGTTGAAGGATTTAAGACCGATGCGCTGGCTTTTACACATGTATATTCGGCTATGGTGCCCAGGTTAAATGAGCGCTCTATAGGTTTCCCATTTAGTAGGGTGCCTGCTTGGTGTGCATGACCACCATTGTTGCTCCACATTCCACCTGTAACCGGAGAATTGTTTTCACAGATATGTTGGTTGCCTTCATCGCATTGAAAACAATGCCCACAGGGCATGGCCCAGTTTAATATCACTTTATCACCTGGTTTTAAATGGGTAACTGCCGTGCCCACCTTTTCAATAGTTCCGGCTCCTTCATGACCAATAATCATGCTTTTTCCCCAGTTCAGGGAATCGTGGTCGGTGTGACAAAGGCCTGCGGCAGCTATTTTTACTACGATTTCATCGGCTGCAGGATCGTTAACCTGTATCTCACTGATTTGAAATTCACCTTTTCCATTGGTGACAGCGGCTTTACAATTTATAGGCATCGGCTTAAATTATTTGAGTGAAGAAATGGAACCCGGTTTACCAAATAGAAAAGTCAGCGGAAGGTATAGGCGTTTTGACCATGCCTGTTCATTGTGTTTATCCTCGGGGAAATATTTATACATCAGTTTGATGGATTTATTTTGTGAAAGAATTTTGTGCATCTGTTCATTGGCAGGCAAAAAGTCCTTGTCCAGATCCTGTCCACCACAATCCAGGTAAAGTTTGCTGCCATTTAATCTGTTGGTTTGTTGTTCAGCCTTTGCCATGATGTTTCCGTCGTCGAAATAAAAGCCACTGGAAAGACAGGCTGCTTTAGAGAACACTTCGGGATATAGCCATACCATGTAAAAAGATATGAGGCCACCCATTGATGAGCCGATTGCAGCGGTATTGGCTTTGTCTTTTAGGGTGCGGAAGTTTTTATCGATAAAAGGTTTTAGCTCCTTTGCGATGAAAGTCACATAATTTAAACCTTCCGGATTCCCGGAGTATTCAACCCATCTATCTTTGGTATTGGCAATACCCACAATGATGAATTCTTCAATTTTACCTTTGCGCATCAGGCTATCGGCCGTTTCATCCATATGCCACTCGTCGCCCGCCCCGTTTGTATGATCAAATATATTCTGCCCATCGTGTGCATATAGCACGGGATATTTCTTTTGTGGTTGTATAAAGTACGACGGGGGTAACCAGACTACCACATTGCGGGTATATTTTAACAGCGGGCTACTGAAATTGTGGTAATAGCGTACCGTGCCGGTAACACCGCGCTGATAAATGTCGTTCCAGCTGCTGGGCCTTAGGGTAATGACAGTATCATTATTCAGTGTTAAGGATGTTGCTGCAGGAATTTGTCCAGTGTTATTGTACAGGGCTTCTTTATAATAAGAGCCCCTGGTAACTTTAAAATTTACCTTGGTGTTTTTGGGCAAATGTACTTCCTCTACCCATGTGCTGTCGTTTACTTGCTGCATCGCTTTACTGCGCGGATACATCCAGTTGCCCCATATGGGCTGATCGCCAATAATGACCAGACTGTCAGTCGCCGCGGTCTTAAATGGAGTAATGACTTTAATATTGAGTTTAATCTCCTGTGAAAAGGTTGCATGGGTATAAAATAAAAGGCCCAGCAAAAAAAAACTGGTATAGTGGATGCGCTTGCTCATTGTTCAGGTATTCTGGTTATTTCAAAATACGGGCTAATAAGTTACAGATACAATGCGGAATTTGTCACAAAAGTGGGATATATTGTCCTTTTTTCTCCGGATATCCTATATTGCTATTAAAAAACAACAATGACTAGAGCTACACCAGAGATTGTTCAGCCCGCAAGTGAGCAATCTTTCCTCATCCGGGCTTTTGGCGATGAAGCTTTTAAGGCTCCCTATCATTTCCATGCGGAATATGAACTGACCCTGATTTTGGAAGGTAAAGGCAAGCGTTATATAGGGAACCACATGGCCGATTTTAAAGCCGGGGATATGGTGCTATTGGGCCCTAACTTGCCTCATTGCTGGAAATTGGTGCCCGAGAAACAGCCTGAAGCAAAAGCAATAGTGATACAGTTTACAGCTGATTTTTTGGGGGATAGTTTTTTTGATAAGGCCGAGAATGCGCCTATTAAATCCATGTTTCAGAAAGCCGTTAACGGAATATGGTTCGATGCGGAAACATTTGAGGAGGTATATACTGCTATATTAAATATGGAACAGCATAATAGTTTTAACATACTGATCGAGTTTTTGAGGATATTGTACCAGCTGAGCCAGTCGTCCAGACTGGTGTTACTGGATAAAGAGCCCGACGTAGCCCGCTTGAGCCTGGTAGAGCAAAAGCGGATTAATCCGGTACTGGCTTATCTGGTCGAAAATTTCAGGAAGCAGGTTACTTTAAATGAAGCTGCTGCGTTGACCAACATGACCACCAATGCCTTTTGCAAGTACTTTAAAAAGATGACCCGCAAAACCTTTATGGAGATGGTGATTCAATACCGCCTCAATTATGCTACGCAACAATTGATAGAAACTGACAAGCCAGTATCTGATATTGCTTTCAATAGTGGTTTTACTGATGTCTCGCATTTTTATAAGGTGTTTAAATCAAAAATGGGGTTGAGCCCATTGGGTTATAGAAAGAAGTTTATGGTTGGCTATATCAGCGAAGGATAGGTATTCGGAACTGAAATATTTATCTTGATTTTTTTAATTTAAAGGGTGTTTGGATAAAATACACCATTTTATTAGTAATTTCTTCATTTTTTTAGCGGGCTTATTGGCTTTACTTTGATTTAACCAATTATTAATTGAAACTGGTCAAAAAGAAGGGAACATCATCCTGAGTTTATTTTGTTTCGCAACCAATGCGTATTCAGAATATTACAGGTGCTATAAAATCGTGTTTAAACGGAGTTCTGATACCGGCATTCGCCGGCATGACAATTCAGGATGACAAACTGCAGATAAAACAGCAAAACCTGCCTTTTTGGAAAGCTTCATATCACGAATCAAAATAAATTAAAGAGATGAAAGCAGAAAATATGCAACTACCGGATCTTAATGATTTGAAAGAAACTCCTAAGGAAAAAATCGACGAATTTCAGGAAAAAGGACATACACTGATTAAACAGGTGATCAGTTCTGAAGAAGCTGCTGTGTACCAACAGGTGATTAGCAGTGCTGCGGCAAAATACAACGAAGAAAAAAGAAAGCTGGAAGATCGGGATACTTACGGTAAGGCATTTTTGCAGATCATGAATTTGTGGCGTGGAGATGAGGCCGTAAAAAAATATGTGCTGGCCAAAAGGTTTGCAAAGATTGCAGCCGATTTACTGGGCGTAAAAAATGTAAGGTTGTATCATGACCAAGCTTTATTTAAAGAACCGGGTGGTGGACCGACACCATGGCATCAGGATCAGAACTACTGGCCATTGGATACCAATAACACCATTACAATGTGGATGCCTTTGGTAGATATTCCAAATTCGGAGATGGGGATGTTGACTTTTGCATCGGGATCTCATAAAAATGATAATGTTTTTGATTTTATCATTTCTGATGAGTCGGAAAATGCTTTTGAAGATCATGTGCGTGAGAAAGGTTTTGAGATATCCAGACCCGCATCTATGAAAGCGGGTGATGCTACCTGGCATCGTGGTTATACCATTCACAATGCGCCGGGCAATAGTTCAGACAGGATGCGTGAAGTAATGACCATCATTTATTTTGCTGATGGGGCAAAGGTAACGGAGCCTCAGCACAAATGGCAGGAAAATGACCGTCAGGCATGGCTGATGGGGAAAGCACCTGGTGAGCTTGCCGACTCAGAACTGAATCCGTTGTTGTTGTAGACATGCGGTTCATGAGGCTGTGCGAAATTTTCGCACAGCCTCACAACTAAACTATTTTGTACGCGCTCAGGAATTTGATACAACTTATTAACCGGGGAACAAAACCAGAAAACCAAATATTTTATGAAGGGACTTACACGAAGCATTACTGGATTAATAATTATCGCCTTTTTGGCGCTGAGTTGTAGCGCGCAACTAAATAAAATGCCTGCCGATGAAGTGATGTATCATGTTTTTCAACGGAGCTTTTACGATGCCAATGGCGATAACCATGGTGATTTAAAAGGTTTAAAAGAAAAATTGCCTTACCTGCAGGAGCTGGGCATCACTTCTATTTTGATGACTCCTTTGTACGAATCGGTTTATTACCACAATTATTACTCCAGCAACTTCGATAAAATTGATCCGAGGTATGGCACCATGGAAGACTATATTTCACTGGTAAAGGAAATCCACAAAAGAGGGATGAAAATCTATATGGATATGGAAACCCAATACGTAACCGAAGACCATGCCTGGTATAAAGAATCCTTGAACAACCCTGCTTCGAAATATTCTGACTATATCCTTTATGACGATAAGGCGCAAACTAAACCTTCAACCATTGTATACGACATTACCGAACTAAAGGGGTACGATGGAACAGTACGTAAAATTACGACTGTAAATTTAAACAGTAAGGCGGTGCACGAATACAATTATAAACTGTTTAAGTTTTGGCTGGACCCTAATGGAGATGGCAATTTTGATGATGGGGTAGATGGCTACAGGTTGGATCATATGATGGACGACCTGGACAATAAGAAGCGGTTAAGCAATCTTTTCAGTACTTTCTGGGTGCCGTTGATCAACAAGCTGAAACAGGTAAATCCTAAGCTGACCATTATGGCCGAACAAGCCAATTGGGGCTCGTATGGCATCGATTATCTGGAAAAGGCAGCAGTAGACCGTGTTTTTGCCTTCCGTATCCAGCAGGCTATCCCATCTTTCAATAAGGGTAAAATTGCTGCTTATGCCGATACTACTTTTGCAATGACACCTAAGGGCAAACAGCAGATTGTGTTTATTGAAAATCACGACATTGCCCGTTTTGCAACGGTAGTAAAACAGAATGCAGGAAAGGAACGTGTTGGTGCTGCTTTGAACCTGCTGATAGGTGGTGTGCCTTCCATTTATTATGGCCAGGAGATTGGTATGCTGGGCGACACCTGGTTTGGTAAATATGGCGGTATTACCGATGCCAACGAAATCCCTTCGCGGGAAGCGTTTGAATGGTATAAAAATGCCGAAGGTAATGGCATGTCATTCTGGTACAAAAACAGTGGACCATGGTGGGATACCAGTACGGTGAAAAGTAACGATGGTATTTCTTACGAAGAGCAAAAAGGAGACTCTGCTTCGTTATGGAGCTTTTATAAAAAACTGATTGGCCTAAGAAAGAAAAATGCAGCATTGATTAATGGTGCTTACAAAACCTTATCCAACAACAATAAACAGGTGTATACTTTTAGCAGGACGCTGGATAAGAAACAGGTGCTGATTGCTGTAAACCTGTCGGACAATGAACAAGTATTTACAATAAAAAACACAGGAACTAAGAAGCTTAAGCCGCTTTTTAGTCAAGCTACTGCAAAGGTAAATGCCGATGTGGTAGTTGCTACATTACCTGCTTATGGGGTGCAGGTATGGCAAATTGAAAAATAAAATATCAACCAAATATAATAATAAGCTTAACGTATGAATGGATCACTACTGTTAAAACGGGGGTTTTTAGTACTGTTATTTTTTACCGTACTAAAAGCGAATGCGCAAACCGGAACGGTATCAGGCAAAGTACTTGATGAAACCGGACAAGGCCTCCCCGGGGCTTCTGTGGTTGTTAAAGGAACAACCCGGAGTACGGCTACCGATGTGAAAGGCAACTACCAGATGAGCGGTCTGCAAAATGGAAACATTACACTGGTGGCCAGTTATGTAGGCTATGAAAGCCTCGAGAAGCCTGTTGCGGTTTCGGGCAGCAGCCAGATGAATTTTAACCTGGTGCCCGATGCCAGGAAATTGACCGAGGTGGTTGTTATCGGTTACGGCACTAGTACCCGGAAAAACCTTACCGGTGCGGTAACGGCCGTAACGGCAAAAGATTTTCAGCATGGTACCATTACTACACCCGATCAGCTGATACAGGGGAAAGTGGCCGGGGTAACTATTATTCCGGGTGGCGGACAGCCAGGCTCGGCCGGTACTATTCGCATCCGTGGTGGCGCTTCTTTAAATGCCAGTAACGCTCCCCTTTATGTTATAGATGGGATTCCTTTAAGTGGTGAAGGCATCAGCGGATCGTCCAGTCAGCTTTCGCTTATCAACCCTAATGATATCGAGAGTTTTACGGTGCTGAAAGATGCCAATGCAACCGCCATTTATGGCTCCAGGGCTTCCAATGGAGTTATCCTGATTACCACCAAAAAAGGTGGTGGGGCAGCGCCGGTATTTAACTTCAGTACTAATAATTCTTACGCTACTGTGGCTAGAAAAGTGAGTGTGCTCTCTGCCGATCAGGTGCGGGCTTATGTAAACGAAAATGGAACAGCAGCTACAAAGGCGTTGTTAGGAACGGCCAATACCGACTGGCAGAATGAGATTTATGACAATGCTTTTGCTACTGACAACAACCTGAGCCTGTCTGGCACTTTCCATAAGGTACCTTACCGGATTTCGGCTGGTTATCTTGATCAAAAAGGATTGTTGCGGACCGATCGTTTAAAAAGAGGAACCGGGGGAATTCGTTTAATACCTTCTTTGCTGGATAATCACTTAAAGATTGATTTGAACCTGAAAGGAACGATATCCAATACCCGTTTTGCCAATCAACTGGCGGTACCCAATGCCATTGCTTTCGACCCTACACAGTCCGTACATGCCAACAATCAGTTTGGTAACTATTTTGAATGGGTCAGCGGCACCGTACCGAATGTAAGCACGCCACGAAACCCGGTTTCACTATTGGAACAGTATGTCAATAACGGTAAGGCTGATCGTAGCTATGGTAATTTACAGCTGGATTATTCCTTTCACTTCCTGCCCGAACTGCATGCCAATGTAAACGTAGGTTATGATGTTGCTAAAGGCCAGGGCTTAACTAATGTACCTGCAGAAGCGGCTTATTATTATTTGACAAAAGGCTTTTCGCAGGCCTACCTGGGCACCCAGCAGGATAAGTTTGCAGAGGCTTATCTTAACTATACCAAAGATGTGGCCAGTATCAACAGTAATTTTAACATTACTGCGGGTGTGGGGTATTACGATAACTCGAAAAAAACTTATGGTTTGCCGCTGTATAATGCCTTGGGACAAGTACAAACCTTGCCCAATTTCCCTTTCGATGTGCAGCGTAATAAACTGCAATCGTACTATGGGCGTTTCATTTATACGCTTGCCAACCGTTATATTTTATCGGGTACTATTCGTGCAGATGGATCTTCTAAGTTTAATCCTGCGGGCCGTTGGGGGTATTTCCCTTCGGCAGCCTTTACCTGGCGTGTAAAAGAAGAAGCTTTTCTGAAAGACAGTAAAACACTTTCCGACCTCAAAATCAGACTCAGCTATGGCGAAACCGGAAATAAAGACGGCATAGGCAATTACAGCTATCTGCCCAATTATAACAGTAGTGTTGATCAGGCACAGTACCAGATTGGCGATAGTTTTTATCATGTGTATAGTCCGCTTCCTTATGATAAGGACCTGCGCTGGGAGTCGACCACCACTTACAATGTGGGGCTGGATTACGGCTTTCTAGATGGACGCATTTATGGAAGCATAGATGCGTACTATAAAAAAACAAAGGATCTGCTGGCGACTGTAGAGATTCCGATTGGCACCAATTTCAGTAATCAGTTGCTGACCAATGTAGGCAATATGGAAAATAAGGGGATAGAGGCCAGCATTAACCTGGCGGTGCTGAAAGGCGAAAATGTAAACTGGGATATTGGTTTTAACATCTCCTACAACAAAAATAAGGTTACCAATTTAACATTGGACAATAATCCAAACTTTAAACTACAAGCCAGAGGCATTACCGGGGGTATCGACAATTATATCCAGTTTAATACCATTGGACGGGAGCCTTATGCTTTTCTGTTGTATAAACAGGTTTATGATGCCTCTGGAAATCCGCTGGAAGGTGTATATGAAGACCTTAGTGGCGATGGGAAGCTTGGAGACGATGACAGAAGATTTTACAAATCGCCGGCCCCGATTTATGTAATGGGTTTCAATACTTCATTCAACTACCGCAAATGGACTTTGAGTACAGTATTGCGTTCCAACCTGGGGGCTTATCTGTATGATAACGTGTCGTCGCAGTTTGGGGTAAGCCGTTTTATGATGAACGACAAATACATCAACAATGCAAGCACAGATATTTATACCACCCGGTTTGTAAATAATCAATACAAAAGTGATTATTACCTGAAGAATGCTTCTTTCTTGAAAATGGATAACCTGGGCTTGAATTTTAATGCCGGCCGCTTGTCAAAAACGGGAACAGCCACACTTTCTATCTCGGCCAACTGCCAGAATGTATTTGTGATAACCGATTACAAAGGTGTCGATCCTGAGCAGTTTACGGGGATTGATTATAATTTATATCCAAGGCCCAGAACTTATACGCTGGGTGTAAATGTTGGTTTTTAAATAAAGGATAAAGAGATGAGCAATAGATATAAAATATATACCGCTACTTTGCTTATACTGGCAACAGTAGTAGTTTCCTGCAAAAAAGACAGTCTGAATTTGGTGCCTACCAATGACATCATAGCCGATCAGGTGTATAGCACTCCGGAGGGATATAAACAGTCGTTTGTAAAGATATATGCAGCCTGGGCTTTGGTAGGCACAAAAGGACCAGGTAGCTTAATTGGTGATTTGGCAGGTTTTGATCCGGCGCAGACCGACTTTTTAAGACAATATTGGAATTTGCAGGAACTGACCAGTGACGAGTCGACCTGTGCATGGCCTGATCCTGGTGTACCTGATGCTACCTATGGAACGCCGGGACCTGATAATATTATGGTAAAAGGTTTATATGCCAGGTGCATTTACCAGATTACATTAGCCAATGAGTTTTTAAGGGAAAGTACGCCCGAAAAATTAAGTAGCCGGGGGATTACGGGAACTGCTGTAGGCGATATCAATTTATACCGTACGGAAGCCAGATTTTTGCGGGCTTATCAGTACAGTGTGCTGATGGATCTATATGGTAATCCTCCTTTTCTGACGGAAGAAGATGAGATTGGAAAGGTAAACCCAAAACAGATAAAACGCCCTGAACTATTTAAATATGTAGAATCGGAACTTAAAGCGATAGAAAATGAGCTTGCAGCGCCAATGACCAATGAATACGGACGTGCTGACCGTGCTGCGGCATGGACCATTCTGGCACGTATTTACCTGAATTCGGAAGTATACCTGGGCGCCGGGCAAGGTAAATATACCGAAGCCGTTACTTATGCCAGTAAGGTGATTGGAGCGGGGTATACACTAGCTGGTAACTACAAAAATCTGTTTCTGACCGATAACGATAAAACTAGTAAAGAGATTATCCTGTCTATCAATTACGATGGGTTTAAAACCCAAACTTATGGTGGTACCACATTTATCATCAATGGTAACATAGATCCGGGGATGAACCCGGCATCTTTTGGAGTGCCTGGTGGTGGATGGAGTGGCTATCGTACCAAAAGTACCTTGCCGTTACTGTTTGGCGACTATAGCGGCAATACAGATAAGCGGGCCATGTTTTTCGGTACAAAAGTAGCCAATGATGATATTTCTGCTACTAATGATGGTTTAAGGACTACAAAATTCAGAAATGTGAGTTCAACCGGAGCACCGGGAGGTTCGCAGGACGGGATGCTGAGTTCGTTGGATTTTCCTTTGCTAAGGCTGGCCGATGTTTACCTGATGTATGCTGAAGCTGTTTTGCGCGGTGGAACGGGCGGCTCGACCGGACAGGCGCTGATTTATTTTAACGCCTTGCGGCAAAGGGCTTATGGAAATACCTCGGGCAATGTGACAACTATCACACTGAACGATATTTTGAATGAACGGGGCAAGGAGCTGTATTTGGAAGGTTATCGTCGTACCGACCTGATCCGTTTCGGCAGATTTACCGGATCGACTTATTTATGGCCATGGAAAGGTGGGGTAAAGGCTGGTAAATCACTGGAAGATTTCAGGGCTTTATTGCCTTTGCCGTTATCAGACGTGACCGCCAACCGGAATTTAACCCAAAACACAGGATATTAATATTTAAAAGATGAAGTCATTTATTTTGAAATCCATTAGCCTTAGCATAATTGCTATAGGACTATGGTCCTGTAAAAAGGATGAGCAAGCGGTTGTTGCCGGGGCAGGAACAGGAGCGGCATTAAAATCATCGGCGCAATCGGTAGTGTTGGATAAAACCATGCTAACCACCAATGTGATTACCTTTACTATGGATGAGGCTAATTTTGGTTATCAGGCAATTATTTCCAACACGTTACAGTTGTCGCCAAAGGGACAGAACTTTGCGGCGGGTAACACAAAAGAGCTTATACTGGAACCTAAGGTCAAAATCAAAGCTTTTAATGGCTTTGATTTCAACAACCTGCTGCTGGCACTTAATTTATCAACAGGAAGCAGTTCGGATGTCGAGATCAGAATTAAATCCAGTATATCGAGTAAAGTAGATCCGGTATATAGTAATGTGGTTACTCTTAGTGCACGACCATTTCCGTTGACCAATTGGGTGTATGTTCCTGGAGCTTATCAGGGATGGGATATTTTAACGGCCGATAGTTTGATTTCGCCAACAGGTAATGGGATTTATACAGGTATAATCAATTTTGTAGCTGCCAATTCGGAATTTAAGGTAACGCCGGCCAAAAAATGGGATGTATCCTATGGGGATGCCGGTGGTGGTAAACTAAGTAAAACCGGTGGGAACTTTAAAGCGTTAGCCGCCGGGCCACAGCTGCTAACGGTAGACCTGAATACCAATGTATGGTCACTGGCAGCTGCCACCCGTTGGTCTATCATTGGAGATGCTGTGCCGGGTAGTGGTTGGTTTTTGGATACTGATATGAAATTTATAAATGACGGAACTAACCAATACCGCCTTAAAACGAATCTCTCGGTAGGAGAATTTAAGTTCAGAAGGAATTACGACTGGAGTATAACTATCGGAAATGGTGCGGCCAATATCAAGGTGACTGCTGCAGGAAATTATACCCTTACACTGACGATAAATGCCGACGATAAGACGGGTATTTATACCATGGTTAAAAACTAAAACAACAAACAATAATGAAGCGCTATATTAAAGCAGATAAATGGAAGATAATTGAAGAGGGCTTTGATCCGCATCGACATCAGATATCTGAAAGTATTTTTAGTCTGGGTAATGGGAGGATGGGCCAACGGGCGAATTTTGAAGAGGCCTATTCAGGCTCCAGTCTGCAAGGTAATTATGTGGCAGGTGTTTATTATCCAGATAAAACAAGGGTAGGCTGGTGGAAAAATGGCTATCCTGATTACCTGGCTAAAGTGATTAATGCGGCCAACTGGATTGGGCTGCACCTGAATGTAGATGGAGAGGTGCTTGACCTTGCTCAGGCCTATGTGAGTGAGTTTAAACGGGAGCTGAACATGAAAGAGGGTTATTTGCTAAGAACCTTTAACGCCCGCTTAAAAAGCGGAAAAATGTTGCATGTAAGGGCCATCCGTTTTTGCAGTATTGCCAATGATGAGCTGGCAGCTTTGCGCTATAGCATTACCCCTTTAAATTTTAGCGGTACACTTAGCCTGACTGCTTTTACAGATGGGGATGTGAAAAACGAAGACAGCAATTATGGGGAAAAATTTTGGGATTATATAGGCAGCGAAATTAATGGGCAGGAGAGTTACTTAACCTTGCGAACCAAAAAAACTGCTTTTGAAGTGTGTACAGGCAGTAGTCTTAGCATTTTTAGGGGAGAAGAGCAGATCATGCCTCTACTGGAACCAGTTATCCGGGAAAGTTATGTAGGTCAGCATTTTGAGCTGGCCTGTGAACAAGTAGAGACCATTACTGTGTGTAAAATTGTAGCTAATCTTTCTTCACAAAATCATCCTCTCCCGGAACTGACAACGCATTGTAAACAGGTATTGCAGCAGGCGGCCTTAGCAGGATTTGATCAGTTACTGCAGGCACAGGCCGATGCTTGGGCAAAAAAATGGGAGGAAAGCGATATCGTGATTGAAGGGGATGTTTCGGCACAACAGGCCATTCGCTTTAATATTTTTCAGCTGTTTCAGACTTATACCGGTAAAGATGACAGGTTAAATATTGGGCCAAAAGGTTTTACGGGAGAAAAATACGGAGGTTCTACTTTTTGGGATACGGAGGCTTACTGTTTGCCTTTTTACCTGGCCACGGCCGAACCACAGGTGAGTAGGAATCTGTTGATTTATCGCTATAAACAATTGGATAAGGCTTTGGAAAATGCAGCGAAACTGGGGTTTGGCAATGGCGCTGCTTTGTACCCTATGGTGACCATGAACGGCGAGGAGTGTCACAATGAGTGGGAGATCACTTTTGAGGAAATTCATCGCAATGGGGCCATTGCTTTTGCCATTTACAATTACATCCGTTATACTGGTGATGAGGCCTATATGGCTGAATACGGATTGGAGGTATTGATTGCCATTGCACGATTCTGGAAACAGCGCGTAAATTGGAGCAATCATAAGCAACAGTATGTGTTGCTTGGGGTAACAGGACCCAATGAGTACGAAAACAATGTGGACAACAACTGGTATACCAACCTCATTGCCGCCTGGTGTTTAAAGTATGCAAAACAATCGGCCGAAAGCCTGCAACAGCAGCAGCCCAAAAGGTATGCTGAACTGACCAAACAGCTAAACTTTACGGAGAAGGAATTGGCCGACTGGGCGTATATTATCGAAAAAATGTACTATCCTGTGGATAGCAAAAGAGGGATATTCTTACAACAGGATGGCTACCTGGATAAGGAGCCTTTGACGGTAAAACACTTGACGGCTGCGGATAGGCCATTGAACCAGAAATGGAGCTGGGACCGGATTTTGCGTTCCTGCTTTATCAAACAGGCCGATGTATTGCAGGGCTTGTATTTTTTTGAAGAAGATTACGATCTGGAAACCATTCGCAGGAATTTTGATTACTATGAGCCGCGGACGGTGCATGAAAGCTCTTTATCTCCCTGCGTACACAGTATTTTGGCCGCTAAATTAAATGACGAGGCCAGGGCTTATGAGTTTTATTTGAGAACAGCGCGGCTGGACTTGGACAATTACAATAATGATACGGAAGATGGGCTCCACATTACGTCGATGGCGGGGACCTGGATGAGTATTGTAGAAGGTTTTGCAGGGATGCGCGTACGCAATGGACAGCTGCAGTTTAATCCTTTTTTACCTGAAAAATGGGAGTCTTTTTCATTTCGCATAGTATTTAGGGGAGCGCAGCTAAAAATAAAGATCACCGAACATGGCATCAGTATTGAAAATTCGAGTGCCGTATCTTTAGTGGTGGCCCTAAGAGACAAAGACTATGAGCTGGGTGCTTATGCGATTATTGAGGCAGATGAAAGTGTAATTTTTAGCGGTTAAAATGATGACTTTGCGCTGAACTTTTTTGACCGGAAATGATAAACATTTTTTGCTAGTTTTGTAGAAACCCTTAATTCAGTTCCTATGAAAATGAAGCTTTTATCTGTTGTATTGCTGTTGCTGCCCTTCGTTACCCTGGCCCAGACAGACCTGAGCACTTTAACAAAAGTTGGCGATAATGTGCCTGAGTTCAGTTTTGAAATATCGAAAGATAAGGTGGTTAAGATTAGTGACTATAAAGGTAAGCTAATTCTGATCAACCTGTTTGCCACCTGGTGTCCGCCCTGCAATACCGAGCTTCCCCTGGTGCAAAAACAAATCTGGGAAAAATACAGCAGCAACGAAGGTTTCGCTTTTTTTGTATTCGGACGTGAAGAAGGCTGGGATAAGCTGATCCCTTTTAAAGAGAAAAAAGGTTTTACGTTTCCAATTCTTCCAGATCTGGACAGGAACATATTTAAGCAGTTTGCCACACAATCTATTCCACGAAACATTATTGTTGATGAGGAAGGTAAAATCATTTACCAGTCTATCGGTTATAACGAAAAGGAGTTTGCCGAAATGGTGTCGCTGATTGATCAGAAAATGAAAAAACAAGCCGCAGGTAAATAATTCAATGAACAATGAAATAATTGCCGGGCTGAGGCCTACACTGAAAACCTATGCCTACAACATTTGTGGCTCTGTAGATGATGCCGAAGATGTAGTTCAGGATGTAATGATGAAGTATCTGACATTGGACGATACGAATATCGAAAATCCTAAATCGTACCTGATCCGGATGGTGATTAACCATGCCATTAACCAGAAGAAAAAGTTAAACAAGAAGGTGACTAAGTACCCTGGCGAATGGCTACCGGAACCTATTGCTATGGAAAGTGCAGATAGCGGTATCAATAAAAAAGAACTGCTGTCTTATTCGTTAATGGTATTGCTGGAAAAGCTGAATCCACGGCAAAGGGCAGTATTTATTTTAAAGGAAGCTTTTGACTACGAGCATACTGAAATTGCAACCGTACTGGATATTAAACCTGATCTATCGCGGCAGTTGCTTACCCGTGCTAAGAAAAGTATTGGCAATCCGCAGGATGTGCAGGCACATACCGTTCCTGATGCCTTTTTAAATCATTATATGCAGGTGCTGCAGTCGGGCGACATGCAACGCCTGGAGGCATTGTTGAATGAGGATATCGTTTCTATTTCAGATGGTGGAGGTAAAGTTCGGGCAGCTATTAATCCTGTTTATGGTAAAAAAGACGTGGCGGCTTTACTGTTGGGGTTGTACAACAGGTTTTACCAAAATTCAGAGGTGAAACAGGGGCTAATCAATCAGCAACCCGCATTGTTTTATTACCTGGATGGGCAGCTGGCTAAATGTGTTACTTTTACTATTCGGAATGGCCAGCTGAGTGGTGCTTATATCATCAGAAACCCGGATAAGTTTGCTCATCTAAAATAATTTTTATTTAGCTGTCACATCCCGTTCGTTGTTTTTGTCTTGTTGGTGATTTTAAAAATATATCATCATGGAAAGAATAAAAAATAATGAATTGCCACAAGGACTGATGGCCTCAATGCATCAGGTAGAAGCTTATTTGAGCCAGTGTGGTTTGGATCATGCTTTGCTGGAACTGATGCGTTTGCGGGTTTCGCAAATCAATGGTTGTGCTTATTGTTTGGATATGCATTCGAAGGAATTGTTGCATGCCGGTGATACGGTTCAACGTATGATCTCGGTATCGGCCTGGAGAGAGGCTCCTTACTATTCGCCTAAAGAGCGTGCTGTACTTGCGTTTGCAGAATTGCTAACTTATATGCAGGCAGAAGCTGAGGCTGATGAGGCACATGAAGAATTGCTGAAATATTTTAATAAAGGTGAAATTGCGAGCCTTACCCTGGCTATTGCGCAGATCAATTCCTGGAACCGGATTGTGAAGTCGACAGGTGCAGTAGCTGGAAATTATCAGGTAAAAAAATAAGTTAGCTTTTGGAAACAGGTACTTATCAATTGTTCCACTGGGAAGGATAAGTTTCAGGGTCGGTTCAGGCTAAGTGTGCATTTGGTGCAGGTTTGTTCGGGAAAAGGGTACCCTTTTCCCGAACAAACCTGCACCAAGCCTTTAACAAAGGGGCAATGTGTTTCGTCCGGTCCTGTTCGCGTTTTATTTTATGGTTTTGAAGCAAATATGGGAGTCATAGTAACAACGATGAAGAATGGTGATTTCTTAGCCATGTGGAATGGTAAATGGTCATTAAATTTTAATGAATTCTACTCTTCTGTTCCTGTTATTGCCTTCTTCGCTGGTGTCTTCGGTAACTGGTGCACTAGATCCTTTTCCTTCTATTTCAATACGGGAGGAGCTAATCTTATAAGTCTTTACCAGCACGGCACGTACAGATTCGGCTCGTTTTGTGGATAATGTTTTGTTAGCCTCTGGTTTTCCAACTGCATCGGTATGACCGATAATTCTAACCTTTAGCTCTGGATCTTCGTTCATGGCTTCGGCTACTTCTTTAATTGTACCTTCATTGTCTGATTTTACTTCGGCCGAATTGGTGGCGAATAGGATTCCACTGGTTTCCAGTCTGCCTGTGGTCAGCAATTTAGAGCGGTTGTCGGAAGTACCCTGGGCAAAGCGAAAATTCGACACGTAATACCCTAGCTGGTCATTGGTATAGTTAGAAGTTGACATGTCAATTTTAAGCTGGTTTAAATTGCCGTTTAAAGGTGCTGCCTGTGGTAGGTCAAAGACTTTTTCCTGATCCAGCCAGATCCTTACTCTTTCCTTCTGGATGCTGATGGCTACATGGATCACACTGCCTACCTTGCTTTCAAAATTAGCTACTTTGTATTTGTCGGTCTCCAGTTTCTTAGCAACGTTTTCATAAGATGTCAATTGTACAGCTGCCTCCGAACGGTAGGGGGCTATACCAAACTTCAGACAGTTTTTGAGGCGGTAATCATAGGATAGAATTTCACCTTTGTTCCCCCTGTCGTATAAGGCAAAATTAATGGCAGGTACCATATAACCTCCTGCCTTTGGCCAATTCATGATCAGGTCAAATTCGATGGTGCTGTTTTCCCCGATATTGACGACTGGAGTTACAAATGTACCAGGATAAAGACGTAGCCATTTTCCTTTGGCTGTGTTTAGTGTAACAACTTCGCCTTTGCTGCGGGTGTACCATTTTAAAGGGAATTGGCCCAATGCATCTTGCGCAAAGTCATCTGCCAAAAGTACCTTTGAACCAGGAACAAAATCGTAAGTAGTAGTACTGGTTAATGCAGTAGTTGTTGTACCTGTGCCGTTTTCAGCTTTCGCCTGATTTGTATTTGCAGCTGCATTGCCATCGGTATTTGTTTTGGCTTTGCCTTCTAAAGCTTTGTCAATAGTTTTAGAAGCGATGTTTTCCGCTTTTTGTTTCAGCTTATTTAAAAAGCCCTGGGCCATTAAATTGCCGCCGGCCAGTAACAAGGCCGAGATGAAGATTAATTTTTTCATGTTAATTTTATTTGTGTTTTAATACAGATTAGTGAACAGCGAGATTTCGAGGCTGATTTTTCTTACCTGATATCCCGTTGAGGTATTTTCATTTGTGGTGGCTGCGCTAACCTTAAATCTGGAAGGCTGCTTAAGGTTATTGCTTTGCTGTGGCGTGGGAGTGAGCCACACCAGAAGGCAGGTGAGCAGAAAAAAAATGCCCGCCGCGTATGGAATAAACCAGTTGTTAGTTTTCATTAGCGTATACGTTTAAATTAATGGATTCTAGTCTTTCCGGTGTCAGTACCTTTTGGGCCAGGTCATAAACCTGGTTAAACTGGGTGGATGTTGACTTTTGTTTCATGCTGTTTAGCCAGCTGACCAGCTCCCTGTTGGTGTTGTGGATCAGCATCCATTGCAGGAAAAATTGCTCAGTTTTACTGGCAGAGGAATGGAAGTGCTGCAGTTGTAGTTCCTGAAGTTCCTGATCGCTGTATTCGCCCCATAACACGGGGTTGATCAGTTGCTCCTCCATGTTCATGTGGTTGAAGTTGTAAGCGGTAAATTCCACAAAGGCATTGAGCAGGTTACCTGCAATCGTTTCTTTTTCAGTTTTGGTTTTGGCTTTTTCAAATCCACAGATTAGGATGTCAAGGCTCAGTGTTAAGGCATCGGTATGGTAATGCTGGTTGGTAAAATAGTTGTTCATACTTTGCCCGGCTGTACCTAGTTTTGGAAACACCACTTCATCTTCCCATTTGGTATGCCTGTGCATGAGCAGCAAAACCAGTTTGATACGTTCTATGGCAGAGGCAGCCTGCTCATTAATTTGAAAGTCTGTTTGCTGAACTTGTAAAAGGGTATCTGCAAGCAAGGCTCTTAGTCCTTTATGTACGCTTTTAAACAGGTTAAATCTGATCTCCTCCATGGTATGGCTTAATTTAATTTTGTTTGATTTCTTAATTACTGAGCTGATTTAGCGCAGGTTTGAAATACAATTCAAAATTAAGCTGGAAAAGGGGGCAGGAGAATAGGGAATACTGTTCAAGTATCTGGGTAGTACTGCCTATTTTAAAGGGTAGAAGGGATATTTATGCTGATTAAGGTGGCGTTTTCGTGATATTGTATGTTGATGCCCCCACCGAGCAGTTCCAGCCGGTTATGTAGATCGGGTGAAGTGTTCATGAACTGTTGTTTAATTTGCAGTTCAAACTGGAAATCTACACTGGAGGTATAACGGGTAATGGTGTAACGAATGTATTGGCCAGGCTTGCTGGCCAGGATCGAGTGGGTTAACAGTTGTAGAATTCTGAAAATGTGTATGGAGTCGTCTGTATTGAAATACGGGTTAATTTCATCAATTTTTCCTTGTTGGACCTGATAATCGTTAAAGGTATCAGTAATGAGTCCGTTGATGCTTTGCGTAAGGCCCAGCAGGTCCATCTGATAAGGCCTCAGGTGATGGAGTATAGAACGTACTTCAGCCATAATGGTCGCGATGTGGTTAATTGGGCCATTGATTAGGCTTTTTGTCGGTTCCTGGCTCAGTTGTTGAAGTCGCCATGAACGGTTTTTGATCAGGATCAGCTGCTGGCCAATGTTGTCGTGTAGCTCCATGGCAATACGTTTTTTCTCCTGTTCCTGCCGCTGCAGGAGCTCTTTGAGAAAGGCCCTTTTTTCTTCAATGGTCTTCAGTTGAATTTGTTCTTGCTGCTTTCTGTAAAAATTGAGCCTGCTGGCCAGGGCGTAGGATAATATTAATGCTTCAAGCAGCGTACCCCAGTACATGCTGGTCCGGGTAATGAGGTTATCGGGCAGGATGTTGAGGTCTTTTAAATTGTATACCGCATTGCCCAGCATCAGAAAACCGAATCCCAGTATAAAATATAGGGCGGGTTTATAGCCCTTTCTAAAGCTCTGCAGGCCTGCTCCAAACCAGTAGAAGAAATAGGGGTACATTAAGTATTGTACCAGCATAAAGGAATAGGGGCCTTTGTAGAAAATGTCTGTCAGGAGTATGATCAGGGAAAGTAAAAACATTAATCCCCTGATTTTATAAAAAAAAGGACTGTTCTTTTTAGTTTGTAAAAAGGAGTTAGTAAACAATATGCTCATTAAACTTGCCAGTGAGATTATAGTTCCCGCACTGTTCAACCAGACCAGAGCGCTCATCATGTCGGGCAGGAAACCATTGTAGAAAAACAGGTTCAGGCTCCAGAAAAAAATCGCTCCCAGATAGTAAAGGTAAGGCTGTTCTTTAGTATGGACGTAAACAAACAGGTTGTAAAGGGCAAAAGCCATGAGCATCCCAAAGACAATGCCGCTGATTAAATCGCTTAGGTAGCTTTCTTCATAGGCCTTTTGCAGGGTGATGATTTTAACAGGAAGCCTAAGTATATTGTTGCTGCTGGCCTTTATATAAAATTCGGCCTCCGTTTGGATAGGAATAGATATGGGAATCAACAGGTTATTTACCCGCACTTCGCCTGTTATTTTGGGTTTACTGGCCTGGCTGGTTAGGATCTTAACCAATTTGCCTTCCTTTTTCTGATAAACAGTTACCGACTCCAATACCGGTGGGCTCTGGATCTGGATGTGCCAGTCTGTTTTATCGCTTTGGTTCAGGATGCGGGTTTTAATCCAGACTGAGGCCGTTGTAGCTCCCAACGACAAAGTAGGTGACTTTGAGGATTCAAAGTTTTTATGATTCTGTAGCTGGTTCACCTGCAGGTTATTGTCAGCATCAATAAGGAACAAAGGGTGGCTCAAGGTATAACTTTTTTCACTGTCTTTTAGCAGCACATTCTGGGCATAAACTGACCTTATACCGAATAGTATCGGGATCAGTGCAATGAAAAAGACTTTGATCAACCTTTTGCTCATGTGTTAACGGTGTTCTATGGCAAAACGCAACAGGCTGTTTTTGCCATTCAGGTTTAGTTTTTTTAAGATGTTCATCCTGTGATTGGAGACTGTCTTTTCACTTATAAAGAGTTCATCTGCTATGGCTTTGGTACTTTTATAACTGCCAACCATTTTCAGTATTTTCATTTCTGAAGGGGTGAGGGTATTGAGCAATTCATTTGCGGTGGGATTGTTAGTGGTTGCTCTTCGCTGACTGAGCAGGAAAGAGCTCATTTCGGGGCTGATGTAAGAATTCCCTGTTATGACTGCTTCTATGGCCTGAATAATGTCGACTACGGCATTCTCTTTTAATACATAACCGGCAACTCCAACGTCCAATGCGCGCAGGAAGGTATCTTTTGCCTTGTGCATAGTCAGCAGGATCACGTTGGCATCGGGCATAATTTTTATGAGTTCTTCTGCTGCCTGAAGTCCGTTCATTTCAGGCATATCTATATCCAGAATGGTTACCATCGGATGACGGGTGCGCGCGATAGCAAGTGCCTCCCGGCCATTTTTTGCTTCAAAAATAACCTCGTATCCAGGTTCTGATTCTATAACTTCTTTCAGCCCTTTTAGGAAAATCGGGTGATCGTCTGCGATAAGTATGGTTGTCTTTGTATTCATATCTTTATGCGATGGGTTGTGTGAATGTATTTGTTGCTATAGGGCCCATTATATATACTTTGGTGCCGGTGTTTGGTATGCTGCTGATTGTAAGTTCGGCCTTTAGTAGTTTACAACGTTCGCGTATACCGGACAAACCCAATCCCAAAGAAGGATCGCTGGTGTTAAATCCTTTCCCGTTATCCTGATACTGCAGGTTGAACTGGTGCGTTTCTACTTTAATGCTAATACTGCAAGTACTGGCAGGGGCATGTTTGATCAGATTGTTAAGCAGTTCCTGAACGATTCGGTAGATGTTCATTTGTGACTGGTGGTCCAACACCTGTTCCAGCTCGTCTATATCTAAATGAATAGTGTTTGTAGTGTCATTGGTTACATTCTCTGCCAGGCGTGTGATGGAACCTTTCAGTCCTAATGTATCCATTTGATAGGGGCGCAGGGAGAAAGAGACAATACTGACTTCTTCAATCGCCTTACCTATGTCCTGAGTGATGTTGCTAAAAAGCTCGGGGTTCAATCCCCGGTTTTGTTTTTTCAGCAGGTATATGTTGTTTTTAAGCAATACTAATTGTTGTCCCAGGCGATCATTTAGCTCAGTAGCAATGCTTTCCTTTTCATTTTCCTGGGCGATAAGGAGCTGTCTGGAGAAACCTGCAGTCTGATGGAGCATTTGGCTTTGGAGACGCATGGTTTGCTTTTTTAAGTCATTGAGTTTTACAGCTAGGGCGAAGGAAAGTACCAGAGCTTGCAGACAGAGCCCCATTTGAAGGCTCATGGAAGAATGGAAACCTTCATAAAAACCGTAACTGATCAGCAGGGAAGATAATGCTACCAGATAGTATAGTGCTGGTTGATATCCTTTATTGAAGCTGAAGTAGCCTGCTATCAGCCAATAGCCTGTTGCAATAGCCAGGCAGCCTTGCAAAAGTTGGAAAGCGAGTACTGTATGAGCCGAGAGATCAATGAGTATGGGAACCAGAAATAGTAGAATCAGCCATTTGCTTATTTTGAAAAGAGTCGGGGAGTATTGATGGATACGCAAATAATTATTGCTGAAGGGTATACTGAAAGCAAGTGCTATGGCTGAGCAGCCCGTAAGTAGCCTTAAGCTCCAGATGGGCAGCCACTGGGCGAAATAGCCGTTCCAGATCATTAAGAACACAATACTGAAAAACAAATAGCTTAAATAATAAAGGTAGGATTTATCTCTGATGGCAATATAGGTATACAGGTTGTAGACCATCAGGGCGAGTAAAGCACCAAACATAAATCCGTTTACGATATTTTTAAAATGTTCTTCTTCGTAGATCGCCTCGAGCGTGCCTGCGTAAATAGGAACTTTAAGCTTGTAATTGTTTTTGATGCGCAGGAAATACTGCCTGCTTTCCCCTTTTTTAAGTGACAGAGGCAGGATAAAACCGTTCACTTTAACCGGACGGTTGGCAACCAGTATTTTCTCGTTCAGTTTTAGGTGTTTAAAGCCTTCTCCTTTTTGTGCCGTATATAAATCTACTTCGTTTACCGGTGAGGGGACCTGGATGTACCACTCATCAGAGCTGGAACTGTTTTTAAGGTTGATGCTAAGCCATAGGGTGTTTTTACTGAGCCGAGCATCTTTGAGTTTATAGAATGCTTCCGTATTATCCAACACAATTTCTTTTGCCACAACATGCAGGCTTGCTGTAAGTAGTAAAAATGTACATAAGATGCACCTTAAAAACATATTCAAATATAAATAAGATAAAGAGATTGAAAATAGGTAGTAGTACCCATGAATATGATTGATGTCGCTTATTTCTCTCTTGAGGTACTCAGGGTAATTTTGACCCGGATTATTTATTAAAGTACTATTAAAAAGTAAACAATGAAAAAACTAAATGTATATCTGATGAGCGTGTTGTGTGCGATGAGCATATTGGCCTGTAAAAAGGATAAAGTAAAAATTGTGGATGAGGAAAGTTCCGCAGTCGTAGGCTTGGTTAGGCCGAAGGGAGTATCGAACGGAGCTGTGGTTAGCAGAAGTATAGGACCGGCTGGCGGAGTGCTGGCCTCTTCGGAATGTGGTCTGAGTATTCATATTCCGGCGGGCGCGTTGAAAACGGAAACCATTATTGGAATTGAGCCCATTACAAGAACCAATATTGCAGGTGCGGGTAAATCCTTTAGGCTTACCCCGCATGATGTGCAATTTGAAAAGCCGGTTTCCCTGACTTATGCTTTTTCTATGGAAGCAGACTCGGTGGCCATGATGGAGACCTATGGGTTTTCTTACCAAATGGCAAACGGGGTCTGGAAGTTTGTAGGAGCGAGCAGTTATGACGTGCAGGGAGGGACGGTAACTTTTAAAACCACGCATTTTAGTGATTGGTCGATGATGAACCGGGTATCGCTTTCTCCAATTCATGCCAGTCTGGAACCTGGAGATAAACAGGTGGTTAAGGCGCTGATTTATACCCAGTCGAAGTATGAGGACTTGCTGGTGCCACTTACCGGTGATGCGGGAGTTGAACCTGGTTACCCGGTGGGTACCCCCGTGCCACTGCCTTCAAAATATGTTAAATCCTGGGATTTGAACGGACCGGGTAATATCATCAGCGCTAACGGAAATACGGTTACCTACCAGGCACCTTCATCAGTGAGTGGCTTTACCAATGCAACGGTAAGTCTGACTTTAAATGCACCAGTTGCCGGAACTTTTATGTTATTGTCCAATATTGAGATTATGGGTGATGGCTGGGCTGAACTGAGTGTTGGCACAGGTGGGAAATTTCCGGTGACACCTGCTGTGAAGTCAGGTAACCGCTATATACTTTCTAATCCCGAAGATGAGGGGGGTGGCGAGTTTTTGCTGACCTGGAATGGGGGAGTTGGTAGTTATGCCTATGATTTGACTGCTACAGGAAATAAGTTTCATTTTCTGGTGCGGAACGGGGGATACACCAGTGCCTATGTGGATCCTTTGCTAAAAGATTTGGTGCCTAGTGGTGGCAGTATCAATATTACTAAAATGGATAATAAATGGGTGGAGGGTAATTTTACGGTACCTAATGCAGGTATTGGCCCGATGCTTTTGGAAACCACCAGTATAACCGGCCGGTTCAGGGCCAGAGTATATAACCCACAGGGGAACTGATTTATCTTTAAACAAACATCGTAAAATAAAAGCAAAGTAAGTCTATACATTGCTGAGAGAGTTGAAGCAATTTGTAAGTATAAAGCTGTTTATAATTTGACAATTCACAACATTGAAAGATCATTTGATTAGAGGAAATTAAACGAGGCGGTAATTAATGAACAAAATGATTTTAGGTGATAAGAAATAAATTCAACACATTTGAAATGTCATTTAGGAATAGACTGAATATGAACCTCTCAAGGCAAAATAAGACTCGGTTTTTTACCGTAGCGTATATCCTGATCAGCTTACTGGTGTTACTATTGATATGGCAAATTCTGAGCCTTTCTGTTTCCAAAATAACACACTAATCAAAAAACTATATACTAATTCTTTGTCATTCTGAAAAGTTGCTATGATGACAATCTATTCAAACAATCGGGCAAAATGGTTCTCCAGGTGGTTGCGCATGGCATTTCTAAACAGCTCCGGAGAACCATTTTCCAAAATATCAACTAAACCTTTATGAGAAACAAATTTGTGGATGTGTGTTTGTTTTTTTAACAAACCACTGTTGTGAACATAATCAAACACAGGCAGCAGCATTTTTTGAAAGGTTTTAAGGGCCTCGTTTCCTGTAATTTCATATAACTTTCCATGAAATACAATTTCATGGTCGATATGAAATATGTAATTCTCGGAAGTATCCGGTTCGTTTTTTACGATTTCTTTAAGCTCTTCAATGTCTTGCGGAGTAATGCGTTTGAAAAGGAAGTCGGCCATTCCGATTTCAAGTGCAAGCCTGATCTCAAAAATTCCTTTCAATGTATCCTGATCAAGGACGTGAGGATTCATTGTTTTACTCATGATGCCAAAAATATCAGGACTGGTAATTACGGATCCTTTTTTCTTCTTGGTTTCTATCAGTCCCATCATCCTTAAACGCAAGATGGCTTCCCGGGTAACGGTTCTGCTTACTCCTAATGTTTTAGACAAATCCAGTTCTGTAGGAATTAAGTCGCCTACTTTAAGTTTCCTGTCCTGAAGCAATTGTACCAGGTTTGCTTCCACTTTATCAACCAGAGAACTGGTGTCTACCGGTTGAAATGATTCCGTAATGCTATCCATTATTATGTATGATAATATTTTTATGTCAAATTGCCTTCTATAGGCAAATATAAGCGTTTTGGATATATCGTGAATTAAAAATGTAAAATATTTCTTGCATAATAACTTTAAAAGTCATTATCTTAGTTTCATTATGTTATACATAATACCGAAACCTAACCAGAAGAAATGAAAAGACTTTACCAAAACTATGTTAGCAAAGTCCTGCTGACATTACTTGTAAGTATCATGGTACTTACAACGAAGGGGCAAACACAACAGTTATCCGGAAGGGTGATAGATTCGGAGGGGAAGCCTATTCCCAGTGCAACGATTCTGATCAAAGGAACCAAAAATGGCATGGCGGCAAATGTAGATGGAAGGTTTACCATAGTGGTAAGACCAGCTGATATGCTGATCATTCGTTCAACGGGATATTTGTCCAGAGAGGTTGTGGTAAACAATCAAAAAAATATTGAGGTGACACTTGAGGCCGACAACAAAGGTTTGGAGGAAGTAGTCGTTGTGGGATACGGTACCATGAAACGGTCGCAGATTACTGGTTCTGTATCTAAGTTAGACAGCAGGGTATTGGAAACAGGAGTCCGCTCAAATCCTTCATCGGCATTGGCTGGTACAATTCCGGGTTTAAGGGTACAACAAAGTTCGGGCAGACCTGGAGCGGTTGCCAGTATTGTACTGCGTGGAGGAACGGATTATGATGGATTTGGCTCACCCCTGGTGATTGTAGACGGCTTTTTACGCAGTGGTTTTAGTGAAATAAACCAGGATGATATCGAATCGATTGAAGTTTTGAAAGATGCCTCTGCGACAGCTATCTATGGTGCCAGGGCAAATAATGGTGTGGTGCTCATCACTACAAAAAAAGGAAAAGAAGGGATTTCGAACATCACTTTGCAGGCTAAAACAGGCATTAATACCTTAAATGATCCCTTTGATTTTATAAATGCGGAAGAATATATACGATGGTCGCGCAAGGCTATTGCGGTATCTGGACAGTATGAAGCTTCACGTTTGACACAATTGAATGCTCCGGGACCATTTGGAACAGGTAATATTTACAAGGACGTAAATGGAAATTACTATGATGGAAATGTAAATTCTTCGGCGGTATGGAGTACCATGTTCCTGGATGCGGTAAACAGTGAGAAGCTGGCCGCCGGCTGGCAGGTCATGAAAGACCCTATATCTACAAATGCATTAGGCGTTTATGATCCAAATGGTACCAATAAAGATATCATATTCAAAAACTTTAATTATTCGGACTATGCGCTAAAGAAACAAAGCTTAACGCAGGATTATAGTGCATCGATAACCGGGGGAAATGAAAAAGGTAAATATTACGCCGGCCTGGGGTATTACACTGAAGCAGGTATGCCAATTAATACTTTTTATGATCGCCTTACTTTTTTATTGAACGGCGAATACAAAGTAAAACCATGGTTGACTTCAATTTCCTCGTTGAATTTTGCTGATGCCAAGTGGAGAAATCCTTCGTTAATAGTTGAAGGAGATTATTTGGGTAGGATGTTGGGGGCGCCGCCAACCTTGAGAGGTGTAAATGAAAAAGGGGAATTATTGATTGGTCGTGCCGGAGGGGATGGAAATCCGATGGTTTATGACGGACAGTTGATCAGAAAAAATAACACTGATAAATTTACCCTTTCGCAGTCGTTTAAAGTTGATTTTACAAAAAACTTGTCCTTTAAAGTAAGCGGTAACCTGTTTTATGATGAAGGTTTGTATGAAAGTTTCAACAAAGATTATTTAAATGGACCTGGTAGTATTAATGTGACACGATCCAGCAGTGCAAGCTTTGGAAGGGAATTGAGCCAGACTTATAACGCAGTAGTTAATTATAATGAAACACTTGCGGAGAAACATAATATCAATGCTACGCTGGGATCCGAGTTTTATGATTTTTACAGTCGTGGCTTGTCTGCCGCCGGTAGTGGTGCACCAACAGATGATTTTATGGATCTTAATTTAACCAATTCAGATAAAGATCGCAGGTCAATTGATTCTTATCATTTGCGCAGAAGGATTTTATCTTTCTTTGGAAGGGTAAATTATGATTATGACCAGCGATATCTGCTGTCGGTAACAGCCCGCAGGGATGGATATTCAACCTTGATCAATAACCGCTGGGGAACATTTCCGGGTATTTCATTAGGTTGGAACCTGCATAACGAGAAATTTCTGAACCCTTATTTTGGGAAAGCTCTGAATAAGCTAAAACTGAGAGGAAGTTATGGTGAGAGTGGAAACGTAAATGATAAGTTTATTGGCGCTTATACTCTACAGGGGTCGTACGGAACATCGCGTTATGATGGGGCTGTTGGCTATAACTTAACGGGCCTGCCATTTCCTAATTTAAGATGGGAAAACTCTAAATCTATTGAATTCGGAGCAGAAGCTACATTATTCAATAAAATTGATTTAACAGTGGCCTATTATAAACGAAAAACGGAAGATAAAATATCATCGTTCATTTTACCGGCTACTTCGGGGATGACGAGCTTAACCACTAACAATGGAAGCATGCAGAACCAGGGACTGGAATTGGATGTAAATTATAAGATCATTAGAAGTAGCGACTGGGATTTTAGTGTGAATGCCAACGCGGCATTTAACCGCAATAAAATATTAAAGCTTCCGTACAATGGACTTCCAAATAATAGACAGGGAGGCTTTGAGGTGTATGATCAAAAAAGCGGACAGGTAATATTTGTTGGTGGTTATCAGGAAGGTCAGGATCCTAATGTAGCCTACGCTTATGTGGCCAACGGACTGTATCGTACACAAGCCGACCTGGACGCATTGGATCCGGCTTTTAAGGATTTGCAGGGAAACAGGGTATTATTGCCGCCAACGGCATATAATGCACTAACTACAGCACAAAAGAATAACTTTTTTCCAATTGCCTTAGGTGATGTAAAATGGGCAGATCTGAATGGGGATAATGTGATCGATTTTAAAGATAGGGCATATATGGGACGCACCAAACCAAGCTGGACCGGTGGTTTTGGCACTTACTTAAAATATAAAGATTTTTCTTTAAGTACCAGATGGGACTATGCTTTGGGGTTTGTGCAATTTGATGGACCGCGTTCGTGGTTTCTGGGGAATATGCAAGGCACTTTTAATACCACTACTGATGTATTTAATACTTACACGTCAGATAACGTTAATGCAAAATATCCAACTTATTATTGGGCAGATCAGTTGTACAAAAATAACCTGAACAGAGGATCGAGTATGTTCTATAAAAAGGGAGATTATCTGGCATTCAGGGAGCTGAATCTAAGCTATAGTTTGCCTAAACGGTTGGCACAAAAAATTAAAAGCGAAGGAGTTGTATTGAGTGTGACGGGACAAAACCTGACTTATTTCAGCGAATCTACTTTATTCTCTCCAGAGGTCTATGGTGGTCAGGGTATTAGTGGCTCCTCAGGGTATCCTCTTCCCCGTACAATTATTTTTGGAGCCAAATTTATTTTTTAAAACGTATCAGACATGAAGAAGATATTTTCAATACTAATCACAGGAATTGTACTGTGTACATTTAATGCCTGTAAAAAGTTAGACTTGACTCCTGAAGACTATTTTGGGAGCGGAAACTTTTGGAAAAACAAATCGCAGGTTGAAGGGGCAATGTTGGGTTTGCACAGCATACTCAGATCTGAACAGTTTACTTTTTTTACGATGGGTGAATTAAGAAGTGGCGTATTTAATAGCCAAACATCCGGAACAGGCTCTTCTTCGCTTAATTCGGGTAATTTTATCCGCCAGGATATTCGCGAGTCAAGTCCGGGGATTGCTAGCTGGGCAGGCTTTTACACTGATATATTCCAGATTAATAATTTTATTTATCAGGTAGGGCAGACAAATTTTTTATCATCCGAAGATAAAGGATATTATTTGGGGCAGGCCTATGGTTTACGCGCCCTATATTATTTTCATTTATACCGTACTTTTGGAAGGGTGCCATTGGCAACCGAGCCAAAAGTGCTGACCAATACGCCAACCAGCTCTGAGCAGGCTTATTTGCCGCGTTCAAAATCGGAAAAGGAAACGCTTGATTTTATCAAGGCGGATATAGGGCAGTCGGAAACAAATTTTAACAATGTATTTACGTCAAAAAATCAGAAAGCTCAATGGTCACTAGGAGCTACACTTATGCTAAAAGCAGAAGTTTATTTATGGTCTGCAAAAGTGCTTACAGATGGTCAGGCTCCGGCGAATGCTAATACAGATCTTTCTGTCGCCCGTACTGCTTTAGAAACAATTATACCGAAATACAATCTTCAAAGTAGTTTCTCTAGTGTGTTCAATAGCGCCGCGGTTCCGGCAAATAAAGGCAATAATGAGATTATATTTTCCCTTCGTTATGCTTACCCCGAAGCCGCTAACAACGCCAGTCAGTTTATATATCAACAAGCAGATAATATGGCCGGTTTTTTAAATGCATCTGGGCAGCCTTATACCTCCGATCCCTTATCAATTGCAGGTAGTAGCTCTATCGTTCGCTATGAATATAAATACGACCTGTTCAGTAAATATGATGCTAATGATACGCGAAGGACTGGTACTTTTTTTGACTACTACAAGGCTCCTGTTGCTACCAATAAATTTGTAATGATGACTAAGTTTATGGGGTCGATTACGGAGGGGATAAGAAGATTTGTTGATGATATTCCAATGTACCGCCTAGCCGATGCAATTTTATTGCTGGCCGAGGTTAAAAACAAACAAGGCCAGGACCCATCTGCGGAGATCAACAGGATCAGACAAAGGGCATACGGCAGTAATCCTTATCCGGTTTATTCAAACGGTAGTTTTGAACAAAATGAGTTGGCTATTCTGGATGAAAGAACAAAAGAGTTTGTTTTTGAAGGAAAACGCTGGTACGATTTGCGCCGTATGCAGGATGCTGCAGGAAATCCATTGGTATTTAGAAAAGATTTGCCTTTGGTTGGTGTATTGGATATGTCGACCGAGGCATACAAACTGATTCTGCCGATAGACAGGACTACGCTAAATAGCGACGAAACACTTAAAAATGATCAGAATCCTAAGTATTCAGGAACTTAAATTTATAACATAAGGAGTGGAGTGTAACTCTGCTCCTTACAAATCTATCTATTTATGGTACAAAAGTTAGAAGGCTTAATTGCCGCTCCATTTACGCCTATGGATGACAAAGGTGAATTGAATTTATCACTCATCCCGAGTTATTATCAGTCGCTGAAATTAAACAAGATCACTGGTGCTTTTATCTGCGGATCGACCGGAGAAGGTGTTTCTATGACTAATGCAGAAAAAAAGAAAGTAGCTGCAGCCTGGGCAGAATGTACAAAAGGCGATGAAGATTTTAAGGTGATGATGCTTTTGGGTGGAACAAGTATTACAGATTGTAAAGACCTGGCTTTATTTGCTAATGAACTGGGGCTGTATGCCGTATCTTTCACTTCGCCATTTTATTTTAAACCGGCAGATGTAAAGGTACTGGCTCAGGCTTGTGCCGAAATTGCTGCGGTAGTGCCACAAATGCCGTTTTATTATTATCATATTCCTGTTTTAACCGGTGGAAACTATGCTATGTTTGATTTGTTGAAGGCTATTGATGGTAGGATCAACAACTTTGCCGGTATCAAATATACCCATGAGGATTTTATGGATTTTCAAAGCTGTATGAGTTTTAAATCAGGTAAATACGATATGCTTTGGGGGCGTGACGAGAATATGCTATCGGCATTAGTGCTGGGGGCTAAAGGTGCGGTGGGCAGTACATTTAACTATGCAGCGCCGCTTTATTATGAGCTTATTGACGCATTTAACGCAAAAGATTTGGTTAAAGCCCGTGAATTACAGCAAAAATCAATCGATATGATCCGGCTTTTAGGTAAATATGGTGGAATTTCTGTAGGCAAATCCTACATGAAATTGATTGATCTGGATTGTGGTGAGTTTAGATTGCCTGTGAAAAATATGAATGGACAACAATTTGAGCTATTTAAAAAGGATGTAGAAACAGTAGGTTTTCATAATTTTAAGTCTGTTGGAGCCAAAAGTTAATTCGTTTTAAAATGCATAAGTATATCTTCCTATTCTTTTATATAATGTTAACTACGAAGCTTGTTTTTGCTCAAAAAACTAAAGTGCCTGTTGTGGAATGGAGTACGGCAGCTCAATTACAGGACACCCGGGGGAAGGTATCTTTAGGGTATGCAGGAGCGATTAATGCCGTCTATAACAATCAGTTAATTATTGCGGGAGGTGCAAATTTTCCCGATAACATGCCATGGGAAGGTGGCCGGAAACACTATTCTGATGAAATACATGTGCTGAAAAGGGCAGGAAACGACTTTGTCTGGATACCAGTAGCAGATCGTTTGCCGGAGCCGATTGCTTATTGTGGCAATACATCAACCCCAGCGGGAGTTGTTTATGCAGGGGGAGAAAATGAAAAGGGATTATCTGATAAAACTTATTTGTTGAACTGGGATGATATCAATGGCCAGATGGTAATAAAGCAATTGCCTAATTTGCCGCTTGTTTTGACAAATGTAAGTCTTACAAGTATTGAAAATGTAGTTTACGCAGTCGGAGGAGACATGCATAGCAAATCTGCTGATAGTTTTTTCAGCATAAACCTGTTGGATTTGCAACGTGGTTGGACTACTTTGCCTCCTCTGCCCAAGGCATTGGCTAATGCCATCGTTGTGATACAAAAAAAAGATAAAGGCAGGGGTGTTTACGTTATTGGTGGAAGAACAAAAACAAGTTCAGGCATTAGCAATCTGCACCATACCACCTTTGTATTTGATGTTAAAAATGCGAATTGGAGCCAGCTTGCGGCCATATCGGATGGGAAAGATAAAATCAACTTCTCAGCGGGGGCAGGTGTGCCGATTGCTGATCATTTGATATTGGTTGCTGGAGGTGATAACGGTAAGGTTTTTCGTCGTATAGAAAGTTATATGGCACAAATAGCCATGACAGAAAATATTGCGGAGAAAGCCAGGCTCATAAAGGAAAAAAATGATCTCGTTATTCATCATAAAGGCTTTGATAAAAGTATGCTGATGTATAATACATTAACTAACCACTGGAATAAAATTGGTGAGTTACCTTTTCCTGCACGGGTAACTACTACGGCTACTCTATGGAATGGAGAGATTATGCTTTCAAGTGGAGAAATACAGCCCGGTATACGGACACCAGATATAATGAGAGGTAAGATTAAATAAAAATGGATTATATGAATCAGACAAGAAGATATGCCTGGGTTGTAGTGGGATTGTTGTGGGTAGTAGCATTGCTTAATTATATGGATAGGCAAATGCTGTCCACGATGAAATCTGCTATGCAACTGGATATTGTGGAATTGCAGTCGGCCACCAACTTCGGCCATCTGATGGCTGTCTTTTTATGGATATACGGGCTGATGAGTCCTGTTTCAGGCATTATTGCCGATAAGTTTAATAGAAAATGGCTCATTGTAGGTAGTTTATTTGTTTGGTCGGCAGTAACCTCCTTGATGGGATATGCAACAAGCTACAATCAGATTTATTGGCTCAGGGCCATAATGGGCGTTAGTGAGGCCTTGTACATTCCTGCCGGATTATCGCTGATTGCGGATTTTCATTCTCCAAAAACCAGGTCGCTTGCCATAGGTATACATATGACCGGATTGTATATGGGACAAGCTTTAGGTGGATTTGGGGCTACGGTAGCAGCAGCTTTTTCCTGGCAGACTACTTTTCATTATTTTGGACTTGCAGGAATTATATATGCCCTGGTTTTGATCTTCTTTTTAAAAGAGAAAAAAGTGACTGATGAAATGCAGGAGATAAATATGCGCGTAATCTCGAAATCATCGGCTTTTAAAGGTGTTGGATTGTTGCTGACGAACCTTTCATTTTGGGTGATACTTTTTTATTTTGCGGTGCCTAGTTTGCCGGGCTGGGCTGCAAAAAATTGGCTACCTACACTTTTTGCACAGAATTTAAATATTCCAATGGCTATGGCGGGACCATTGTCGACCATTACTATTGCGGCGTCTTCATTTTTAGGTGTCATATTTGGTGGTGTGCTATCGGATAAATGGGTGCAAAAAAATATTAAAGGAAGAATTTATACTAGTGCCATTGGCTTGTCTCTTACCATACCTTCGTTATTGCTGTTGGGTTTTGGTCATTCTCTTTTTCATGTTGTAGGTGCGGCAATAGGCTTCGGGATAGGCTTTGGAATGTTCGATGCCAATAATATGCCTATTTTATGTCAGTTCGTATCGGCCAGATACAGGGCAACAGCTTATGGACTAATGAACATGACAGGTGTCTTCTCAGGAGCTTATATTACAAACTTGCTTGGGAAATCCTCAGATGCTGGAAGTCTGGGAAAAGATTTCGCTATGCTTGCAGGGATTGTATTGATAGTCCTTGTCATTCAACTCTATTTTCTTAGACCCAGGGCGAATGATTTTACCGATGAGTCTTATTCTATTATTTAAAAAACAAATTATGATAACCATATTCAAAAATACTTTTGGTAAGTACTTATTGGCACTACTTGTTTTATGCGGGGTGGCATGTACACAAAAATTATATGATAGATTGGGTACTAGTGTGGTAAGTGTTGCTGCAACAGAGAGTGTTAACCCTGTATTTACCAGGCAGGCAATCAACCCTTGTGTAAGAATTGAAGTAAATATCCCGAAAGGTCATAAAGAATTGAATTTTAACGCGATAAGTGGTATAATAGGGAATGTTTCCTTGGGCGATATCGAGCGTATCGAGCTCTATAAGGGAAATGAGAAACCAGACTTTACGGGCACAGAGCTGTTGGGGAGTGTGATTCCGACAGGTAAAAAATTCACTATTCCATTTGAAAGTAAACCTGTAGTTGGGCAACATATTTTCTGGGTTAGCTTAAGCCTTAAAACAGGCGCAAATACCGCGCACAAAATCACTTTAAATGTTGAGCAGTTGACAGACAAAACAGGAGTGATTTATAAAATAAATCAGAGGTCAGTTACCGCAAAATACATAGGGATAGGCTTACGCTTACCTAAAGACGAAAATGTGCATACCTATCGGATTCCGGGGATGATTACTACGGATAAAGGAACACTTATCGCTGTATATGATATCCGTTATGACGATAGTAGAGATTTGCCCGCAAATATTGATGTGGGAATGAGCAGAAGTACAAATGGCGGACAGAGTTGGGGGGAGATGAAAAACATTATAGATATGGAAGGCCCAAAAGACAATAGTGGTGCAGGAGACCCTTGTGTGCTGTTTGATCCGGTAACTAAAACGATTTATGTAGCTGCTTTATGGAGTAAGGGGAACCGCTCTATTGCAGGCTCAGGACCGGGGTTATCACCGGAGGAAACCGGACAGTTTGTTATAACCAGCAGTACTGATGACGGATTGACCTGGACTAAACCTTATAGCATTACCAGTCAGGTTAAAAACCCGGAATGGAGGCTGTTTTTCCCAGGTCCGGGTAACGGAATTGCTATGACTGATGGTAAACTGGTTTTTCCGGCTCAATACTGGGATGCTCAGAAAATGCCACATGCTACACTAATTTATAGTGATGATCATGGCAAGAGCTGGAAAAGTGGTATCGGTGCAAAATCCAACACCACCGAAAGTCAGCTTGTGGAAACTGCCCAGGGTACGTTGATGCTAAATATGCGCGATAATAGAGGAGGCTTTAGAAGTATTGCTACGACTGCGGACTTCGGTAAAAGCTGGCAAGAACATGCTACTTCCCGCAACACACTTCAGGAGCCCGTTTGTATGGCAGCATTTATCAAGGCAAAAGTTATGGTTAAAGGTCACTTGAAAGATGTACTGTTTTTTTGCAATCCTAATGATTCAAAATCAAGAAAAGACATCACCATAAAAGCCAGTCTGGATATGGGCGAAACCTGGTTGCCCGTCAATCAGTTACTAGTTGATAGCCGCAATTGCTATGGTTATTCGGCGCTAACCAAAGTAGATGACCATACTGTCGGGTTGCTGTATGAAGGTGTCGGTTCTTTACTTTTTGTTAAAATTCCGGTGAAGGATATCATTAAATAAAACATACCAAAATCAATAATTAAATGCTGCCCGATACTATCGGGTGTAGAAATGCTATTGAAAAAAAATCGATATACATAAAAAGAATATAGATGAAATACGGACTAAAAGAATTAAAAGATCTTCAGGATTTTTATAAGAAACAATTATTAACCGATACCGTACCTTTCTGGTTTCCGAGATCAATTGATCAGGAATATGGTGGGTATCTGTTGATGCGTGATCAGGATGGTAGCCTGATTGATGATGATAAAGCAGTTTGGATACAAGGTAGGGCAGCCTGGTTATTGTCGACCTTGTACAATACGGTTGAAAAAAAGCAAGAATGGCTGGATGGAGCGAAGTCGGGAATAGATTTTTTGAATAGATACTGTTTTGATACCGATGGTCAGATGTTCTTTCATGTAACCCGTGATGGACAACCCATCCGTAAGCGCCGTTATTATTTCTCAGAAACCTTTGCAGTTATCGCAAACGCTGCCTACGCTAGAGCGAGTGGAGATAAATCCGCTACAGAAAAAGCGCGCTATCTATTTGGTAAATGTATAGAATATTCAACTACACCGGGAATACTTCCGCCAAAATATACGGACACCCGGCCAACCAAAGGTATCGGCGTACCCATGATTATGATGAACACCGCACAGCAATTGAGAGAAACCATTGGCGACCCGCGTTGTGATGAATGGATTGATAAATGGATCAATGAAATAGAAACCTATTTTGTTAAAGACGATATACGTTGTGTAATGGAGCAGGTTGCCCTTGACGGAAGTATTGTGAACCATATAGACGGGCGCACTTTAAATCCGGGCCATGCTATTGAAGGCGCTTGGTTTATTTTGCACGAAGCTAAATACAGGAACAATGACGAGCGCTTAATCAAACTGGGCTGTAAAATGCTTGATTATATGTGGGAACGTGGTTGGGATAAGCAAAATGGAGGGATTTTATATTTCAGGGATGTATACGATAAACCCGTACAGGAATATTGGCAGGACATGAAATTCTGGTGGCCGCATAACGAAGTGATTATTGCTACACTTTTGGCATACACTATGACTGGTGAGAAAAAATATGCGGAATGGCATAAAATGGTCCATGAATATTCTTATGGACATTTTCACGATAAAAAAAATGGGGAATGGTTTGGTTACCTGCACAAAGACGGGAGCCTGGCCCAAAGTGCAAAGGGTAATTTGTATAAGGGGCCTTTTCATTTACCAAGACAAGAATGGTATTGTATGACTTTGCTGAATGAAATTTTAACAGGTGGTCATTAAATTGCCTATTGTTTTTTTAAGGGGCGGACTGGAAAAATCCTCAAAAGTGGATGTTTACCTTTGTTCAATCGGACATGTAGCGTTTTTTTAATTTTATACGTTTTGATAGAAAAACCAATCGCTATGTATAAAATTGTTTATGTGCTGTTTTGCGTAATTGTTTTCATGGCTTGCCATAAAAAAGAAATCTCGGACTGCCGGAACCGAATCTGTACTACGGAATCTCGATCTATCGTTTTTACCTTTACAGATAAATCAGGAACCGGTGTTGCAGTCAAGGACTATAGTGTTGTAAACATGCGTACCGGCGAAAGTGTTAAAAGGAATGTGTCCGGTTTATCTTTGGCTCCGGGCACTTATATCGTTCTGGATGATTCCGATCGGAACAAATTATCTGCTGAGGGAGATGACATCAAAATCAGCGGAAAGCTGGAGGCAACCGGTCAAACTAAATCAACGATAATGAAGGTCGCTGGGGGAGCTTGTGCTTGCCATATTCAAAAAATATCGGGTGCCGATAAGCTGGCTTTTGATTAATTGGTATTGTATTGTTGAGCATCCATCTATTTGCGCAGGTAATGGAATAGAAGGATTGCCACAGAAAGATCTTTTAGGGATATCCGTAAATGACGAAGGGCATGTGTAAGTTGATTTTCGACCGTACGTTTGGAGATCTGCAAACGATTTGCAATTTCATCGTTAGATAAATGTTCCATCCTGCTCAAAATAAATATTTCGCTGCAACGCTTGGGTAAGTCATTTAGATGGTTTTTCATCTGAATTTCCAGTTCTGTATATCTTATTTCTTCATCACAATGATTGTTACAGTGGTTGCTGTCGATGCATTCCAGGTTATCGGTATATTGTACCAGCGTATTTTTTATCAGCTTTTGATGTTTGTATACATGGTAGCGGGCCGAGGCACGCAGATATGCGGCAAAAGATTCAATGTGGAGCTGATTTCGCTTCAACCAGATATTTAAAAATATATCATGGGTAATTTCATTACAAGCCTCCTTATCCTTTAGATAGGAAAAAGCGGTAGTGAAAATTTTAGACCAATATCTTTCAAACAGCATGTTAAATGCATTAATGTCATTATTTTGGCTAATCGCTTCCCACAGTTCTAAATCGGTCAACTGGTTCTCCTGCATATTTGGTTAATTAAAATTATGCATTATCTGATCCATAATTGAGCACTGTATTTGGCATTTGATTAAACAATTTTGGCGCTGGCACCTTTGTGAGAAAAAATATTTTTCAATTGTATGTGTGTGCGGGATCAAAAAAGTCTCTTAGCAGATAACCGAATGTAAATTGATGAACAAAGAAGAATATTTTTTGCTGTACGATAAGGTGTTTTCAGGAAAGGCTACGCCAATGGAAGCAAAGCAACTGCTTACTTATTTGGATGACTTTGAACTGAATGACCAGCCATGGGACATGGAGCAGATGGGTAGTAAGGAGCTTACCCGAAATAAAATTTATCATCAATTGCAGGAGCATGTTGTTGTACCACCCCCAACTAAAAGTGTATTTTTAAGAACCAGGTGGCTGGTTGTTGCGGCTGCTTTGATAGGTATTTGCTTATTTACCTATCTGTTTTATGAACCTAACATAACCACAAGACCAGCACTGGTAAAAAAACAACCCGTGGCGCTAAAAGGTGATGTCTTGCCGGGAGGGGACAAAGCTGTACTGACTTTGGCTGATGGATCTCAGATTGTTTTAGACCATGCCGGAAATGGTAGCCTGGCCCGGCAGGGAAATGCCACCATTGATAAAACTAAAAATGGACAAATTGTATATGCAGTAGGTAAAAATAGTTCAGAATCTGCTGTGACACTACGACCAGCCGAATGGAATGTCATCAGTACACCCAGAGGAGGACAGTTTAATCTTGTATTGAGCGATGGCACCAAAGTCTGGCTAAATGCAGCTTCAACATTGAAATTTCCGGCGGGCTTTAGTGGCAAAGAAAGGATCGTGGAATTAAATGGAGAAGCTTATTTCGAAGTGGCGAAAAACAAGCAAATGCCATTTAAGGTAAAAGTTAACAAAATGGAGGTGGAAGTACTGGGCACTCATTTTAATGTGATGGCTTATTCCGACGAACCTAAAATAAGAACCATTTTACTGGAAGGTTCGGTGAAAATAAACAACGGAACGGAAACGGCGCTTTTGAAGCCTGGGCAACAGGCAATGGCAGGTAATGCGGATAGTTATTTAAAAATTGAACCTGCCAATACGGAAGAAGTAACTGCATGGAAAAGTGGTTATTTTTTGTTCAGCAATGAAAACATTCAAAGTATCATGCGCAAAATTTCGCGCTGGTACAATGTAGAGGTGATTTATAAAGGCAACGTAGAACATATGGATTTTGATGGTACCATTTCGCGTTATAAAAACGTAACCGAGGTATTAAAAATGCTGGAGCTAACCGGGGCCATTCATTTTAAAGTAGAAGAAGGGAGGATTATCGTTATGCCCTAAATTTTACCCTAGAGGTTTTTAACCAAAAAACCAGGAGCGTTTGCGGCGCCCCCGGTTTAATATTGGTTAATACACAGCCTATTGATGGTGTCAACTACTTATATTTTAACCTTTAACAACCAAATATATGAAATTTTATGCTGCGTTGAAAAACGCACACGGAAACCTGATTGCGAAAAAATTCCTATTGATAATGAAACTCACAACCCTTTTATTGTTAGTTGTAATAATGCAGGTGAGCGCCGGGGGCTTTGCACAAAACATCAATCTGAGTTTAAATGATGTTCCTCTGGATAAGGTGTTTAAGAAAGTAAAAGCCCAAAGCGGTTATATTTTTCTGTACAACACCCAGATGTTAAAGCAGGCCCACCCCGTTGATATCAATCTTGAAAATGCGACCATTAATGAAGTATTGGAAAAATGCTTTGCCGGTCAGCCATTAACTTACACCATCGATAAAAATACGATTATAGTCCGAAAGCGCACACCTGAAGTGGCCCCCGCAGTAAAACCCATTATGGTAACCGGTATGGTGACCGATGAAAAAGGTGTGCCTTTGCCTGGAGTAAGCATCCATGTGGAGAGCTCAAAAACAGGTAGCATGACCAAGCCTGATGGAACTTACCAGATAAAAGTGGAAGAAAATGCTGTACTGGTATTTAGTTATATCGGCTTTGCCACTCAAACCATAGCCGTTAGCGGTAGGGAGAAAATAAATGTTGTGCTGAAAGAAGTCGGCGCCGATTTAAATGCGGTTGTTGTTGTTGGGTATGGTACCCAGAAAAGAGCTAGTATAACGGGTGCAATCTCTTCCATTTCATCTGCCGAAGTAAAACAGGCACCAACCTCCAATTTAACCAATTCATTGGCAGGTTTGTTACCTGGCTTGACGGTTGTAAATGGTGGTGGTAAGCCCGGTTCCGGTTCTGCAATTGCAGTGAGGGGTAAAGGTAGTTTTGGTAGCAACGAAGCACTGGTGGTGGTGGATGGAATTGTTCGTGGTTTTGATCAGCTGGACCCGAATGAGGTGGAGAGCATTAGTGTGCTAAAAGATGCTGCTTCGGCAGCGGTTTATGGTGCCAGAGCGGCCAATGGTGTAATATTGGTGACCACAAAACGCGGGCACCTGGGTAAACCCAAATTTAGCTACAACAGTTATGTGGGGGTACAGCGGCCAACTACTTACCCTAAACTGATGAATGCTTATGAATACGCGCTGGCCAATAATGCGGCAAGATTAAATAACAATGGAAATCCGACAAACAATCCATTGTTCTATACAGAACAGCAATTGCAGGATTTTCAAAGTGGAAAAATTGGAACAGATTGGTATGCGGCGTCTTTTAAAGACAATCCGGTACAAATGCAACACAACATTAATGTTGATGGAGGTTCGGAAAATATCAAATATTTTTTTTCCGGAGGCTATACTGATCAGAAAGGGATGTACAACAACATCAGTTTTAAGCGTTACAATTTCAGGTCCAATGTGGATGCCAGAATCAATCAGAACCTGACAATTACGGTCGACATTGACGCGCAGAACACCATCAATCACAGTCCTTCTTTTACTGATGCCCTCATATTTGGACATGTGATCAGACAGAAGCCGGTTTTTAATGCTTTTTATCCGGATGGCCTTGCTAAAAATACGACGGGGGAACACCCGGTGCTGGATATTAATGAGTCAGGTTATATCCACGATACCAACAATACACTTGCCGGTACCCTCGGATTTAAACAGGAACTCCCATTCGTTACAAAAGGATTGTCCCTGATTGGTAGGTTCAATTATAGTAAAGGCTACAAATTTGTTAAAGAATTTTATCTTCCTTATACCATGTATGATGAAGATGCAGCTGGTAACATTACAGGAACCAAGGTAGTTGGAAGAAACCTGACAAAAACCGAGCTTAATGAGAGTTTTGAACAGCCGGTAAGTAGTACCATCAACCTTTCGTTAAACTATCAGAAAAGTTTTGGTAAACACGATGTGTCAGGTTTGGTGTTGTATGAACAATCGTCCGGAAATATGGATAAATTTAATGCCTATCGCACCGATTTTCCTTCCAATACGATTGATCAGCTTTTTGCAGGTGGCGACACCAATAAAGATAACAATGGAACGGCAACACAAACTGGCAGAAAAAGTTTTGTGGGTAGAATGAACTATGCCTATGCAGGAAAATACCTTTTTGAAACTTCATTCCGGTATGACGGATCAACCATTTTCCCACCGGGAAAAAGATATGGTTTTTTTCCTGCGGTATCTGCAGGATGGAGAATTTCTGAAGAAGCCTTTATAAAAGACAATCCAACCCTAAGTTTTATCAATAATCTTAAACTCAGGGCATCTTATGGAATATTGGGCAATGACAGGGTAAACCCTTATCAATATGTAGATGCTTTTTCAACACTAAACAGTCCGATAGCTATATTTAACAATACGGAAATTGAAAGAACATTAATCTATGGTGTTTACCCAAATCCGAATATCACCTGGGAAAGGGCTAAAACTATCGATGTGGGCCTTGAGGGAACACTTTTTAACGGAAAGTTAGGCTTCGAACTTGATTATTTTTACAAACGTACAACGAACATATTACAGCCTAGAATACTGTCCATACCAGGAACATTTGGTAGGACACTACCCTCTGAAAATTATGCCGTGGTAGATAATAAAGGTTACGAGATCACTTTATCGCACAATAGTCATATCAATCAGGTCAATTTCTTTGTGAAAGCCAACATGGCATATGCCCAAAACATTGGCATTGTGTTGGATGATGCAGCAGGCGATCCCTTATACAAAAGACGAGTTGGAAAAGTGCTGGACTATCGCTACGGACTAACTTCATCTGGTCTATTTCAGTCGGATCAGGAAGTCAAAAACGCACCGTTTCAAACTACTACTACTGCTGCTGGTGACATCAGGTATGTGGATAAAAATGGCGATGGTGTAATTGATGATTCAGATATTGATGTGATCTCTAAGGATGGTGCAATTCCTAAGCTTACGTTTGGACTGTTTTTAAGTGCCGACTGGAAAGGTTTTGACTTTGCTGCATTGTTGCAAGGCGCCGCTCAGAGCGATTTTTTTATGACTGGCACCGCGCGTAACATGTTCAATAATGGTGGTAACTCTAATTCATTTGCTTACTTAAACGACTACTGGAGTCCCGAAAATACGGATGCAAAATATCCGCGCGCCTGGATAGATGCCAATCCTAACAACAACAAAGATTCTGATTTCTGGTTAAGAAAAACCGGTTACATGCGTTTAAAGTCCTTACAGTTTGGTTACACGATCCCTGGTATCAAAAAGCTAAAAATTGACAAGTTAAGGTTTTATGTTTCAGCTTACAACCTTTTTACCATCAGCCAGTTTAAATTATTCGATCCCGAACTGGACGCCAGCGATGCAGTTAAACCAACTGCGGCTGCTCAGGCTTCTGGAATTGTGACGCCAACAACGGGTAGTGCAGGGAACTATTACCCGCAGCAAAAAAATTACAACATCGGCGTTAACCTAACCTTCTAAAAACATGAACAATTTAAGATATTTAATAACGCTATTGCTGATAACCGGCCTACTGACATCCTGTAATAAAGATGTATTGGATCAAAAAAATCTTGCCTCCTTTTCTGATGATGAAGTTTGGAAGGATGTAAATTTAACCCGTCTGTTTCTGGATAATATTTATGCGGGCAGGCCCGGGTTTGATAATGCAAATCCACCTATAGTAGATAACATCTGCGATGAGACCCGTATTGGCGCAACAACAGGAAATCCTTTCAATATTTTGCAGGGAACCTGGACTCCTTCTTCCAATTATTTCGATTATTGGAAATATGATGAAGTGCGCAAGACAAATGAATTTTTAAAAGGGATAAAAGAAAAATCCACCTTGGCACAAGGCCTTAAAGATCAATTTACCGGCGAAGCGAGATTTTTGAGGGCCTTGATTTATTTTGATATGGTGAAACGTTACGGTGGTGTTCCGATTATTACCGAACCGCAGGGCCGTGACGAAGATTTATTTGTAAAAAGGAACAGTGTTGACGACTGTTATAAATTTATTTTTAAGGAACTGGATGAGGCAGCAACTCTACTGCCTTACAAAGACAAAATTGCCAGCGGCAGAGCCAATAAGGGTGCAGCAATGGCTTTAAAATCGAGGGCCTTGTTGTTTTATGCCAGCCAGTTATACAATACAACAAATGACAAAACCCGCTGGGCCGATGCGGCCAAGGCAGCAATGGATGTGATGAATATTCCTGGCGCTCAAGGGTACTCCCTATACCCCGACGTTAGGCGCATTATGCTGGATAAAACCAATAGTGAAGTGATCTTTGAAGTTCAGTACCGTAAGCCTGATAAAGAGCATGGCTGGGATGCTCAGGCAAAACCACTTTCTATAGCCATAGGAATTGGCCCCAAAAGATGTCCGCTACAAGAATTGGTAGATGCTTTTCCTATGGAAAATGGGAAGACCATTTTTCAGGCTGGATCCGGTTATACCGAGTCTAATCCGTATGTAGGTCGCGATCAGCGCTTTTATGCTACCATTGTATACAATGGTGCAGAGTATAGCGGAAGAACACAATACAGCTATGTCGGACATCGGGATGGTATAAACAATGCGTTTTGTACAACAACCGGTTATTACCAACGTAAAGGGGTAGACGAGAGTAATAAAGGTTACAGCAGTGGTAAGGGGAGCGACCAGAATTGGATCGAGATTAGACTGGCAGAAGTAATGTTAAATTATGCTGAAGCGCAAAATGAAGCTGTTGGACCTGATGCAACTGTTTATAAAGCACTGAATGATCTGCGCAAGCGTGCGGGAATAAAAACTGATCTCGGGGTTGGTATTACCCAGGATTCGGCACGTACCCTAATCAGAAATGAACGCTATGTGGAACTTTGCTACGAAATGAAGCGTTACTGGGATTTGCGCCGATGGAAGATAGCCGATAATCCTAAAGTATTGAACGGTAAACGCTATACGGGGATGCGGATCTCTTTACCCGCAGGAGTAACCCTACCTACTGATCTAACCATTCCGGTTACCACACCTGTTGCCTGGAAATATGAAAGGGTTGTGGTTGATCCGAAAGCATCGGTATTTCAACCTTATATGTATTACATGCCGATACCAAGTACCGAACGGGCAAAAAACCCAAATCTTGAACAAAACTTTGGATGGTAAAACTTAAACTCAATAAATCAGTTGAAATTCAATAATATCCTAATGAAAAATTCATTTAAATATATATTCCTGTTGTTGATTATAGCAACAACAGGAGGTGGTTGTTCAAAAACGGACGATCCGATTATCAGCAGCCAGATAGATCAGGCTTTTATACAGGATATCACATTACTCGATGCCAGCGCTAAAGATGTGGTTGTTAGTAAAAGTATCCCCAAAATAGTGGTTGATATAGCTTCGGGAAATGAAAGACTGGATGTTGCAGGTACGCCCTTAAACATTACCGTAACGGCAAAAACAGGTACCGATCTGAGTAATCTGTTTATCAGGTGCATACTTACAGGTCAGTCAAAATTTGCTAAGGTATCCCCGGAAATGGGCTACTATACTAGTTTCTCAACACCGAAAACATATACGGTAACTTCACAAACCGGTAAAAATATCAGTGTATATACACTAAAGGTCGTGCTTCAGTAAAGCTCAATTTGGTAAATTGGTTGGTGCTGCCCGATATCAGGGCAGCACCTTTTTATCCAGCAACAATTCGATTACGTTTTTTAAGGCCGGATTGCGGTTTGATTCTTTCCAGGCAACATACAATTCAGTTCGTTGTGGAATATTTTTCAACTCTATAAATTTTACCTTCAGGTTGTAACCATACTGAAGTGAGGTGGGTACAATAGCTACACCGAGTCCTTCTTCAACTAATTTAAATATGGTGAGTGCGTTTACAGATTTATGGAATACCTTAGGTCTGAAACCGCTGTCTTCGCAAATGCCTGTAATCAGATCATGATAAAATGGACTATCTTCACTTGAAAAGAAAATAAAAGGTTCATCGCTAAAATCCCTTACACTATTAAAATTATCGGCATTGACAGGATGCTCTACAGGCAATACCATCGCAAAGGTATCCTGATGAATGAGATGTCTGGAAATGCCTTGCGGAAGGCGATGCAAGCGTACAAAGGCTAGGTCCAGCTTATCTTTCTCTAGTAATTCTATTTGCAATTTATTAGGCATTTCATCCAAAATGGTTTGAATGCCGGGGTATTTCTGGTTTAGCCTCAGTACCAGTTCGGGTACAACTTTTTGCGCTGCGGAGCCTAAAAAACCTATTCGTAGCTCGGTCTCTTTACCCTGATTGATGTTGTCCAGTTGCCGGCGGATGGTTTCCAGGTGATTGAAAATGAAATCTACTTCTTCTTTCAGATATAAACCGGCAGCAGTTAGCTCAACCTTTTTTTTGCTGCGATCGAACAGACTTACGTTAAATATTTCTTCCATTTGCATAATCTGCCGACTAAGACCGGGCTGTGAAATGAACAACAGTTCTGCTGCTTTTCTAAACTTCAATTCCTGCGCAAGGACCTGGAAATATTTCAAATGCCTAAGTTCTATTTGATAACCCATGGTTATTGATTGATGATGTAAATGGTATTTATAAGTATCAAAGATAGGGGTTATATTTGTGTAAACGATTTTTGTTATGAGTGTTCATCAGATTTTTAATTACGGTTCAGATTTTCTTACAGCTGGTAAAGCATTGGCTATCAGTAGAGGAGTGATAAAGGGTGTTTTAAGCCCTGATACCCGTCAAAAGATAAATAAAAGTAGTGCGGTTGTAGAAAAAATAGCACTTTCGGATAAGGCGGTGTATGGCATCAATACCGGTTTCGGTCCTTTATGTACTTCCATGATCTCGGCAGAGGATACCAGGAAACTTCAGGAAAATATTCTTAAAAGCCACGCTGTTGGTGTCGGGGAAGCTATTGATGAAGAAATTTCAAAATTGATGCTGGTTCTGAAATTACAGGCCCTGGCCAAGGGATATTCAGGAATTCAGGAAGCAACGCTTGACAGGATGATCTGGCATCTGGAGACAGGGGTAATACCTATGGTGCCTAAACAAGGTTCAGTAGGTGCCTCGGGTGATCTGGCTCCTTTGTCGCATCTTTTTCTTCCATTGATTGGACTGGGGAAAGTTCATTACAAAGGAAAGGTAACGGCTACTGCCGAGCTTTTAAAAAAACATGGACTTGAGCCGATTAAATTGGGTGCAAAAGAAGGTCTCGCTTTAATTAATGGTACCCAGTTTATTGCCGCACATGCAGTACAGGTGGTGGCACGTTTTCACAATGTATTGGCCACAGCCGATATCACTGCAGCTATGATGTTGGAAGGTTTAATGGGATCGGCAAAACCTTTTGATGAGCAATTACATCAGCTAAGACCCTATTCTGGAAATCAGCATGTAGCAGCCAATATCAGGAACCTTTTGGCAGGATCGGAGATTGTAGAATCGCATTTGGATTGTGCGAAAGTGCAGGACCCTTACTCTTTGCGTTGTATTCCACAAGTACATGGCGCGTCGCGCAATGCCTGGTTGCACTTGAAAGATACCCTTGAAATAGAGATCAATTCGGTTACTGATAATCCGGTAATATTTAGTGAAGACCGGACCATTAGTGGTGGTAATTTTCACGGACAGCCTATTGCAATGCCTTTGGATTATGCTTGTCTGGCTGCTTCAGAAATTGGGAATATATCCGACCGAAGGATTTATCTTGCGCTGGAAGGTAATACAGCTGGCGTACCGAAACTGTTGATGAGGGAAACTGGTTTGAATTCAGGCTTTATGATTTTACAATATACATCAGCCGCTTTGGCCAGCGAAAATAAAGGACTTTGTTTTCCGGCAAGTGCCGATAGTATCCCAACTTCTTTGGGGCAGGAAGATCATGTGAGTATGGGGTCTATCAGTGGACGAAAAGCCTTGCAGGTAATTGAAAATGTAGAAAGGATTTTGGGAATTGAACTTTTTTGTGCGGCACAGGCCATGGATTATCATGCTCCCTTAAAATCAGGTAAAATGATCACTGAGGTCCACAATTTCGTCCGTTCAAAAATTGAGCACCTGGAGAAAGACCAGATCATGTACGAGATGATGGAAAAGGCGATAGAAATGGTACAGGATGGAACCATCTTACAGCTGGCAAATGAAGTAGCGGCAAAAAGCCATGTAGCCAATACTACAGAATATTCTAACAGATTTGAAAGTTTTTAATTATGGATTTCAAAGCACAAATATTACAGGGAATTCCGGATATTTTACCAGAAAAAAAGCCATATGATCACAGCATTAGCCATGCTCCGGTAAGAAAGGATATATTAACCAGCGACGAGAAGAAACTGAGCTTGCGCAATGCCTTGCGTTATTTTCCGCAGGAATGGCATGGTGAACTGGCCATCGAATTTCTGAAAGAGTTAAAAACATACGGGCGGATTTATATGTATCGTTTCAGACCGGATTATGCGATGTATGCCCGGCCAGTAGCGGAGTATCCGGCTCAAAGTCAGCATGCCGCCTGTATCATGCTTATGATCCAAAATAATCTGGATCCGGCGATTGCTCAACATCCACATGAACTCATTACCTATGGCGGAAACGGTGGTGTTTTTCAAAACTGGGCACAGTATTTACTGACCATGAAATATCTGGCTACGATGTCAGATGAACAGACGCTAAATATGTATAGCGGACACCCGCAGGGATTGTTTCCTTCTTCTCCTGCTGCGCCACGTGTGGTGGTCACCAACGGAATGATGATCCCGAACTATTCTTCGCCCGACGATCTGGAGAAATATAGTGCATTGGGAGTTACGCAATATGGACAAATGACTGCGGGTTCTTATATGTATATAGGTCCGCAGGGAATTGTACATGGTACTACCATTACTTTGATGAATGCTTTCAGAAAGAAATTGGATTCATCAGAAAGTCCAGAAGGAAAGATTTTTCTGACTGCCGGATTAGGTGGAATGAGCGGTGCTCAGCCCAAGGCAGGTAATATTACCGGTTGTATCACTGTATGTGCGGAAATCAATCCTGATGCTGCCCGTAAAAGACATGCACAGGGCTGGGTTGATGAGTTGATTGAGGATTTGGATACATTGGTGACCAGGATAAAAGTAGCCCGGATTGCAAAGGAAACCGTATCGCTTGCCTTTATCGGGAATGTTGTGGCGGTATGGGAGCATTTTGACAAGGAGGGGGTTTTTGTTCAGATTGGGTCAGATCAAACTTCCTTACATAATCCTTGGTCTGGCGGATATTATCCGGTAGGGCTTACTTATCAGGAGTCAAATGAGATGATGGCTGCAGATCCGGAACTTTTTAAAACCTATGTGAAAGCTTCGCTGATACGACATGCCGATGCAGTGAATGCACATGTGGCCAAGGGGACTTATTTCTTCGATTATGGTAATGCTTTTCTGCTGGAGTGTAGCAGGGCGGGGGCAGATGTAATGGCTGCTAATGGCATAGATTTTAAATATCCTTCGTACGTAGAAGATATATTGGGGCCAATGTGTTTTGATTATGGTTTTGGTCCTTTCAGATGGGTTTGTACTTCAGGTAATCCAGAAGATTTAAAAACAACCGATAGGTTAGCGATGGAAGTGTTGTTGGAAATTAAAGTGGTTGCGCCGGTTGAAATACAACAGCAACTTCAGGATAATGTAACCTGGATTAAAGAGGCCGACGCCAATAAACTGGTCGTGGGTTCTCAGGCCAGGATATTGTATGCAGATGCCGAAGGCCGTGCTAAAATTGCCGAACGCTTTAATGAGGCGGTCAAAACAGGATTATTGTCTGCACCGGTTGTATTGGGTAGAGATCATCACGATGTAAGTGGTACAGATTCTCCTTTTAGGGAAACGAGTAATGTATATGATGGAAGCCGCTTTACGGCAGACATGGCCATTCATAATGTGATTGGTGATAGTTTTAGAGGGGCAACCTGGGTGTCTATCCACAATGGCGGTGGTGTAGGCTGGGGAGAGGTAATTAACGGAGGCTTCGGAATGGTGCTTGACGGTACTGATGCTGCCGCTGGAAAGCTAAAAAATATGCTGTTTTTTGATGTCAATAACGGGATAGCCAGACGAAGCTGGGCGAGGAATAAAGAAGCAAGATTTGCCATTTCCAGAGAGATGGAGCGGACGGCTGCATTAAACGTTACCCTGCCGTATATAGTTAAGGATGAATTACTGGATAATTTGTTTTAAAATTATCCAGTAAATTATGCGTTTATGGAAAACTAAGCATTTTCCATAAGCGTTTCCAGTTTATTCAGCATTTTGATCCAGCTTTGGTAAGCGCCGCTCTCTTTTGCTGATGCTTCAGGAACAGTCTGATGAATAGATAATTTGGTTTGTGCTCCAACCGCAACGAGCATCACTGTGGTGAGTATTTCCTGTGGCCAGTCTTCGGGCTTTCCAGCAGCGGCCGATCCTATATCTTCTCCCTTTTCATTACTAAGGATCATAGAGAAAACCAGTTTCTCAGGGAAAGTAACTTCTTTATAAACTCCTTTTATCCAGCATTCGCCATGCACGGGATCATGAATACAGGAATGAAAAGTTCCGCCTTGCCTCGCATCTACCGATTTAAATTCTATGGTACAGCCGTCGGGTGCATACCAGTGTTTCAATTGCTCTGGGTCTGTCCAGGCTTGAAAAACAAGCTCCCTGGGTGCATTAAAGAGGTGTGTAATGTAGAGCTCTTTTTCTGTTTGAATTTTATTTGATTCCATCGTTCTGGTTTTTGGTTTGTAATTCAACTAAATAATGATCTAATTTTTCAAATCTGTGGTTCCATAATTTTTTAGATTGCTCAACCCAGCCTGTCACTTCATTCAACTGATCTAACTTCGCTTCGCATAACTTTTCGCGTCCATTTGGAGTAATAGAAACCAATCCACATTCTGTTAAAATCCGCATATGTTTAGAAATCGCAGGCTGACTGATCTGAAAATTTTCGGCAATCCCATTCAACGTTAGTGTTTGTGCTGCCAATAACCCAAGTATTTCCCTTCGGGTTGGGTCGGCAATGGCTTGGAATACATCTCTTCGTGCTTTCATGTTTATATTTTTATAAGTATAACCGAATGGTTATGTAAAGGTATATATAACCATTCGGTTATGCAAATGTTTTCTTAAAAAAATGTTTAACATGCTTTAATTCTTGACGATACCAATAATTTCCTATATTTGTAAAAAATATAAGTCATGTTACAGATAAAACATATCCTAAAAAACGGAAATAGCCAGTCTTATTGGCTAAAGGCGCAGGGTATGGGCTTTATTTTCCTTCCCGGCCACTAGCATCGTTTGCTTATTAGCATAAGCTTTTAAGAGCTGTATTTAATTTAACTATTTAAAAATCAATTGTTAGAAACAACGTTCCTAACAAACTAATATATCCTTATGGACATTTTATATACTGTAGATGAAAAATATCTGCAGGCAATAGAGGAACTTAATTATGGGGAGCTACCTAAAGCCCTTCATTTATTTAATGAGATTATCAATGCCGATCCCGAATATGCGAGAGCCTATTACCAGTTAGGATGCTTTTATTATTATCAGTTTAAAAACTATCAGACCGCTGGTTATTATTTTAAGAAATGCATCGAGTTGGAAGCCGAATTTCCAGATGTATATATACATTATTTAGATCTGTTGATTACATTAAAGATGTATCAATCAGTGGGACCGGTATCTGAAAAAGCACTAGCGCTGCCAGGGGTGTGTAAGGCCGAAATTTATGGTCGACTCGGTCTGAATGCTGAAATACAGCAAGATTTTGTGCTGGCAAAAGAACAATACAAACTGGCAGTATTGGCTGCAGCAAGTGAGGCAGACCACAATCTGTTTAAAGATCATTTAAAGCGTGTAGATGATAAGTTGCATGCTAATAAAAAGATGGTTTATGCCTATCAAAGCTAATTGACATTGTCAATTAGCTTTGATTTACTACGTATATTAGTGTTTCGCTCTTTTGTGATAAGCCCAATAAAAAACAATAGGATAAACAAATAAGCAAAAAACGGTATTGGTCATCAATCCGCCAATAACAACAATGGCCAGGGGCTTAGAGGCTTCCGATCCGATTCCTGTTGATAATGCAGCAGGTAGTAAACCAATGGCGGCCATCATTGCGGTCATGATCACAGGCCTTAGCCTGGTAGCAACCCCATCCCGAATTGCATCTGCAAAAGTCCAGGTTGGATGATGTTTTAACTCTGTCATGTTGTTTTTGAACCTGGTAATCAAGATTACCCCATTTTGTACACAAATGCCAAACAAGGCAATGAATCCTATTCCAGCCGAGATGTTGAAATTAACCTTAGTAATGAGCAAGGCGAATATACCTCCTACCATAGCAAAAGGAACATTGTTTAATACCAGAAGTGCATCCTTAATATTGCCAAATAAAACGAAAAGGATAAAGAAAATCAGCAATAAACTGATAGGTACCGCAGTCGATAGTCTGGACGTAGCCCTCTGCTGGTTCTCAAAATCTCCAGCCCATTCCAGTTTATATTCTTTTGGTAATTTAATCTCCACCGCTACCTTTTTTTGCGCCTCAGCAATGGTACTTCCCATGTCACGTCCACGGATAGAGAATTTTATGGCACCATATCTTTGGTGTTTATCTCGGTAAATGATGCTTGGCCCGGTAATTTTGCGGATAGTGGAGATCTCACTAAGCGGGACTTTTGCGCCTGAAAGGGTAGGAATCCGCAAGGCACCTATTGAAGCTTCATCATTTCTGAAATCTTCCGGATAACGGATCCTGAGGTCAAACTTTCTTTCTCCTTCGTAGATCTGAGTGGCCGCCTTTCCGCCGATGGCCATTTCAATAATGGAGTTGGCATCTTCTGTAGTTACGCCGTATAAAGCCATTTTCCCCTGGTCAAGGTTAATTCTGAGTTCGGGCTGCCCCAGGTTTCTTAAAATACCCAGGTCTTCAATGCCAGGGACAGTCTTAAGAATGTTTTCTATCTTTTCTTCCTGCTGCTCAATAAAACTGAAATCATTACCAAACATTTTAACCACAATTGAACCTTTTACGCCCGATACGGCTTCTTCTACGTTATCAGATATGGGTTGAGAAAAATTCAGACTGATGCCCGGATAGCCTTTGAGTTTTTCCTGCATCCGCTGGATCAGCTGTTCTTTGGTCTCTTTTCGTTTCCATTCTGCTTTGGGATAAATGTCTACCAGGAATTCCATATTGTAAAAGCCCGTTGCATCGGTGCCATCGTTGGGCCTACCGGTTTGCGACATTACTTGCTTCACTTCTTCAAAACTCAAAAAGATCTTACGCATTTCATTACTTAGTTTTTTGGTTTCGTTGAGTGAAACACTAAGCGGGGCACTGGCCCTTACATAAATAGAGCCTTCATCCAGGGTAGGTAAAAATTCGGTGCCTAGAAACTTGAAACTGAAAAAGCCTAAAACCAGTATGATTAATGCAGAAGTGAAAACAATTTTTCGGGCTTTAAAAGCCGCATTGTAGGTATTCATGACTCCTTTTGTGAGGTACTCCAGAAAAATGTTGTGTTTTTCCTTTACGTTTTTGCGTAACAGCACACTGGCCATGGCCGGTACTAAGGTAAAGGTTAGCAATAAAGCGCCAAGTAAGGCAAAGCTCAAGGTCCAGGCCAATGGAGAAAACATTTTCCCTTCCACTTTTTCAAAAGTAAAAATGGGCATCAGACCGGTGATGATGATCAGTTTGGCAAAAAAGATTCCCTTCCCATTTTCCAGACAAGCTTTTTTGATGATACCGAGCTTACTCATGTGGTTGAATTTCTCAGTCCCGTTTTTATGGGAATTGTAGTTAAGAGCTACAAAGATCCCCTCAACCATCACTACCGCACCATCTATAATGATCCCGAAATCGATAGCCCCCATAGAGAGAAGGTTGGCCGACATACCTTTTAGTTTTAAACAAATGAAGGCAAAAAGTAAGGCCAGTGGTATAATCACCGAAACGATCAGTGTTGTGCGCCAGTCGGCCATAAAAAGAAACACAATCAGGGTGACAAAAATAATCCCTTCCAGCATATTGTGCATTACCGTGTGGGTGGCAAAGTTGACCAGATCTTCCCGGTCGTAAAAAGGACTGATCTTTATATCTCCCGGTAAAATATTGTTGTTTACCTCCTTTATTTTCTCTTTTAGGGCACTAATCACCTCACTTGGGTTCTCGCCCTTGCGCATCACTACAATACCCTCAACAACATCCGGGTCGCGATCGCGGCCTACCTGACCCAGTCGGGGCAACGCAGCTTCAGTTACCTCGGCAATGGTTTTTACATAAACTGGTGTGCCATGAAAATTGTCTACAATAATGTTCTTAATTTCATCTATATTATTGAGTATCCCTATGCCGCGTACTACATAGGCTTGTCCGCTTTGCTCAATGACATCACCACCAACATTTACGTTGCTTTTAGAAACGGCATTAAAAAGTTCGGTGGCAGTTACGCCGTATTGTAATGACTTTTGTGGATCTACCGTAATCTGGTAAGTCTTAACTTCACCACCAAAGCTCACCACATCGGCAATTCCCGGCACAGAAAGCAATTCGCGTTGTACCACCCAGTCTTGCAGCGTTTTGAGCTCCCTTACCGATTTTTTGTCGCTTTTCAACGTATAACGGAAAATCTCACCTGTAGGTCCGTAGGGTGGCTGTACCTCAGGTTTCGCACCTGCAGGGAGGTCGGCCTCGTCCAGGTGGTTGTTTACCTGCACACGGGCAAATTGGTAGTCTACATTGTCTTCAAACGTGATTTTTACTACCGATAACCCAAAAAGAGAGGAAGAGCGGATACTCGTCCTTTTTTCGGTTGGATTCATGGCAATCTCCAGGGGGCGGGAAACAAACTTCTCCACTTCCTCTGCACTTCTGCCAGGCCATTGGGTGATGATAGTAATATTGGTATTTGTTACATCTGGAAAGGCTTCAATCGTAGTATGCTTGAAGCTTAAATAGCCTGCCAGAATTAAGATAAAAGTGGCAAAAAATACGAAGTACTTATTCTTTAGCGAAAAATTTATGATCGACTTAATGAATTTATTCATTACAGTTTGAATTTAAAAGGTGATACAGATTATGGTTTTAAGCTGTCGTAAAGGAAAAGCTGCTTCGACGCAACCACACGGTCGCCCGGGCTAAGTCCTTTGCTGATGTAAGCCCTATCTTCAAACTTTCGGCTCAACCCTATTTCCTGTATCCTGATTTTCTTCACTTTGTCCAACACCAGTACGTAGTATTTGTTATTGTCGAAAATGAGGCAGCTTACATTTACAGAAGGTAAGCTGCTGTCACTTTTTGTATTGATCTGTACAGTGGCCATCATCCCTGGTTTTAATAAATAACCTGGATTGTTAATCACCACCCGTGCATTCATTACTTTGCTATCATTATCCAGCATATTATAAATTTTGCTTATCTTTCCCTTAAAGGACTTGTCGGGATAAGAGAGGATAGAGATATTGACTTCATCGCCTTCTTTTACTTTTGAGATATCGCTTTCATAAATGTTGATCAGCGCCCATACATCTGAAAGATCTGCTACTGTAAAAAGGTTCTGATTATTATCTGGTCTCACCTGCATATTAGTCGTCACATTTTTTTCGGTGATGAAGCCGGATAAGGGGGATGTTAAAGCATAGATCCCATTTTTATTTCCTCCATTTAGCTTCAGGATAGAACGGCTTCTTTTGTCCTCGGCTTGTTTTACCAACAAGTCATTTTTTGCCTGCTCCAGTTCTCTGGCCGACGCCAGGCCGCTGTTGTACAAATCTTCAGTAAGTTTGAGACTGCGTTGTGCATTTCGTAATTCGGCTGTTGCACTAATGGCTTCCTTGTCAAATCCGGCCATTTCGGCGCTGGTCATGGTGGCCAACAGCTGCCCTTTGCTAACACGGTCGCCCAGTTTTACCGGCACATTTTGAACATGGCCGCTTACCATTGGATATATTTTAGCCATCTTTTCCTCATTGGCGGCAATCTTTGCCGAGAGATTGATGTCGGTTTGGTTATCAGCACCTTTTACGGTATCTATTTGCAGTCTGCTCACAAGTGTGTCGGTCAGCTCAAATTTTTCATCTTTAGGGGTTTCTTTTACCTGTTCGCTGCAGCCCGATATAAATATGGCAACGGCTATGGTAGTTAATATTCCAATGTTTTTTATGGTGTTTTGCATGTCTGCGTTTATTTAAAAATGTTTGATCCGGTTACAAAATTGATTTGTTCTTTCGCGTTCATACGTTCGTATTTTAAGCTATTCATTTGTAGTGTGCTGGCTTTATAGGAATCATAGAAATCCAGAAACTCGATCAGACCGATATTTCGGTTTTTAAAGTTTTTAATGACTTCGGCGATCAGTTTATCGAAATCTGCGTTAAAGTTTTTGTCGAAACCCTGGTACAGGTGTTCTGTGCGTAGTGCCGAAATATAACTGTTGTATACTTCATTTTCCAACTGGGCATCCTGTTGCTGTAACTGTGTTTTTCCCGCGTCTATGGCAATTCTGGCCTTTTTTATTTCTCCCTGATTGCGGTTAAACAAGGGTAAGGGAAATTTAACGCCAATTCCGGTATAGTTCTCCGGATAGCTTCCCTTCATGTCATAAGTAAGCGACAGCTCCACATCAGGTATGCTGTTTGCTTTTTGCAATTTCAGGTTGTTTTCTGCATAACTAATTCCCGTTTTGGCTAGTTGTAGGTCGGCCCGATTGTTCCGTGCGGAATCCAGTAAATTGGTATACACTTGTTTATCCGGCTGATAGTTTTGTTCTTCTTCCGCCGATACAACCAATGCCAGATCTGCATTTGCAGGTAGGTTGGTCATCAGCTTAATTTCTGTCTGTGTATCTTCAATTTCGTTCATCAGCGCACTATATTCTCCCTGCAGGGTATACAGTAACGATTTGATTCTAATGACGTCTTTAAGCGCAACATTACCCAACTTTAGTTGTTGTTCATTGGTACTTAAGAGCAGTTTTAAGGAGTTGATCTGTTGTTCGTAAACCTTGGCCGATTGCTGGTTATAATAGGTTTTGTAAAAAGTCGAACTGAGGTTGTAACGCAAGGTCCGCATCAGGTCGAAGTATTGGTATTCAGCCATTTTTACGCCTGAAGTTGCCAGTTTGATGTTCTTGTTGCGCTTTCCAGCCAGCTTAATCATTTGCGATATGGCCGCCTGATACTGCCCCGATGTCCAGCTGGTACCCAAAAATCTTTTGGTTTCCGGATTGTACAGCAGGTTTTCATAACTGATTTCCGGATTGTCAAATAGACGGGCGGTAATGACTTCTGCTTTGGCCTGATCGGTTTGAAATTGTTGGGCAATAAGTTGATAATTGTGCTGCACAAAGCGTTGTTCTGCTTCGGATAAACTAAGCCTGATGGTATTTTTAGTTTGAGCTGATGTTGCAGCCGCTGTAAAGAGCAGGGGCAATATGCCTAAAAATAAATTGAGTTTTAACGATATGCGGACCATTTGTGTCATGTTTGGTCAAACCTATCGCTATCGAATTAAAGGAAAATTAAAGCGGAATTAAAATGGGATTAAAGTTTATGGAAAACCACTTTAACAGTAGTGCCATCGCCTTTTTTTGACATTACACTGATGTTGCCTTTATAAAGGGTAATGATTTTATGGGCCATATATAGGCCCATGCCACTACCTGTATGTTGGCTTTCGGCAGCCCCGGTGTAAAAGGGTTTAAATATCTCAGGGATGGCTTCCGCTGCTATGCCCATTCCCTGATCTGTAAAAGAAATACTGATTTTGGTTTGTTTTATTCGGAGGCGGCAGCGTACAGATTGCTGGTTTGAAAATTTAAAAGCATTGGATACAATATTATTAAGGGCAATATGGAGCAGGGCAGGGTTGGCTTCTATCTGAAGTTCTGTCTCATCCTCTGGTAAATCTTTCAACTCAATAAGCAGATTAACTCCCTCACGCTGCTTCCATTCGTTTTGCAAAGCCCACAGCATCTCGTCAATGCGCACAAGGCTGAGTTGAGCGGATGCAAATTCAAGATCGGCTTGGGCCAGATTTACCAATCCGGTAATGATGCCTTCCATTTTTCCGGCATCTTCCAATACCGAATTTAAAGCTTGCCGGTAATGCTGTTTTTCTCTTTCTTGTGATAAGGCCAGTTCAGCAGACATGATCATTCGGGTAATAGGGGTTCTTAGCTCATGCGAAGCATTGGCTACGAAAGTTCTTTGCAATACAAAAGCTTGTTCCAGATGTTCCATCAGGTTATTGAAATTTTGAGCCAACAACGTAATTTCATCCTTGTTTTTACCTTCCTGCACCCTGAAATGAAGGTTGCTGGACTTAATTTGCTTGACCTCGCCCATAAATAGTTCCAATGGATTTAGTATTTTTTTGGCAATCCAGCGGCCGGAAAGTAGCAACCCAATTACTACAATGACAAAAATGACCAGCATGATCCTGCGTAATTTATCAATCCGGGAATATGTACTTTGATCTACGGCCGAGGCAATAATGACAAAATCACCTTGATTGTCTTTATAATAAATACCAACTACTTGTCGTTCGCCATCTTTGAACCTTAGTTTACCTGCCTTTCTTACCTTGTTGATGATTTGGTTGCTCCAGTATTGCTGATCATCACCAATAAATGTTGCCGCATTTTTTGCATTATATATCCTAATAACTTCCCCGTTTAACTTATCCAAATAACGATTTCTGACCTTATTCAGCGAATCTCTTGAAATTTCGTCGGCTTCCAGGTATAGCTTTGCTGTTACCATAGTACGGTCGGTAAGGCGGGCGAAAAAATCAGCCTCCAGAAATTTTAGGAAAGTAAAGTAAATGGCCGACAGGATGACCATCATGATGAGGGTACTGCTCAAGGTAAAGTATAAAGCCAGGCGGTCTTTGATCTTCATGCCTGCTATTTAAGTATGTAGCCCATATTGATTTTGGTATGAATGATTTTTCGGGCAAAGCCTTTTTCTATTTTTTTACGTAAGAAGTTGATATATACATCAATTACGTTGGTGCCTGTGTCAAAATTAATGTCCCAGGCATTTTCAGCAATATATTGTCTGGAAAGTAGCCGGTTGGGATTGCGCAAAAAAAGCTCAAGTAAAGTAAACTCTTTAGCCGTAAGTATAATAGGGATTCCTGCGCGTTGTACTTCCTTGTTGTATGTATTTAAAGTAATGTCGTCGAAGACAAGAATCCGATCCTCCGGTTGATCAGCGGAGGAATGATATCTTCTCAGTAAAGCTTCAATCCTGGCCAATAGTTCTTTAAAATGGAAAGGCTTAACCAGGTAGTCGTCGGCTCCCGATTTCAGACCTGTCACTTTATCGTCAATACTCCCCAGTGCTGTCAGCATCAGTATGGGTAAGTTGGGATGTGTAGACCTAAGCTGTCTGCAAAGTTCTATGCCATTCAGACCAGGTATCATCACATCAAGAATCAGAAGGTCGAATACATCGTTTTGGAAACGCTCCAAGGCCTGTAGTCCGTTACTGATCCTGGTTACCTCATAGCCATATTCTTCCAGGCCGGTTTTTATGAGTTCGGCTATTTTCAGGTCATCTTCTGCTAATCCAATTTGTGGCATGAGGACAAATATAGCGGATAGTATGAAAAGCCCATGAATATTCTGAAATGTTAAATGCTGATTTTTAAGGTGTTTTTTAGGTAATCTTTGGTTATTTGCCCACTTTGTAACGGTGTACGGCCTTTTACAGGAACAGCATCCAATTCAACAATGGCATATCCGTTATAGTTGATGGTTTTTAAGGTAGCAAATACCGATCGCAGATTTACCCGTCCCTGTCCAAGTTCTACAAAGACATACCCCTTCGCGTCCCCGGTATCCTTTACATCTTTGATGTGCAGACAATCTAATCGATCTTTATACTTCAATATTGCTGCTACAGGATCTCCACCGCCTTGTTGATAATGGGCAATATCCAGCAATAACTTGACATTTTTAGGATCCGAATGTTGCAAAATTACGTCTACTTCCTCCGGTGTTTGTCCCAGCTGCCCCATATGGTTGTGATAGGTGGTTTTTATCCCAATAGCGGCAGTTCGTTTTCCAATCTCGTTCATGAGTTTGGCATATTTGATCAGATCCTCATTAGCTACAGCGCCTGTTTTTGGTCTGGACGAATTGGTAAGCTGGATACTTTTCCCACCCAGAATTTTAACGAACCGTGCGCTTTCTACATGTTTTGCAATCTCAGCCTCATCGTTGCCTGTATTGATGTTTGCATTACCGCTCGAGTACATGGCGAGTTTCAATTTTGCATCCTTTAATAGGCTGATCAGTTCATCAGGCTTTTTTCCAAATTCAGTATAAGCATTGGCTCTCAATTGAATACCCTTAAAACCTAGTGAAGAAATATCCTGGATAGATTGCCTGATATTATTGCCCCAGGTGATTGCTGCATAGCCGTATTGAATACCTGAAGCTGGTAATGCTGCAGCGAGTAAATCGGTTGATGCAAGTAAAGGTGTGGCTGATAAAAGGCCGATTTGAGCTAGAAAACTGCGACGCGATTGTTTCATATATTCTTTTTTAAGAGTTGATGGGTGTATGGCAGCGAATTGATGCTTATGCAAATTATGTTTTTTTTGGGTATAAAAAAAGAGGTGCTTTTTGAACACCTCTTTTTTACTCAACCTTTAAGGAATTATTTTCCTTTTTTTGCAGCACCTTTATTTTCTTTATAACGCATATCGGGTGTGCCGTCTTTTTTAGCATGAGCAACTGGTTTAGTTACCATTTTTGCTTTGTTTTCTTTCAAACGCATATCCGGAGTACCATCTTTTTTCAGGGGACTTGCTTTTGCAGCTGTGGCAGTTGTAGTTTTTACTGCTGTGGTTTTTACAGTTTCTGTTGCAGCTTTGGCTTCTTTTTTTGCCGGCGCAGCCACAGTTTTAACTTCTTTTTTAACCATTTTTTTTGCAGGAGCACTTGTTGCGGCTGCTGGTGTTTGGGCAAATGTAGTTGTTAAACCTAATGCCATAATTGCGATTAATCCTAATAACTTTTTCATGATCTTTTTAAATTTCTATTCGTTAATTGTTGATGTAAAGTTGAGACAATAGAATGAAGAAAACATGAAGACCAACACTGTGCTCATTTTAAGGTAAATATCCTTACCTTTGCGCAAATTTTATGAAGAAGATCACTGATTACAGAAAACTATTGGGTGTACAAAAGGATGCCGAATTGAAAGAATTGAAGTCCATTTACAGGAATTTAATGAAAGACTGGCACCCTGATAAATTTCAGGATAGCGAGGAGGCTAAGCTGGAAGCCGAAACGAAAAGTAAGGAAATCATTGAAGCTTATCATTTCCTGGTGAGTATTGCTCCCGAAACATTGGCCCTTTCAATTGAGGAATACACACAAACTACCACCAACTGCGGTATTGCCGATTACAATTGGGAAGGATCGGTGTTAACTGTACATTTTTTGGATGGCAGTGCCTACGAATATTTTGGTGTTCCTAAAGCCATCTATGTAAAACTGGTAAATGCCGATTCACCAGGCAGATTTGCCCGTCGTCATATTTTTGGTGCTTTTCCTTATCGAAATATAGCCAAACTGCAAACCGCCTAACCGGCTGTAAAAATAAGCTTACGTATAGGTTAAGGCGATTAATAGTTTGTAGCTTTGTTGTAACAGACAATTAAAGCTTAGAACTATTGAAATTATCATTTAAAAATCTTGAAAAAGGGCTGCTGGCATTATCTTGCTGCAGCCTGTTTTTATTTTATTCCTGTAGCACCAGCAAAAAGGCAGCAGTGCAGGTGGCAGAAATTAAAAATGCTACAGACGTACCTCAGGTTAACAGAGAATTTCGGGCAGCATGGGTGGCTTCAGTGGCCAATATCAACTGGCCATCAAAACCAGGTTTGAGTACTGCCGAACAACAAAAGGAAGCCCTCTTTTTGCTTGATTTTTTGAAGAAAAACAATTTCAATGCGGTAATATTTCAGGTAAGACCGCAGGCTGATGCTTTTTTTAAGAGCAGTTTGGAACCATGGTCAGTTTTTTTGAGTGGAAAACAGGGGCAAGCGCCCGATCCTTACTATGACCCTTTGCAGTTTTGGATTGAAGCCGCACACGATCGCGGTATAGAACTCCATGTATGGCTTAACCCTTATCGTGCACACCATACATCAGGCAAAGTAATCAGCGAGCAATCCATCGTTAAAAAAAGACCTGATCTGGTATTAAAACTTAAAGACGGACAATATTGGATGGATCCATCCAATAAAGGTACTCAGGATCATGTCTCGGCTGTTGTAAAAGATATTGTCAAACGTTACGATATTGACGGGGTTCATTTTGACGATTATTTTTATCCTTATGAATCTTATAATGGAGGAGCAGATTTTCCGGATGATGTAAGCTGGGCTGCTTATCAAAAAAATGGTGGCAAATTGAACAGGGGCGACTGGCGCCGGCAAAGTGTAAACCAATTTATTGAAAGGGTTTACAAAGAAATTAAGACGGAAAAGAAATATGTAAAATTTGGACTGAGCCCTTTTGGAATATGGAAGCCGGGCTATCCGGCATCTATTGAGGGAATGGATCAATACAACAAATTATATGCTGATGCCAAACTTTGGTTGAATAAAGGTTGGATTGATTATTTTATGCCGCAGTTATACTGGACAGTCAATAATCCGGCACAAAGCTTTCCGGTATTGCTGGGCTGGTGGTCTGCCGAAAATACCATGAACCGCCACTTATGGCCAGGTATGAATGTTGGCTTGGGGGGTGATGATAAAAATGTGGATGAAATTATCAATCAGATTATGATTACCCGTGGAATGCTGCCCAATAGTCCCGGTGCTGCACATTGGAGCATTGCCGCTTTAACCAAACACGAAAAATTAGCCAAAGGTATTGCTGATGGACCTTATAAAAAGCCAGCTTTGGTTCCGGCAAGCTCATGGCTGGACGATAAAGCCCCTGCAGCACCCGAATTAAGAACAGAACTGAAGCAAGGGCAATGGAAACTAAGCTGGAACCATGGGGATACAAAAGATGTATTCAGATGGGTGGTGTATTATCAATATGGAGATACCTGGAAGTCTGTGATTCTGAACCGTAATGACCGCTTTCTGGTGAAACCGGCGCTGGAGGGAGGAAGTAAGCTCAATAAGGTTGCGGTGACGGCGGTTGATCGTACTGGAAACGAAAGTGTAAAAATAACCGTTCTCCTCTGAGACTGGAAACCTTTGCCCTGAAGAAGGGCAAAATTTTCCTATGTCTCTTCGGAGAAGGTAATTTTTAAGGTTATGACAGGGGAGCGGGATAGGTTATGCAGGAAGGCTAGTTGGGGAACGGGATAGGTTATGCAGGAAGATTAGTTGGGTACGGAGAATAGGTTAGGGAGAGAAGCAGGTATGGGTTAATAAAAAAGGGAGTTTGGACTATTTTGTTCAGACTCCCTTTTTTATTAATGTTATTTTTTTAATCTGCAGGCTTATCTTTTGCAGATTTGTCGTTTGCTGGTTTAGGACTTAAGCTGGTTCCATCAGCTATTTGGGCCTCATCGGCTCCTTTTAAATAGGTTGGCAGATTTAGTCCGGCCATATTAAACAGATCGTTTAGAGGTGGAACCGTTTTCATCATACCTGATACAAAATTAGCCGTTGAGGAATTGCCATTATCATTGGTGCCATTGCCCGAGTCCCATACAGTGATTTTATCTATTTTTATGTTTTTCACTGCTTCAACCTGGGTTTTTACTAGTTCCGGTAATTTTTCAATGAGCAACAACTGGAAGGCCTTGGTAGGATCGCCACCTGCTGCGGCAACAACTTCGCGATAGCCTTCGGCCTGTTTGGTTAGGATTTCAAATAGACCTTTTGCTTCAGCCTCCATTTTCGCATATATGGCATCTGCTTCCCCTTTGGCATTTTCTCTGATGGTTTCTGCATCAGCCTGGGCCTGGATAATTGCCCTTTGTTTGGCAATTTCGGCAGGGATAACAATATTGGCAATCTGTGTTGCTCTTTCACGTTCAGAACGTGCTGCTTCAGCTTTTTGCTCGGCCAAATAAGAAGCCTCTAATGCCTGTGCCTGTTGTACTTTTTCGGCAGAAACGGCGATTTTTAATGATTCTGCTTCTTTTTCGCGACGCAAGGCATCGGAATTGGCAATGTTTATTTTTGCCTGGTTTTCTCCGGTCACAGCAACAGCATTAGCCTCAGATGTTTTGATACGTGTATCACGCTCTGCTTCAGCTTTACCAATAGCCTCATCTTTGGCGGCCGATGCAATACTTACTTCCCTGTCTTTTTGAGTAATGGCAATTTTAACATCTCGCTCACGTTGAGTCTCGGCTATTTGAACATCTTTTTCCCTGTCAGCAACAGCCTTACCAGTTTCCCCAATCTTGGTTTGTTCTGCTACGCTGATTAAAGCCTCATTAATAGCTTTTGCGGCAGCTTCTTTACCCAAGGCTTCAATATAACCCGATTCATCCTTGATGTCGGTAACATTCACGTTGATCAATTTTAAACCAATCTTTTTAAGCTCAGTATCCACATTTTTAGAAATATTATCTAAAAATTTATCTCTGTCCGAGTTGATCTCCTCAATGGTCATGGTGGCAATTACCAAACGCAACTGACCAAAAAGGATATCTTTTGCCAATTCCTGAATGTCACTTGCAGCCAAACCTAACAGGCGCTCTGCAGCATTGTTCATACTGTCGCTTTCGGTCGAGATGGCGATGGTAAAGCGGCAGGGTACATCAACCCGGATGTTCTGCCTGCTCAGGGCATTCACCAGATTGGCTTCGATAGAAATCGGTTTAAGATCGAGGTAAGCAAAGTCCTGGATAACAGGCCAGATAAAGGCACCCCCACCATGAATACACTTTGCAGAGGTTCCACCAGTTTTACCATAGATCACTAAAATCTTGTCTGAAGGGCATCTTTTATACCTGGCAATTAATGCCGATAGGGTCACAAAAATAACGATGACACCCACTAAAATGAGTGTGAGTGGCGATTGTAAGAGGTTTTCCATTAAATTTTTTCTACTACTACTAAATTTGGGTTTTCTATTTTGATGATACGGATTGAGGCTCCGCTTTCTATTGATTCCTGTTCGGTAATGGCTTCGATTTCTTTAAACGATCCGTTTACGCTGACCTGAATTTTGCCGCTCCCGCTTCTTTGCGCAGGAATACGAAGATATACCGAACCCGATTTGTGGAGGGCCTTTTCTATTTTAAAGGTATTGTCCTCAGCCAGTTTTTGAATTTGTCTGATGATGACAAAAAACAATAAAACAAACCCAATACCCACGGCTACGGACAATATAATGAGTAAAGGTCTGTTGCTGATGAGTTGATAAAAGGAGATCCCGGTCCAGCTTAAGCCCAAAAGGAAGTTAATGAGGTTCCGGAACGAAAACAACTGAAATGGAGCATCCGCATGGTCAAGATTGCCATCAAAGTCGGCATCTATACCGTCAGCACTGTCTACCCCTAAAAAGGTCATTACAGTCTGTACAATGAATATTAAACTCACTGGTATGGCGATAAACCAAAAGGCACGGAGCAAAGGCTCGAGAGTGTTAAAATAATCCATATTCGTAAAAATAGTATTTTTTTAAACAATAACGAATGAAAAAGACTTAAACAGCTATTCGCCGTTGGCATCTGTGCTGAGCACTGCCGACATGTAATCAAAAAATGGCCGCATGGCCCTGAAGGTGAGGTCGGCCTGCTGTAAAAAATCTATGTTCAATACTTCCTTATCTGTAAAATTTCTTCTCAACAGGAACTGCTTGTAGCGCAAAAGATCAATAGCTTCATCATCAGCATCAAAACCCTTAGGCGTAGTTTTTAGTTGTTCGCCGCGCAATGTTTTAAACGTAGAGAGGAATACAGGATGGTTTAAAATTCGTCTTAGTGGCTGGGGATCAAAAGCAATGTCATCACGGATGAGCTTTAAGTCGGCCGGTACAGGCCCCCAAAAGCCTCCGGCAATAAAACTGTTGCCTGGCTCAATCTGAAAATAATACCCTCCCCTTCGTAATGCCGTAGCACGTTTAAAGCTACCGCTCCAATGCGTTTTGTATGGCGTTTTGTCTGTAGAAAAACGGGTATCTCTATAAATACGGTAAAGACTTTTTTTCCCTGAAGGAGTTTCTATCAGATCGTGTACAGACAGTTTTTCCAACAAGCCTTCCGCAAAATTTTCGATGTGTAGTTGCTCTTCCTGAAACGTTGCTTTGTGGGCGTTAAACCATTCCCGGTTGTTGTTATCGGCCAGGTTATTTAGAAATTGTAATGCACTTTCAGGTATTTGATTTGATTTTTCAGTAGGAAAATTTGACATATATCGAGATATACTTGGTGAACATATGATGAAGATGTGTGAATGTTTTTTGCTTAGATTTTTACAAATTTATCTGCTATCAGGTTTAGCCGGAGACCATGTTCCAGGTAAGCTTTAAGTCCGTCCACCACAGTTGTAAAGCCACCTGTTGAGTCCCTGATCTCGGCCAATAGTGCTTCTCCTGTGCTATGCAGGCCAGATTGTCTGATCACAACGTAAGTAGTGGCTTCAGTTACCGTGTGGAAGGTGAAAACCACTTCTGTAGAGGGCTCTCCCCAGTCGATAGAAATTTTTTGATTGGGAATAATCTCTTTGACAAAGACTTTGCTCGAAACGTTGTACATTTCCCATTCCCAGGTAATGGTTTTGTGCACTTCCAATTTTCCGCTTCCCTTGCTAAACCAGAAGTTTTTGGTAATTTCCGGGTCAATAAAGGCTTCGAAAACTTCAGATGATGGTTTTCTAATCAACATCTGTACTTCAACATATGCTTCTTTCATAGTAGTATAATTGGTATGATTTGATGAGTTAAAAATATTAAAATAGAACTGTTTTATAAACAGCTGATTCGATTAAAGTGGATAGGCCGACTCTGTCTTAATCTCTGACATCACAAAAAAGCTTTGAACGGTACCGATATTACTTAACTGGGCCAATTTACTTCTTAAAAAATGATGGTAGGCATCCATATCAGAAATCACAATTCTAAGGATGAAATCAAAGGCTCCGGTCATGTGATAGCACTCCATCACTTCAGGGAACTTTACAACTTCCTTTTCAAAACTGCTTAAGGCACTATCGGTGTGTTCTTTGAGCTGTACTTGTGAGTAAGCGATCAGGCTTTTACCAATTTTTTTGGCATCCAGAATAGCAACCGAACGTTTAATGTATCCTTCACTTTTTAGTCTCCTTACTCTTTCATGGATGGTTGCTGTAGATTTGTTCAGTTCCAGCGCTAATTGCTTGTTACTGAGTAATGCATCTTGTTGCAAAAGCCTTAAGATACCAATGTCTGTTTTATCCAGATCTGTACTGTTCATAAGCAGTTGATGAGTTGAAAGTGTACCTGTTACACCGAGATTTCGAAATTAATAAAAAAAAGAATGTAGAAACTTAAAATTCCGTAAAAGTTTTAATTTTTTTCCGATTTTTCCGTAAAATAATCGGAAATAAATACTATCCATTGACCTGAAAGTCATTTCTTCTGACCTTGCCCGAGATGAGACAATTAAAAATAGAGCAGTCCATTACCAACCGGGATTCGGACTCGATAGAAAAATACTTGTATGATATTGCAAGAATTGACCTGCTGAGCGTTGAAGAAGAGATTGTGCTGGCACAAAAGATCAAAAAAGGAGATCAATCTGCTTTAGATCGGCTGGTGAAAGCCAATTTGCGCTTTGTGGTATCGGTAGCCAAAAAGTACCAGAATCAGGGCATTCGCCTGTCAGACCTCATTGCTGAAGGAAACTTAGGACTGATTAAAGCTGCACAGCGTTTTGATGAAACCAAAGGGTTTAAGTTTATTTCCTTTGCTGTGTGGTGGATTCGTCAGAGTATTATGATTGCCATTGCCGAACAAAAAAGGATGGTACGCCTGCCTGCAAATCAGATTGGTGGCATCATGCGGATCAACAAAGCCATGGGCGAATTGGAGCAGCGTTTGGAGAGGCAGCCGAGTCTGGAAGAGGTTTGCGAATTTATAGAACTGTCGGAAGAGAAGGTGGTAGATTACCTTTTTCACGCGCCTATGACCACTTCATTGGATGCCGTAATTGCAGAAGAATCCGGCTATACACTAGCCGAAACGATAGAAGATCCTAATACTGAAAAAACGGATAGTACTTTGTTGCAAAGCTCAGTCTCGGTAGATATCAGACGTTTGATGCGACGTTTGCCTGAAAGGGAGAAAGAAATCCTTTCGATGTTTTATGGTCTGGGTGGAAATACAGCAATCGGTCTCGATGAAATTGGTTGCAAAATGAAACTGGGTAAAGAACGTGTAAGACAAATTAAAGATAAAGCATTAAAAACACTTCGTGCAGAAAAACCAAAAGCTTATATGATGGAATATATCTAGTATATTTACCATTATGGATAAATCGCTGTACCTGGATCACTTAAATCTATTACCAATTCCGGGTGAAGCTTTTTTTTATCCCGGTTTTTTTGATAAAACAGAAAGCGATGGCTATCTGGAATATTTAACCAAATCTGTCCACTGGAGACAGGAGCGTATACAAGTGTTTGGCAAAACCGCTTTGTTGCCACGGATCATTTCTTTTTACGGTGATGAAGGTATAAGCTATAACCAGTGGGGAGTACCCATGAGCGCTTTGCCATGGTCATCGGTGCTGCAAAAAATCAAACAAAATATTGAAGACAAATTTGATGTGACCTTTAACAGCTGTTCACTTAATCATTTCCCCTCAGGTGCAGATGGCATAGGCTGGCACCGCGATAATAAAAAGAAATTGGGACTGTATCCCTTTATTGCTTCGGTAAGTTTTGGCGCAGACAGAATCTATCAGTTCAGGCATTATGCCGACAAGATTCCGATTATTTCTGTAGAGCTTTCCCATGGTAGTTTGCTTATCACAAAAGCCGAAACCCAACATTTATGGGAGCACCGGCTTCCGAAAACCATTCTTCCCATTGGTCCCCGCATCAACCTGACATTCCGTTTCATCCACCAATAAGTTTGTTGTATTTAAGTCAGAAAAACAGATATAGTTTTGTAAATATTTTTTACCTATTACTTTTGTTAACACTGTTAACTAAAATATATAGCGTATGGGAATTGCAGAGCGTAAGATGAGGCAAAAAGAAGAATTCAGAGCAAGCATACTGGAGGCGGCCTGGCTGCAGGTCCTGACAGATGGATGGCAATCCCTGTCTATCCGTAAAATTGCCGATGCCATTGAGTACAGTATTCCGGTAATTTACAATCATTTCGAAAATAAGGAAGCTATACTCCTTGAATTTACCAAAGAAGGCTTTCAAAAGCTGGCAGATGCATTGCAACAAGTTAAAGATCAATACCAAACACCTGCCCGGCAGTTGGAAGCCATTGCATATGCCTATTGGGATTTCGCCTTTGAGCATAAAGAATATTATCAGCTGATGTTTGGTTTAGGTATCCCGGCCTGTGAAAAGGTAAACCAAATTGCTGAAATGAAAAATATGACCACCATCATGATCTCGACTATTCAGGATGCTATTCGTACAAGTCCCGATCCTGAGGCCGATTTTTTTCTTAAATATCATACCTATCTATCTATACTCCATGGTCTGGTTTCTATTCAATTGATGAGCAAAGAACCTAAACCAGTGCAGGAAAGCAGACGAATATTAGCGGATGCCATATCAGGATTTATTAAATCTATATTGGTTTAATCGCTTAATTTTTCATTAATTTAATTATTTATATTTAACAATTACACAAGCAAAAACTTATGAAAAGACTATTTAACACCAATTTTAATCACGAATTGCTCCATTTTATGCTCCTGGTTTTACGGGTAGGCTTTGCGGCCTTTATGATGGTTCACGGTTTTCAGAAACTGGGATGGCTTACAGCAGGTGGCGAAATTCAATTTGGTGACCCAATAGGTCTTGGTATGGCTACTTCCCTATACTTAGCTGTTTTTGCTGAATTTTTCTGTTCTATATTTTTATTAATTGGTTTGGGGACACGTTTGGCCTTGATCCCGTTAATCATCACGATGATTGTAGCCGTATTTATTGTACATGCTCCGGATGGTTTTGATAAAAAAGAAATGGGCTTGCATTATTTGCTGGTATATGTTTTTCTGTTGGTGGCCGGCCCGGGTAAATATAGTGTTGATCAGCTGATCAGTAAAAGTTTGTACAGTCGCAAACGCTAAAAGGGCATCAATTTTGATAAGACATAGCAGGCTGAATTATTAATCCTGTCGTCATTCTGAATTTATTTCAGAATCCCTCTTGTGGATGTTTTTGAATAGCCGATGTGAGATTCTGAAATAAATTCAGAATGACGGGATGAGTTAGGAATAGTATTAATCCTGATTTATAATATTGCCTGATATTTTTTACAGGCAATTGCCGTTATAGTTTTGAAACACGTAAACACTACACACAAATGAAAAAAATCTTGTTATTAGGCCTAACGGCTTTGGTGATATCCAGTTGCGGTATCAACAGGCAGGCACAGCAAATTAAGGCGCTCGAAAAATGTACCTATCGCATCACTTCTGCCGACCAGATTACACTGGGAGGGGCTGATGTGAAAAAAATGTTCAACAATCAGGATATCAATCTGGGTAGTTTACCGGGATTGGCCCTGGGTTTGCTCAGAAAAGATGTGCCATTGCGGGCAAGGTTAAATCTGGAAGTTAAAAATCCGACAGGTAACGCTGCTTCGATCAATGAATTTGAATACAAAATTCTGATCAACAGACAGGAATTGGCTACTGGCTTTGTAAATCAGGCACTCAATGTAGCAGCTGGTGCTGCATCTACAGTACCTGTTGATATGGAGGTAAACGTTTATCCGTTCGTGTCCAACAGCAAGGTGATGGGAGAGATTACCGATTTTATTAAAAGTGGAAAAAGTGGAGGAGCGGAAAAGAAAGGCATTCTTACCCTCAAAATCAGACCGAGCATTAAAGTAGGTAATACCCTTGTAAAATATCCGGGTTTTATCACTGTGGATAAAGAAGTCAGCAGCAAAATTCTCCTATAAAAACTGTAGTACTTTTGCAGTATTGTTACGGAGTTTAGTTTACATTTAAAACTTCACATTAATGATTTTTGATTAATTTCGGATCATCATGGCGATTGCCGGTAAGCAATATCCATGATGATCATTTAAAATCTGTATATGAAGTTTCGTTTGTATCTGCTTGTTGTTGCAGCAGTTGTACCTTTTTTATCTAAAGCACAAAATATGCAGCAGCTAAATGCTGCCGAAATAAAGCAAGGCCTTGAAGCCTTGAGTGTTACTGGAAGTGTGTTGTATATAGCCGCACATCCGGATGACGAAAATACCCGTTTGCTGGGCTATCTGGCCAAAGAAAAAAAGGTTAAAACGGGCTACCTGTCGCTAACCAGGGGAGATGGTGGACAAAACCTGATTGGCAATGAACAGGCCGAGTTACTGGGCCTGATTCGGACGCAGGAGTTGCTTGCCGCCCGCCGTACTGACGGTGCCGAACAATTTTTTACCCGTGCCAATGATTTTGGTTTTTCTAAAAATCCCGAAGAGAGTTTTAAAATATGGGACAAGGTCAAGATCCTGTCTGATGTGGTCTGGGTGATCCGTAAGTTTCAGCCCGATGTAATCATTACCCGTTTCCCGGAGGATGCACGTGCCGGTCATGGTCACCACTCAGGTTCGGCTATCCTGGCGCGCGAGGCTTTTGTGGCCGCTGCCGATCCGAATCAGTTTCCGGAGCAACTGGCTTTTGTGAAGCCATGGAAAACAAAGCGCATTGTATGGAATACCTTCAACTTTGGTGGAAACAATACCACGGCCGACGATCAGCTAAAAATTGATGTCGGTTTATATAATCCTTTGCTGGGTAAAAGCTATGGCGAAATAGCGGCCGAAAGCAGATCTAACCACAGAAGCCAGGGCTTCGGTTCGGCCAGGCAAAGAGGCGCTTCTATTGAATTTTTCACACCGGTTGCAGGCGAAAAAGCAAGCCGGGATATATTTGAAGGCATTGACTTTACCTTAAACAGAACCGCAGGTGCTGAAGTGATACAGCAATTGCTAACAGAGATTAGTAAAGGATATGATGCTGCTGATCCTTCTAAATCAATAGCGAAGCTTTTAAAATTAAGAGAATTGGTTAAAGGAAAGCCATTTAAACACGATTTGTTAGATGATATAATTCTGGCTTGTGGAGGCATCTGGTTCGAAAGTGCCGCTGCAAATGCGACTTACGCCCTAAACCAACCTGTAAGTGTAAAAGTACAAGGCATCGCAAGAGTAAAGTCTGATTTTTCGCTGGCTATCAGTCTGCAGGAAACCAATAGTGGAGCAGCATTCGATTTATCACCCAATAAATTTGTAAGCCAGGATAAGGAAATAAGCAGCAGCAAGGCGGGGATCACCCAGCCTTACTGGCTTGAAAAGGAGCATTCGCAAGGAACTTTTGTGGTCAACGATCAGTCAAAAATTGGAATGCCTGAAAACTTACCAGCGCTTGCCGCAACATTTAGAATTAAAATTGGTGATCAGGTGATAGAAAAGTCGCGCCCGGTGGTATATAAATACACCGATCAGGTACGTGGCGAGATTTATCAACCCCTGGTTATTGCCCCGCCGGTAACGGCTACACTTTCCGAAAAAGCTTTTATTTTTAACGGGAATGCAGCCAAAAGCATCACCGTTGTTTTAAAGAGTTTTAAAGACAATGCCTCGGGAGTATTGATGCCACAGGTGCCGGCAGGTTGGAAATCAAACCCTCAAAAAATTGATTTTACATTGGCCAAAAAAGGTGATGAGCAGTCAGCTACTTTTACCATTACTCCGGCAGGAAATATTACTGGAGGCAGTTTATTGCTTCAGGTAACGGTTGACGGCAAAACCTATGACAAAGGCTTACGGGTGATCAATTATGAACACATTCCGGTGCAAACACTTTTTCCGACAGCAGAAGCCCGGTTGGATAAGGTTGATCTGAAGTTTGCTGGAAAACGTATAGGCTATATTGCCGGTGCAGGCGATCTTGTACCCGAATCTTTAAAGCAGATTGGTTACGAAGTAGTTACCCTGACCGAACAGCAGGTAATGCATACAGACCTTTCGGCTTTTGATGCCATCGTTACAGGAGTACGCTTGTATAACGTAAGCGATCAGATTAAAAACATGCAGCCCAAACTGATGAAGTATGTGGAAAACGGAGGAAACCTGGTTGTTCAATATAATGTGAACTCTCCACTGAAAATCGAAAATATGGGACCTTTTCCCTTCCGCTTGTCGCGCGATAGGGTTACCGAGGAAGACGCAAAAGTCACTGTTCTTACTCCGCAAAATCAGTTGTTAAACTATCCGAATAAAATCACTGCTCAGGATTTCGACGGTTGGATACAAGAACGCGGCTTATATTTTGTGGCAGATGCTGACCAGAAATATACGGCTGTACTGAGCATGAACGATACTGGTGAAAGTGCCAAAACGGGATCGTTGATCGTTGCAGATTATGGTAAAGGCAGATATGTGTACACCGGTATTTCATTTTTCAGACAACTGCCTGCAGGTGTACCTGGGGCTTATAGGTTATTCGTAAACTTATTGTCCATTAAAAAATAATCAGCAGTTAATAATGATAGAGAAAGAGTCCATAACCGAGAAAGAGCAAGACTTGCCTCCCTTTGTTAAAAGCTGGAAGCAGTTTTACCGCTTGCTTATTGGTTGGCTGGTATTTCTGATTTTAATTTTTTACGCTTTTACCAAATATTTCGAATGAGTGTTATTGATTGGTCTGTATTAATTATTACACTCGTTGTCATTGTAGTGTACGGTGTTTATAAAAGCAGAGGTGCTCAGAATATTCAGGGATATTTGTTAGGCAACCAGTCATTGCCCTGGTACCACGTTTGCCTTTCTGTAATGGCTACCCAGGCTAGTGCCATTACTTTTTTATCTGCCCCTGGTCTGGCTTATTCTTCGGGGATGAGCTTTGTGCAATTTTATTTTGGTCTGCCTTTGGCTATGATTGTGCTGTGCATCACCTTTGTGCCTATATTCCATCGATTAAAGGTTTATACAGCCTACGAATATCTGGAGCAGCGTTTTGACTTGAAAACAAGGGCGTTGACAGCTTTCCTTTTTCTAATCCAAAGAGGACTTTCAACCGGGATCACCATTTATGCCCCTTCTATTATCTTATCTACTATCTTAAATATCAATACCACCTATACCACTTTGTTTATTGGTAGCCTGGTTATATTTTATACAGTTTACGGTGGTACCAAGGCTGTTTCTTATACTCAGATGCTGCAAATGAGCATTATATTTTGCGGATTGTTTGCGGCGGGTATTATGGTAGTACACCTGCTTCCTGGTGATATTGGCTTTGGCAGGGCCATCAGCATAGCCGGAAAAATGGGCCGCACCAATGCCATTGATTTTAAACTGGACCTGAACAATCAATATACTGTTTGGACGGGTTTAATTGGTGGTTTCTTTTTACAATTGTCTTATTTCGGTACCGACCAAAGCCAGGTAGGAAGATATTTGTCAGGAGCTTCTGTGAGCCAAAGTCGTTTAGGGCTGTTGATGAACGGCTTAGTGAAAATACCGATGCAATTTTTGATCCTGCTGATTGGGGTGCTGGTATTTGCCTTTTATCAATATAACCGGCCGCCTGTTTTTTTTAACAGCTTTGAGCTGAGCAAGCTGGAAAATAGCAAGTATGCCTCCGAACTGGATAAAATTAAACAGGATTATAACCGCGCTTTTGACGAAAAGCAACTCGAAGTAAACAAAATGAACGCGGCACTAGATGCCGATGATAAAGTACTTATTGATAAACAGCGGACAGCGCTGCAACAAGCCGACGAAAAAGAAAAAGGCATTAGAAAGGCAGTTACTGACTTAATGCTGAAGAACGATGAGCATGCTAATATAAAAGACAACAACTATATCTTTTTGAGCTTTGTGACGCAATATCTGCCAAAGGGATTGATTGGTTTATTGATAGCCATTATTTTTCTGGCTTCCATGGGGTCTACTGCCAGTGCATTAAATTCATTGGCTTCTACTACAGTGATCGATATTTATAAACGATTGATTAAAAAAGACGCATCTGATCATGAGTATCTTCAGGCATCGCGACTGGCTACTGTGTTTTGGGGTGTAGTATGTATCGTAATGGCTTTGTATGCCAGTAAAATTGGTAATTTGCTGGAAGCCGTGAACATATTGGGCTCCTATATTTATGGCACTATATTGGGCGTTTTTCTGGTGGCATTTTATGTAAAACAGGTAAATGGCAGAGCGGTGTTTTTTGCAGCTTTACTAACTGAAGCGGTCATCGTGGTATTGGGACGATCTGAACTGATCGCTTATTTATGGCTCAATGTAATTGGTTGCCTGTTAGTGGTGCTCATCTCGCTGTTTCTGCAACAAATTATGGGTGTCGGAAAACCTAAAGCTTTAAAAGAGATTTAACATGTGGTGTTGTCCCTTTATCGGGGTCTAATCAAAAATGGTGTGCAATAGGTGTATTAAACGTACTTTATAGGTCTTTTAGTCCTGTCATATACCTATGAGGTACCTGTGATGTACGTATTATGTACCTGGAATATATAGAGCACAGTGCAACCTGTAGAGTCGTGATATTGTTTTATCATCAGTCCCGGATTTGCCTGGCATCGTCCCGAATACAAGTTGCCATATCCCTCTACAAAAAAGCCGGATGTTGTTTTCACAATATCCGGCTTTTTCTTTAAAAATAACAGAAAATGTTATTTTTTTGTTTCGCTTAGCAATTCGGTGTGTAAACGAACATACTCCTGGTTTTTCATTTCAGTTGCCAGTTGCAAACCTGCTGCTGCTGTCTTAGCTGCGCCGGCTTTATCACCCATTTTTAACTGGATGCGGCCTTTCCATAATTTTACCCATGGTGCTTTACCATCTGCTGCCTCAGCTGCATTAACCCACTCCAATGCTTTATTTAAATCTTTGCCATTTGAATAGTAGTATTGTGCAGCCGCGAAGTACGGTTTTTTCTCGCCTTTCATTGCTTCGTCAATGCTGGCCATTACCTGAGCGTCTACTTCAGTAGTTAAATTTACATTTACAGCGGTATTTTCCCAGGCTAACTGCAATTGAGCGCTGGTAGCAAGTACATCTGCAAACTGCATGGTAAATGTTTCTACCTTATCTTTTAATTTGATGGCTTTAACTTTAACCCTTAACACATCTTCTGCTTCTTTGTATTCATAAGCTCCCCATTGTTTAGCCCCTTTATTGAAGATTACAGTCCATTCGTCTTTACCTGGAATAGTAAACAAACCGTAGTCTCCGGCAGGTAATTCTTTACCTTCAATTTTCACGGGTTCTGTAAAACTGATCATGGTAGCAGAATTGGCACCGGTGCGCCATACCGTTCCGTAAGGCTCCATCGCACCAAAAATTTTACGTCCTTTTACATTTGGGCGCGAATAGTTCAGGGTAATTTTACCCAATCCAAAGTTTTGAGTAATGACTTGATTGGTACTTGCCTGTGGCATTTTTAAGCCTTGCGCCTGAAGATCGGCGGTAAATGCTACCGTTAGTGCCAGCAATAGCATTGTTTTTAACGTTGTTTTCATAATGATAAGTTTTGTTTTTTTAACGGGTGACGAGTGCGCATAAGTTTTGATTTGTGTTCGCGGGTACTAAATTACGTTTATGATCCTGTATTTAGCATTAAAAAATCTGATAAAAAGAAACTTGACGAAAAAATTAGAAAATCATGGTTAAATTAGCAGCATGGTCGACTTTCGTAATACTTTCAGACGTTGCATTTTGCTTTTATTCTGGTGTTCGCTTTCCATCGTTGCTGCAGCGCAACAGGTAGAAACCGGTGTGTCAAAACAACTGGCATTATATCGAAAATCTGTTATTAGTGATGTTCGTTATGTGCTTGAATTTGATATTCCTGCCCAAAAATTGGAGAAAATTATAGCAACGGAGGTCTTGAACTTCAATTTGAAGGCAAATGATCAAACCTTGCAGTTGGATTTTAAAGAAGATAAATCGAAGCTGTGGAAGTTGACCGTCAACGGAAAGGAAGTTCCGGTTGAGCACCGTTCCGAACACCTGTTGATTGCTGCGAAATACCTGAAAAAAGGAAGTAACCAGATAAAGATAGCATTTCAATCGGGCGAGGCTGCATTAAACCGGAATGCCGATTATCTGTATACTTTGTTTGTACCCGATAGGGCCAGAACTGTTTTTCCTTGTTTTGATCAGCCCGATCTAAAAGCGACCTATAATTTGACCCTGAAGGTTCCGGCCGACTGGAAGGCTATTGCCAACGCTCCTTTAAAAGACAGCGCTTTGGTAAATGGCAAAAAAACTTATCGTTTTGTAACCTCAGATACTTTGAGTACTTATCTGTTTTCTTTTGTAGCCGGAAAATTTGAACAGCAATTGTCCAGTCTTGGAAGCAGGAAAGCAGATTTCCTGTACCGTGAAACTGACACCGCAAAAATAAAGTACAGCATGAACGAGATATTTAAACTTCATGCTGACGCATTGAAATATTTTGAAGATTGGACCGCAATTCCTTATCCTTTTCAGAAGTTTGATTTTGCGGCGATCCCCGATTTTCAATTTGGAGGTATGGAACATGTTGGTGCCATACAGTACAAAGCTTCTGCTTTGTTTTTAGATGGAACCGCCACAAAAGATCAGTTAAATTCGAGAAATAATTTGATTGCCCATGAAACGGCACACATGTGGTTTGGCGATCTGGTGACCATGAACTGGTTTACCGATGTATGGATGAAAGAGGTATTTGCCAATTTTATGGCCGATAAAAGTGCCGAAGGCAGTGTAGGGCAGGATGTATTTGACCTGAAGTTTTTAGTGGACCACTTTCCTGCTGCATATGGCGTAGATCGTACTACAGGAGCCAATCCGATCCGGCAGGATCTGGATAACCTGAAGGACGCAGGGTCTCTTTATGGTAATATCATATATCACAAGGCACCCATCATGATGCGCCAACTGGAGCGTTTGATGGGTAAAGAAAAGTTTCAACAGGGGGTAAGGGAATACCTCAGGAAATTTGCCAATGACAATGCCTCCTGGCCCGATCTGATTGGTATTCTGGATAAGTATGCCGTCGCCGATTTGCAGCAATGGAATAAAGTATGGGTAAATGAGCCGGGCCGGCCAGTTCTGAATTACAATATCGAAAATAAGGGCAATAAAATCAGCCGTTTTACCATCAATCAAACTGCCGAATACGGAGGTTCAAGGATCTGGCCACAGCTTTTTGAGTTGACCTTATATTATAAGGGGTACAGCAAAGAAATTACAGTTAATTTAAATGTTGCCCAGGTAGACGTCAAAGAGGCGGTAGGCATGGAGGTTCCTTTATTTGTATTGTTTAATTCATCCGGACAGGGCTATGGCTTGTGGCCCGTAGACACCGCTATGTTTAGCCATCTGTACGAGATGGATAAACCTTTAAACAGGGCTTCTGCTTATATTTCATTGTATGAAAATATGTTGAATGGTAGGGGGATAAAGCCTGCCAGACTGTTGAGTCTTCTTGTAGCGGGACTGAACAAAGAAAAAGAAGAACTGAACATTAAACTGATGACCAGTTACATCGGAAGCATTTACTGGGCATTCCTGTCGGCATCGGATCGGGAACTTGTGACTGCACCGCTGGAGAAAGAAATCTGGAATGCCATGCAGGAGCAGCCAACCAATAACGTTAAAAAATTATTGTTTAAAACTTATCAGGATATATTCCTGACAAAGGAAGCTGCCGAGAAACTGCATGAAATATGGAAATCACAGCAGGCGCCGGAAGGGGTAAAGCTGGCTGAGGATGATTATACTTCACTGGCATTTTCGCTGGCTTTAAGAAACGATCAGGATGCTGATTTATTGAAAACACAACTGTTGCGCATCAGCAATGCAGATAGAAAGAAAAGGTTTGAATTTATGATGCCAGCACTTTCTTCAAATGGGGCAGAAAGAGATCAGTTTTTTAAAAGCCTGGAGTCGAAAACCAACAGGACAAAAGAAGCCAATGTGGTAGCCGCGCTTTATTACCTGCATCACCCCTTAAGACAGGCCAGCTCCGCAAAATATTTGAAAAAGAGTTTGGAGTTGCTGGAAGAAATTCAAACTGCGGGTGATATTTTCTTTCCTCAGAATTGGCTGCAGGCGATTTTAAGTTATTATCAGAGTGCTGAAGCAGCATCTGTTGTTACCGGATTTTTAAAAGCAAACCCCAACTATAACCCCAAATTAAAAGCGAAGTTATTGCAGGCAGCCGATAACCTATTCAGAGCAAGGAAGCTGATGCAGTAGTCATGGTTTTAATTGTTGGTAAGTGACTTTTATGGTTTGGCTACGCTTTTGATCGCTAATTTTTACCTTTAAAGGATAGCCTTGATCATTGTATTCGTAGCTATAGTTTACCTGATTGCTTGTCGATTGCTGGCTTACGATATTGTTGTTGGCACAACGAAGAAACCAATAATCCAGTTCAATGACAAATAGCTGCGTATATGGAATATGGCTGCTAATTCCTTTTTTCTGATCGAAAGTAAAAGTGGTTAAAGAAGGAGTTCCCGGGGGATTGGTGCTGCTCATTTGCGATAAATTTCCTGACGCATACAACCAGGTATTGGCATAAACCAGATTACCAGAATTGTTGTAGTATTTAAGGATACTGATGTTTTGTTCGTCGTAAGTCAACAGGTAATTTCCACGTGGGGTGTAAATAAGAGGTTGCGCGGTACAGTCAAACAAGACGGCCTTGTTGGTGTTTTTTTTATCCTGCTGCTCAAAGTAGGCCACGTAAAATAACTGCCCGTTTCGGTAATGCTCCAATTTGGAAGGAAGTTGACTTGTGGTATAGCTGATTTTTACTTTATCGCCATTTTGATCGGTTAATTCTGTCAGTTGTGCTGTGTTTTCTTTATAACTTAGGCTTAGGCTAAGCCCATCAGTTTCAAATTTTATCGGAATATAAAGTGAAGTCAGGTCTGTTGGTATTACAGGAGCTGCTATTGGATTTGTTTTGATGGCTTTTTTGCAGGACAATAGGGATAATGAGAGCATTACAAATAGAACATAGTTTGAACATTTCATATTTAAATCATTTAAAGTAGGAATTGGCTGGTTTGGATGGATAAATATGATTTTATTAATTATTAAATAAAAATATTTATTTTAAATATTTGTTTGTTTTATTGTATTGGAAATTAAATAATCTTTTGATTGATTTAAGATTGATTTAAGATTGCTTTTAGTGATGCCTTTTTTTTACCTGCAAATGTGTTTTACTTTCAAAAAAAAGCTCCTTCCAATGCAGATAAGCCGTACTTTTATGGCACGATTTCTTTCAAGCACATAACGTTTATCATATGGACGATTTTTTAGCTGCCCGCCTCCAAATGGCCTTTTCTTTAGGCTTTCATATTGTTTTTGCCTGTATTGGTATGGTGATGCCCTTCTTTATGTCGGTGGCCCACTTTTACTGGCTCAAAACCAAAAAGGTGGTTTATAGAGATGTAACCAAGGCATGGAGTAAGGGAGTGGCTATTTTTTTTGCTACCGGTGCAGTTTCAGGTACGGTATTGTCTTTTGAACTCGGTTTGCTCTGGCCCAAATTTATGGAGCATGCCGGGCCAATATTTGGAATGCCGTTTTCTTTGGAGGGGACGGCATTTTTTATAGAAGCCATTGCGCTTGGCTTTTATCTGTACGGCTGGAACCGAATTAACCCCTGGTTTCATTGGGCAACCGGGGTAGTGGTAGGTATTAGTGGCTTACTTTCTGGAATTCTGGTGGTTGCCGCAAACGCCTGGATGAATAGTCCCGCGGGTTTTGACTATATTGATGGTCAGTATTTGAACATAGACCCCATTAAGGCTATGTTTAATGAAGCCTGGTTTTCGCAATCACTACACATGTGTGTGGCCGCATTTGTTTCAACCGGTTTTGCTGTTGCAGGTGTACACGCTTTAATGATTCTTAAAGGTAAAAATGTAAGGTTTCACAGCAAAGCTTTTAAAATTGCAGCTGTATTTGGGACGGTTGCAGCTTGTTTGCAGCCCATTAGTGGCGATATTTCGGCCAAAGATGTGGCAAAGCGGCAACCTGAAAAGCTGGCGGCCATGGAAGCTCATTTTCATACGGAAAGAAATGCTCCACTTATTATTGGTGGGATACCAGATACAGCCAGCAAAAAAGTAGATTATGCCATTAAAATTCCGGGCTTGCTCAGCTTTATGGCTACGGGCGACTTTAATGGCGAAGTGAAGGGTTTGGACAGTGTGCCAAAAGATGAGCAACCACCTGTTGCCGTAACCCATTATGCCTTTCAGATTATGGTAGGATTAGGGATGGCCATGGTACTGCTGGCTTTGTTATATTTTATAGCCTTGTGGAAGAAGAAAGAATGGCTGGACAGCCGCTGGCTGCTTAAACTGTTTGTACTGGCTACGCCGCTGGGCTTCATTGCTTTGGAGGCTGGTTGGACGGTAACAGAAGTTGGCCGGCAACCCTGGATCATCAGGGGGGTAATGCGTACCGCAGATGCGGTAACTCCTATGCCGGGCATAGCCTATTCCTTTTACCTGTTCACCGCCGTATACATCTCGTTATCTGTTATCGTAAGCTTATTGCTGTTCAGACAGATTACTATGGTGGGCAAATTATACGATTCTGAAAACCAAGCAAAAGACCTTTAATTATGATATATGTAGTGATCGTTTTCCTTTGGACTGCCATTTTGTTGTATATTTTGCTTGGAGGTGCTGATTTTGGTGCCGGTATCATTGAGTTGATGACCGCTAAAACCAATAAAGCCAAAACGCGTAAAACCATGTATAAAGCCATAGGGCCAATATGGGAAGCCAATCACATGTGGCTGATTATTGCTATTGTGATTCTTTTTGTAGGCTTTCCCAAAATATATACCACCATTTCTGTTTACCTGCATATTCCATTGGTATGTATGCTATTGGGTATTATTGCCCGGGGTACCGCTTTTGTGTTTAGGAACTATGATGCGGTAAAAGACGATATGCAAAAGGTGTATACGCCTATTTTTGTTTATTCGAGTTTAATTACGCCTTTTTTTCTGGGCATTATTGCGGCCAGTTCTGTATCGGGACAGATTGATCCGCAGGCCAATGATTTTGTATCCGCTTATATTTTCAGCTGGTTAAACTGGTTTTCTGTAGCGGTAGGTATTTTTACGGTAAGCATTTGCGGTTTTCTGGCTACCATTTTCATCATTGGGCAAAGCGACAATGATGGCGATAGACAGCATTTTATCGGGAAAGCAAGAAGGGCTATTTTTTTTGTAATGGGTTGCGGTGCACTGGTTTTTCTGGCTGCCGGTGCAGAAGGTATTCCATTGGCCACCTGGATATTTGGAGATACCCCTGGTCTGATTGCCATTATAGCTGCAAGTTTGTCGTTGATAGTGATGTTTTATGCTTTAAATCAGAATAAGCCGATCTTGTTGCGTTTGCTGGCCGGTTTTCAGATCACTATGATTTTATTTGCAGCTACGTATTCGCATTTTCCTGACATTGTATTGCTTAAAAATGGGACTAATCTTTCCTTGCTGCTGCATCAGGGGCAGGCTAAAACTATTGATTCGCTGGGGTATGCGCTATTAATTGGCAGTTTATTTATTTTGCCTGCATTGATATACCTGATCTATATTTTTCAAAAACCCAAAGAAGGATTGGGCGATCATTAAGCTAGACTTTTTCCATACCCGAATTCTTAAGCTTGTGTAACAAATTAAGATAACAATTTCTGACAGAATGGATTTTGTGTTTAATTCGTAGTCTTTTTTATGACGTTGAACAATTTATTCGGCGAATATAGAAGCGAGTATTAAACCTAAATCATTTTATCAAGTCTTAAACCTAGAAATTGCACTTAAATAGAACACCAAATATGAAAACGAGATTCCTTAAAATTGCATTCTGTTCGGCTTTATTGGCCGGATTTGGCTCAGTCGGCCATGCTCAGAAAGTGAATGAACTACAGGAAGTCAGTATATTCGCTCCTCACGCTATTAAAATTGATGGTAAAAACTTTGAATGGAAAGAAACTGATTTTTCTGGGAACAAACGCACTAATCTTTCCTATATCATCAGTAATGATGAAAAGAACCTCTATGTGATTATTAAATCTACTGATATCGCCAATAATTCGAAAATAATGGCTGGAGGTATTACTTTTTCGGTAAACCCGGATGGTAAAAAGAAAGAAAAAGAGAGTATTACCTTAACCTATCCGATGGTTGCTCATCAGCCCAGGGGGCAAGGTGGCGGCGGGGGAGGCACCCGAAGGGCAATGGGTATGACTATGTCTATGGGCGGTGGTGGTCCGCAGAATGCAAAGCAGAGAGATTCTTTTATGGTATCCAGACAGAAAACTCAATTGGCAACGGCTAAGGAGATTAAGATTAAAGGTTTTAAAAATACGACTGATACATTGGTATCTATTTATAACGAATACGGGATTAAGGCATTTGCAAATATAGATAAGGATAATGTTTTCTTCTATGAAATGGCTATTCCGCTGGAAGCGTTGGGTATTTCGGTAGAGGCACCAAAAGAATTTGCCTATAACATCAAAGTGAACGGACTGCAAATGCCAGGTTTTGAAGGTGGATTTGGCGGTGGCGGCGGCGGCGGTGGTCGTGGAGGTTTCGGTGGCGGTGGCGGTAACTTTGGTGGCGGCGGCGGTCGTGGCCCTGGGGGGCGTGGTGGCGATCATGGAGGAATGGATTTTCAGGCCTTGATAAGCCCTACAGACTTTTGGGGGAAATATACGCTTGCAAAAAAATAAATAGCTCAATGCTGTAAAGAAACACACACACCAAACATACAAGCACACAAATGAATCATTTTAACCGGGTCACGGCTAAGGAATTGAATGCTCTTTTCAAGCCGGAATACTCCCAGCATTTTAAGGTCCTACTGCTCGTTTTACTCATGACGTTCAGTTTTACTGAGGTATTTTCGCAACAGCCAGCTAAAAAGGAAATACCCCCTCCTTTACCTACAAGGCAAATCAGCGGTATTGTTAAAGACAGTACAGATTTGGGGGTAATAGGCGCTACTGTTAGTCTTACTTCAGACAAGGATACCCTAAAGACCTCCACCAATAGCGATGGTATTTTTATTTTTAAAGATGTAAAATCGGCAACCTATACGCTTGTAGTACAAAGTATAGGGTATGAGAAGTCGCCCGTTATGCGTTTTAAACAAAATGATATGATCCCCAGAATTGTGATGGATCCCATTGTGTTGAAAGAGCAAAAAAATACCTTAAACGAAGTTGTCATTAGCGGTACGCCTTCTATAACCTATAAAACGGATACGGTTGAATATAAAGCCAGTGATTATGTGGTACGGAAAAATGCAACAGTTGATGAGTTGTTAAAGAAGATGGAAGGCATGGAAGTGGGCAATGATGGAAGCTTAGTTCACCAGGGTGAGACAGTTGCCAAAGCGAAGCTGAATGGTAAAGAATACCTTGGCGGAGATATTGCCAATGCAATTAAAAACCTTCCTGCAGAGATTGTAGATAAAATTCAGATTGTTGACGATTATGGGGATCAGGCTGCCCGTACCGGTGTTAAAGATGGAGATCCGCAGAAGATATTGAACATCACCACCAGAACAGATAAATCTGTAGGTAACATGGTAAATTTACATGCGGCCGGAGGGAGTAATGAGAGAAAAGAAACCGGATTGTTTGCTACACGGATTAATGGCAATCAGCAGATGGGCATAAATGGTAATTACAAAGATGTAATCAATTTGAACGCCCTTAGTGGTTCCAATAAGAGCGGAGATGCCAGATTCAGTTTGCGTGATAAAATCGGGAAAAAGATAGAGTATAATTTGAATTACCAATTTACGGACTCAAAAGGAGACAATCTCAATCAGACCGAATCATTAAGCAATATCAGTCGTCGTGCTTCCGATGGCACGCTTCTTAATGGACAATTGTTGTCTAATAGATGGGGTAATAGTTTGCAGAAATCTAATAATCATACGTTTAGGCTTGAGTTTGAAGTGGACCTGGATTCAAGTAATTATCTGAAAGTTATTCCTACGATTAACTATAATTCTTCTAATAATAATGACACTTCCTCAGTAGTTCAAAGGGGGAGCGCTATGGCTTTGAAGATGGATCAGGATCGTAATGTAAGGAACAACAATTCTAAAACAGCACCTGAACTTGGTGTTTCGGTCTTTTATCAACATACCTTTAAAAAGTATAGAAGGAACTTTTCGACACAGATAGATTTGAATAAAAACAATCAGGATAATGAGCAATTAAGATATAACTTTACAAGATTTTATCGTGAAGACTTACCTCAGAAAGATTCCATACTTAATCAGCTTATAGCTCGTAAGAATCTGCGTGATAATTATCGCGGAAGTATGACTTACGTGGAGCCGCTTGGTGTGAATACTCAATTTGAAGTTAACGCTCAGGTCAATTATAACGGATACGACAATACAGCCACGACAAGAAATATTTTAGACGACGGTTTTTCTAGTGTCGTAGATTCATTGAGTAACATTTACAATTATTCATTTACACAAGGCCGGATTGCATTGAATTTTAGATATGGAATGGCGAATACTTCCAAAGTTCGTTTCTCTGTTGGTTTAACAGGTGTACCTGCTTTGCTATCCGGCACTAAATTAAGTCTTGGTACAACCACTCGCCGTAGTAGCTTTAACCTGATTCCTATTGCCAGATTCGAATATCGTTGGACCAGGCAACAAAAATTATCGCTGAATTATTCTGGAAATGCTGTAGAACCAACTTTTGATCAGATACAGCCGGTTAGGGATGTTACGAATCCAAATAATCCGGTTATTGGTAACCCTGACTTGCATGCTACTTTTGTACACACTTTAAGAGGCGATTACAATAATTACATCGCAAATTCGAAGCTTAATATTTCATTTAATGCAAATGGATCTTATACTGAAAATGCGGTTATTCAAAATATTTCAACTGTACCTAATCCAGGCCTCGCCGGAACCTATATAAATGAAACGCGCTTCTTAAACGTTAGCGGAGTGTATAGACTGAACGGTAATTATAACATCAGTAAGCAACTGAACAACAGGAAATATAACCTGCAACTTAATGGTACTGTAAACTATAGTCATAACCTGAGCATGAGGGATGGGATTTTGAATACCACCAATATCACCTCTTTAAATCAGCGCTTTGGCCCAAAAATCAATCCTACAGATTGGTTTGAAATCAATGCCGATATCGGCTATAAAATTGATAAATCTGACAATACAACAGCGGGTTTTGCGAATAATACCATCAACACACTTTCGCTTAATTTAGATGGAAGGATTTATTTATGGGACTCATGGATGTTTGCTTACAATGGCAGTAAACAGTATATAAGCGGTGTAGTTGGAAATACAAATACTAAACCGTTGGTGATAAATGCAAGTTTAGAACGTCAGCTTTTTAACCGCAGAGGTCAGATTACTTTTCAGGCATTCGATATTTTAAATCAGAACAATACACTTAGCTATAATCAATTAGCAGATGGTGGTTATACGAATACATTTGTGAATCCTATGAGCAGATACTTTATGCTTAAACTGAGCATGCGACTGCAGAAATGGTCGGGCGCGCAAGGACGCGGCGGCAGGGGGATTATGCGCAGAGGCGATGGTAGCTTTATGTAAATCTTGTTTTTTTAATATGGAAACCCCGCTATAATACTGTAGCGGGGTTTTTTATTGCATACGGTGTAAAATACTTTTATAGGATGCTTTCAATTATATTATTAGATTTGTTATAACCAACGCAAACTCATGGATTATAAGCTTTTATCTGATGCTGATCTGATCATTCCTTTTAAAGGTGGCTGCGAGCATGCGTTTAAAGAGATATACCAACGTTATTGGTTTCAGGTATACCAGGTAGCTTATAGAAAAGTACATCATAAGGAACTGGCCGAAGAACTGACCCAGAATCTGTTTGTTGAACTTTGGCGCAGAAGAACAAGCGTAGAGATCCGTTCGCTTAGCGCTTATCTTTTTGGGAGTTTAAGATATAGTATCATCAATCATTATAAATCCTTGCTGGTTCAGGAAAATTACCATAATTATATTAAAGCATCCAGTAATTTTGGTGTGGTAAATAATGCCGACTACCTTTTAATGCTTCATGAACTTTCGGAAGCTTTGGATAAAGGAGTGGCATTGCTACCTAAAAAGACGGCTGAAGTATTTAGGATGAGCCGCATGGAACACCGTTCGGTAAAAGATATTTCCCAGCAATTGAATATCTCTGAAAAAGCCGTTGAATATCACATTACGCAATCATTAAAGTCCATTCGTTTTTACCTTAAGGAGTATTTGTTTTTGCTCGCCACCCTGGTGTTTTTTGCATAAGAACATTTTTTTTATTTTTTTTAGGGGTACAGGCTACTTAGCTTACTTATAGTGTAAAAGCGATAAAAATGAGCAGAGAAGCCTTTCATCTACTATTAGAAAAATACCTGCAGAACAGGTGTACGGATGAAGAAAAAGAAATTGTTGAGAAATGGTATGGATTGCTGGACAAACAGGAGGGGAAAGCCCCGGCTGCGACAGAAATAAATGAGCTGGAGCAGAAACTGTGGGACAGGATAAATGAGGACGTTGTTGCCGATGAACCGGAAAAAGTTGTTCATCCGACTCAACCGGCGATCAAACGTTTCCCTGTTTTTAGAGTTGCAGCGGCTGCAGTAATTGCAGGCTTTGTATTGATTGCCGGTTATCAGTTTTTTCTTGCTGAAAATAATAAATCTGATTTTATAGTGCCAGCCAATGCCAGCCTTGTAAAGCAATATAAAAATAATGGTCTTAAGCCGGTTGAGATTAAGTTGGAAGATGGCAGTCAGGTTGTCCTTCAACCAAAGGCGACCCTGAAGTATCCTGAACATTTCTTAAAGGACCGCCGTGAAGTTACCCTGGAAGGGGAAGGTTTTTTTCAGATCAGCAAAAATCCATCCAGGCCTTTTCTGGTATACAATAGAAACGTAGTGACGCGGGTGCTTGGCACCAGCTTTACGGTAAAAGCAGGATCGGATGTATATGAAACTGAGGTTATCGTAAGGACAGGCAAAGTAGTGGTTTCTCCAAGCACCGAGGGAGGTGGTTTTGATGCCCGCAATCCGCTGAGCCCGACTAATGGAGTAGTGCTGACACCAAACCAGAAAACGGTTTACAATGCTGCCAAAAACACTTTTGCAACCAGCCTGGTTGAGCAGCCAATACCGATTGATTTAGATAAAGACCGGACAGCCGTAAAGGATGATTGCTCGTTTAACGATACACCTGTGGCAGAAGTGCTGGATCAGCTACAAAAAACTTATGGGATAGCATTTGTGGTAGAGGATAAGGAATTGTACAATTACACATTTACAGGCGATTTATCGGGACAAAACCTATACAACCAGTTAGATTTCTTATGCGAATCGATCAAAGCCCGCTATCAGATAAAAGGCACTAAAATAATCATCTCTGTCAAAGAATAAAGACCATCAACTCAAACTAAAAACTTAAACCAAACCAGCCAATGAAAAGAAGAGAATTTTACTAACCAAAACATCAAAAAAAAAACTGACAATGTTGAGGGACATTGCCAGTTAAAGAATTCTGTACGAAAAGTTTCACATTAACGAACAAAACTTCTAAAGTTATGAAAAAAAAGCGATTTGTTGCTTTAATAAAAATAGCAATGAGACTATCTGTGGCCCAAATATTTCTAGTAATTGTTTTTACCTGTAGCGCTGCAGCAAAAAATGCCGGGGCACAGGAGATATTGAATAAGGAAATTTCCATTAGCATTACCGGAGGTAAAATCACAGAGGTATTAAAGGAAATCCAGTCTAAAACAAAGGTCAAATTTATCTATAGCCCTTCCGTCATCCGGGCCGAGCGCATGACATCGGCAAACTATACCAGAAAACGCCTGGGAGATATTCTTGATGAAACCCTAATCCCGCTCAGCATCTTTTACAAGGTAATTGATAATCGGATTATTCTTTATGATAAGGCTACTTCAAAAAAGGAAAGCCCGGTCATAATGGAAAAAATACAGTTTCCGGTTAAGGGTAAAGTGAGTACAGCCAAGGGAGAAACACTGCCCGGGGTAAGTGTAAAAGTAAAAGGTGGCACAACTACAGCCATTACAGACGCTAATGGAAACTATCTGATCAATGTACCTGATGCAAATGCTGTTCTGGTGTTTTCGTATATAGGTTTTATCAAAAAAGAAGTACCTGTTAATGGACAAAGCATACTCAATGTACAACTTGCGGAGGAGGAAACGTCTTTGGGAGAAGTGATTGTAACAGGGTATTCGACCCAAAAGAAAAAAGACCTGACCGGTGCAGTTTCGGTTGTAAATGTTTCAGAAATGATCAAACAGCCCAGTGCATCTGTAAATAATTTATTGCAGGGGCAGGCTTCCGGGGTAACTATTCTGGGCTCCGGGCAGCCCGGCGAAGAACCGCAGGTTCGCATACGGGGGGTGAATACCTTTGGCAATAATAACCCGCTTTATGTAGTAGATGGGGTACCTACGTTGAATGTCGCCGACATTAATCCAAATGATATTGAATCGATGCAGGTACTTAAGGATGCCGGTGCAGCTTCAATTTATGGGTCGAGGGCGGCTAATGGGGTTATTGTAATCACCACGCGGAAAGGAAAAGAGAAAGTGAGTGTGAAATACGATACTTACTACGGCACACAGCGCCCAAGAAAAGGGAATGTCTGGAATATCCTCTCGCCACAGGAAATGGCCGATTTGAAAAGACTGGCAGAAACAAATTCGGGGGCTCATGATTTTGATGATCCCTTGTACGGAGATGGGCCAACCTATGTGTTGCCCGATTATATTTACCCCTTAGGGGCGAAAGAAGGGGATCCTTCGGTGAATCCGTCAAACTATTATTTAAAACCTTTATTCACTTCTGTAGACGAGTATAATAACTTTCGCCGGATTAATAAAGCAAATAAAACGGGAACCAACTGGTACCAGGAGATCTTTAGCCCGGCACCCATTAACAGTCAGAATATTTCAGTAAGCGGAGGATCAGAGCAGGGTAACTATCTCTTTTCTGCCAATTATTTTGATCAACAAGGAACCTTGGCTAAAACTTATTTAAAGAGATATACCTTGCGGTCAAACAGTCAGTACAATATCGGTAAGCACATCAGGATTGGTGAAAACCTGGCTTATACCATCACAAATAATCCACAGATAGGTGGCTTAAGTGGGGATAACGCTATTGGGCATGCTTTTCGTGAACAACCCATTATTCCGGTTTATGATATTATGGGGAATTTTGCGGGTGGATATGGAGGTCAGTTGGGTGATGCGTATAATCCTGTTGCCATGTTGCACCGTACCAAAGATAACAAGGCTACTGATAACAGGCTGTTTGGAAATGTATTTGCAGAGGTTGATTTGTTGGGCTCTTTGACATTACGGACCTCTTTTGGCGGAGATTCTTATTCGGGTTCTTCACGTGCTTTTGTGTACCCGCAGTATGAAAATGCTGAAAATAATACGAATAACAGCTATACCGAAACTGCTTACAGCGGTTTGGAATATGTCTGGACAAATACATTGTCGTTTAACAAAACTTTCGATAAACATAGTTTAAAAGTACTTGTAGGGACAGAATATTTTAAAAACAGGTATCGTACGATGACGGGGAGCAATAAGGGGTATTTTTCATTTGATCCTGATTATACCAATCTTTCAACCGGTAGCGGACCGATGGAAACATCCAGCTCCAGAACTGCCGATGCATTGTTCTCTTTAATTGGAAGAGCTGACTATAGTTTTAATGACAAATATTTGTTGGGCGCAACCATCAGAAGAGATGGTTCATCCAAATTCCTGCAGAATGTGTATGGCTGGTTTCCCGCAGTAAGTGCGGGTTGGCGGATCTCTAAGGAGCACTTTTTGGCCAATGCCACCTGGATTACTGATCTGAAATTAAGAGGTGGTTGGGGTATAATGGGCAATCAGTTAAATGTAAGCGGAGGGAATTCCTTTAGTACGTTTGGCAGTGCCATAGGCCAATCTTACTATGCTATAAATGGCGGCAACAATTTGCTTGCCGGGTTTTACCAGGATCAGATCGGGAATCCTGCAGCAAAATGGGAGAAGAATATAAATGCCAACATTGGATTTGATGCCACTTTATGGGGAGGCAAACTGGAAATATCGGCCGACTATTATCGCAAAAATATTAGGGATCTGCTCTATAATCCTGAAATGATAGGTACAGTAGGTGGTGCAACTGTGCCATTTGTAAATATTGGCCAGATGAAAAATGATGGGTTTGATATTTCCCTGTCAGGAAATACGTATTTGAGCAAAGACCTTAAGTTGAATGCGACCGCCACCATTACTACTTATCGGAATGAAATCCAGAAGATTTCTGCCGATGCTAATTACTATGAAATTGATGCGCGCAGGTTTGATGGAAGTAACATCATCAGAAATGCAGTAGGAAGATCCGTTAGTGAGTTTTTTGGGTACAAAGTAGCTGGTTTCTGGAATTCGGAAGCAGAAATTGAAGCCGCAAATGCTGCCGCCCGTGCTGCGACAAAAGATCAGACGTCCATATACCAGAATGACATAGGCCTGGGACGTTTTAAGTATGATGACATTAATGGTGATGGCAGGATTACTGCTGACGACCGTACATTTTTAGGTAATGCAAATCCTGATTTTAGCTACGGTCTTAATCTTGGACTAAGTTACAAGGCCTTTGATTTTAGCGCTTTCTTTTATGGTGTTCAGGGAAATTCCATATGGAACCAGGTAAAATGGTGGACAGATTTTGTGCCTTCATTTGACGGTGCAAAAAGCCATACCGCACTTTACGATTCATGGACGCCCACACATATGAATGCTAAGGCCCCGATTCAGGAGACCGCTCAATCGTTCAGTACCAATAGCGTTCCGAATTCCTATTTCGTGGAAAAAGGATCGTACCTGAGGCTGAAAAATGCGCAGATCGGTTATACTTTGCCCCCAGGTAAACTACAAAAATTGGGCATAAGCAGATTAAGGGTTTATCTTTCAGCTGCAAACCTGTTTACCATAACCAAATATTCTGGGGTTGATCCGGAAATTGGTATTTCAAGTGACAATGATGATGAGCCAGGAGGACAAACAGCTTATGGTATAGATGACGGATCTTATCCAAGTCAGCGTACCTTCCTGTTAGGTTTAAACTTACATTTTTAATTATTTGAACTCATGAAAAGATCAGCATATATATTAGTGGTAATGTTTTTTATAACACAATTTTACGCGTGTAAAAAAGCATTGGAGCAAGCTCCTCTGGGCTCTCTCAGCGAGGAGATTGTAGCGAACAAAAATGGGGTAAATGGATTGCTTATTGGTGCTTATGCCGCACTTGATTTTATGGCAGGTGGTGATAAGGCATTGGGCGGTGGTGATGCCTGGCAGGTATCGCCAACAAACTGGGTTTTTGGTGCGGTGGCAGGTGGTGATGCGTCAAAAGGCAGTGATGGGGCCGACCAGCCAGCAATAGATCCGATAGCCAACTTTTACTCGGATGCCAATAACGTTTTATATAATGGCAAATGGAAAGCGCTGTTTGAGTGTGTTGCCCGAACAAACAACGTATTGAAAATTTTGGCCAAGACAACCGATGTTACGGATGATGAACGGAAAAATATTGCTGCACAAGCACGTTTTCTACGCGGGCATTACTATTTTGAGCTCAAAAAAATGTGGAATATGGTACCCTGGATTGACGAAAGTACCACCGCCTTCAATCAGCCCAACAACCTGGATTTGTGGCCTAAAATTGAAGCCGACTTAAAGTTCGCTTATGAAAATCTTCCACCCACACAATCGGAAATAGGAAGGGCCAACAAATGGGCTGCAGCTGCGTATCTGGCTAAAGCCTACCTGTACCAACATAAATATTTAGACGCCAAACCGATATTCGAATTGGTAATCAATACCGGAACTACCAGTTCGGGGCTTAAATATGAACTGAACGAAGAATTTGAGGATAACTGGAGGCCTAGCCGAGAAAATAATCCTGAAGCGGTATTTGTGATTCAGATGGCTGCAAATGTAGATGCTTCGGGTCCATCACATGCCAATAACGGAGATATGTTAAATTTTCCTTACGGCGATGGTAGTCCATTTAGTTGCTGTGGCTTTTTTCAACCTTCTATTGATCTGGTCAATCATTTTAGAACCAATCCTACAACAGGTTTACCTTATATTACAAACTATAATGACTTTCCGGTAAAAACGGATATGGGTATTGAAGGCAATCAGCCATTTACCCCCGACGGGGGCACACTTGATCCACGTTTAGATTGGACAGCAGGACGTCGCGGAGTTCCTTATCACGATTGGGGCATTTATCCGGGGAAACCCTGGGCCCGAGATCAGAGTTACGGCGGGCCTTATGGACCCAAAAAGAATGTTTACTGGCATGAAAGTGCAGACACAGATGGAGATCAGGGAACCTGGGCTCCCGGTACTGCGATAAACTATTCCATTATACGATTTGCTGACGTATTGCTGATGGCTGCCGAATGTGAGGCACAGGCTGGAAGTTTGAGCAAGGCCGAGGATTATGTAAATCTGGTGAGGGCCAGAGCCGCAAATCCGGTAACCTGGCTTTACAAATATAAAGATGACGCAAATCCTTCGGCCGGATTTTCCAATGTGCCGGCAGCCAATTATAAAATTAATCAATATCCTGCCGGAGACTTTGTTGCCAAGGGGAAGGAGGGGGCACTAAAAGCCATTTATTATGAAAGAAAAATAGAATTGGCTATGGAAGGACATCGTTTTTTCGATCTCGTTCGCTGGGGAATAGCCGAACAGGAATTAACTGCTTATTTCAGCTACCAGGGGCAATTTACTTCGGATGTAAGAAAAGGGAAATTTGTTAAAGGTAAACATGATTATTACCCCATCCCGCAACGGCAGATTGATTTAAGTCAATCCCAAAATGCCCCTGTGTTGAAACAAAATCCAGGATACAATTAACCCCTAATAAAACCAACTAAATGAACCAACAACAACGTTTTTTATCCCTTGATGTATTTCGCGGAATGACGGTGTGTTTCATGATCATTGTGAACACACCAGGAAGCGGAGCCGAACCTTTTGCCATGCTGCAACATGCAGCATGGCATGGTTTTACGCCAACAGATCTGGTATTTCCTTCCTTTTTATTTGCGGTAGGTAATGCCATGAGTTTTTCAATGAAGAAATTTGCACAGATGGAAAATTCCGCTGTTCTGATGAAGATATTTAAGCGGATGCTGCTCATATTTCTTTTAGGGTACCTGATGTACTGGTTCCCGTTTTTTAGTTATAATGAAAGCGGCGGCATCAGTTTATCACCCATAGCAAATACGCGGATCTTTGGTGTTTTACAACGCATTGCAATTTGTTATGGCATAGCTTCGCTTTTAATTCACTATCTGTCTGCACGTATGGTAGCAATAATCAGCGTTTTGTTTTTAGTTGGTTATTGGATCGCTTTACTGGTATTTGGAAATGCGGCAGATCCATTTAGTATGACAGGTAATGCAGGTCAGTATCTGGATTTGTTCTTGTTGGGCGATAAACATCTGTACCATGGCGAAGGGATTGCATTTGATCCTGAAGGTATCTTAAGTACCATCCCAGCTTGCGTAAATGTGATTATCGGATATTATGCCGGACGCTTTATTCAGGAGAAAGGAAAGGGGTATGAAAGTATCGCGAAGCTGTTATTGGCCGGTGGCTTGTTAATTTTGCTGGCTATTTGTCTGAATGCTGTGTTTCCGATCAACAAAAAACTATGGACAAGTTCTTTTGTTTTAATCACCTGCGGACTCGATATGGTCATTATAGGTTCGTTGATTTATGTTATTGAAGTAAAAAAATATATAAAATGGACTGGCTTTTTTACTGTTTTCGGGAAAAATCCTTTGTTTATATATATCGTATCAGAAATTTTGCTCACCATAATTCGCATACTCTTTCCCAATTCAGATTTTAACAACTGGATCAATCAAAACTTTTTCCAGGTCATTACGCCTGGCCCGGTAGGTTCCCTGCTTTTTGCCATTTGTTTCATGCTGGTTTGTTGGGCTGTGGGCTACTTTCTTGATAAAAGAAAAATATATATACGTGTTTAACCCGGTTTCAAATAAAAAAATGTATAAGGCCCCCTATGAGGCTTGTGGACACCCTTTGGCCTGGGTTTGTAATTTTTTATACTAATTCATTTATATTATTAAATTTGTTTTTTAACTAATGTAAGTTTTTGATATATAAATAATTATACGTCTAACTTACATTTATTTAAATAATTATATACGCTTTTAATCCAAACCAAATGAAGAAAACTTGTATCCTAACTCTCCTTATGTGTTGTAATCTCGTAACTGTCTTGGCACAATCTGTATCCAATTTTAATGTGAAAGACCTGCATATCATGCGTCGGGTATTAAATAATGTAGGCGATAAAACCTTATCGGAGATTACCCTGAGCAATAAAGGGAAATCGACATTCCCGGGCGCAGGATGGACGATTTATTTCAATTCCAGACCCATCAGTGTAACAGAAGAACATACTGATTTGGCCACAATAAAACCGGTAAACGGCGATTTGTTTCAGCTGCAGCCTTCAAAAGGCTTTGTGGCTTTAAAGCCTGGCTCTTCAGTAAAAATTAAGGTGCAGTCTACCGAAGTTAAGAATATAACAGATCTGTCTTCAGGTTTTTACCTGGTATGGGATAATGCACCTGCAAAAGGGCATAACATTAGTCTGACCAATATTAATCCTCAAGCCAGGGTTGAAAGTAAGGAGATCGAAATGGCTGCTCATGCTTTTAATCAAAATAAGGGAATAAAAGATATTCCGCTAGCTAAATTGCCAAAGATTTTCCCTACACCGATTAGCTACAGGGAAACAAGTGGAGTATTTAAACTTACTTCGGGGGTTACTATAGTGGCCCACAAGGAGTTTAAAAAAGAGGCCGGGCTTTTTGCGGCCGATCTTGGTAAGATTTTTGGCAAGCCGCCGGTAGTAGCTGAAACAGGTACGGGAGATGCCATTGTACTTAAAAAAGGCGATGTTAAAGGGGCCGAATCTTATCAGTTAAATGTTAGTCCGAAGGGGATCCTTATTACTGCCCCGGATGCTGCTGGTGCATTTTACGGCTTACAATCTTTAAAAACGATGGTTCCTGCAAGCGCATGGAAAACCGTCCAAAAAGAAGTTTTGATTGCAGCAGTAGACGTGGAAGATGCGCCAAGGTTTGGCTTTAGAGGTTTTATGATGGAAGTAGCAAGGAACTTTCAGTCCAAAAGCAAAGTGTTGCAGGTGTTGGATGTGATGGCGCTTTATAAAATGAACGTACTGCATTTTCACCTAAACGATGACGAGGGGTGGAGGCTGGAAATTCCGGGGCTGCCGGAGCTGACCACAATAGGTTCCCAACGTGGACATTCTATAGGCGAGGCCGAGAGTATTCTACCATCTTATGGATCGGGTGCTGATAAAGGTGTAAACTCTGGAAGTGGGTTTTATAGTCGCGAGGATTTTATTGAGATACTAAAGTACGCTACAGCACGCCACATTAGGGTTGTTCCTGAGATAGAAACACCTGGGCATGCCCGGGCCGCCATAAAGTCGATGGATGCCAGGTATGAAAGATTGATGAAAGAAGGTAAAAAGGATGCAGCAGAGCAGTATCTTCTAAGCGACAAAAATGATCAGTCGGTATATGAATCTGTTCAGGGATTTAACGATAATATTATCAATGTTGCGCTTCCGTCGGCTTATAACTTTTTGGAAAAAGTGGTAGATGAAATGCGCGCCATGTATGTTGCAGCGGATGCGCCGCTGACCACCATTCATTTTGGTGGAGATGAAGTTCCGGCTGGTGTTTGGGAAAAATCTCCGGCGGTAGCTGATTTGTTGAAAAAAGATCCCTCAATTAAGGGCGTGGATGAGATGTGGTATTATTATTTCAACAAAATAAATAACATGTTAAAAGCTAGAAATCTTTATTTGTCAGGTTGGGAGGAAATAGGTTTGCGTAAAGCTTTGGTAGATGGGCGGAAGCAAATGATCCTCGACGAACGTTTTGCCAATCAGAATTTTCATGCAGATGTATGGAATAACCTGAAAGGAAATGAAGATTTAGCCTATAAAATGGCTAATGCGGGGTATAAAGTTGTATTAACTCCGGTTACCAATCTTTACATTGATATGGCCACTACCAAAAGTTTTGAAGAGATTGGTCAGTATTGGGGCGGATATGTGGATATTGATAAACCATTTTATTTTATCCCGTACGATATGTTCAAAAACATCAGGGAAGATGAACGTGGCAATCCGATAGACAGAAAGGCTTTGGCAGGAAAAGTAAAACTTACCGAAGCAGGTAAAGCGAATATTGTTGGTATGCAGGCACCTTTATGGAGCGAGATTATTAAAAGCCCGGAAAGATTTGACTATATGTTTTTACCCAAACTATTCGGTGTTGCGGAAAGGGCATGGGCCAAAGATCCGGAATGGGCTACAGAGATTGATGAGGCTAAAAGCGAAGAATTATATCAAAAGGCCTGGTCTGAATTTGTAAATATTATAGGTAAAAAAGAGCTGCCAAGGATGAGTCACTATGCCGGTGGTTTTAATTATCGCATTCCTACAGCTGGAGTACAGGTAGCAAATGGTTTGGCTACCGCAAATGTGCAGTTGCCTGGGCTGACTATCCGCTATACCACCGATGGATCATTACCTGGTTTAAAAAGCCCGGTATATTCAAAACCAGTTGAAGCAAAAGGAACACTGCAATTTAGGGTGTTTAATGCCGAAGGAAAAGGAGGGCGGTCGGTGAAGGTTTCGAATAAATAACACCAGTGATAATTTATTGAGACAGCTTTTTAGTCTGAAGCAGTTATAGCCACTATACTTGCTTCAGACTTTTTTATGATATACCTATTTTTATGTAGAGAAAGTTGTCAGACATGCCAATGAATTAAAAATAATTTTTTAACATTGGAAAAGATTATTGATCCTAAAAAAGGGGGATAGTAAGAATCAGGTGGGGAAAAAAACAAAATGAGAACGGCAGGTAACAACAACGAGCAGTTGCTGCTAAAGCAAATTTCCGAAGGAGATGAGCAGGCCTTTGCCGTGCTTTTTTACCGATACCTTCCCATTCTTCAACCTTTTGCTTTAAAATTTACCAGGTCTCCCGATGCCGCTGAAGAAATTATACAGGATACTTTTTTAAGGGTATGGCTAAACAGGGATAAACTGGAGGGGGTTGAAAATGTTAAGGCCTGGTTGTATAAGTTTGCCTCAAATGAATGTTTAAACTACCTCCGTAAAACGTTGAAACAGGCTAAGGCGATTGATGATTTGCGGGTAGACCATCCCGTGCATAGTAATACAACCATTGATACAATTAACCTGAATGATATCAATCATCTGGTAGGCCAGGCCATTGATAAATTGCCAGGTCAACGCAAAAAGATTTATCAGATGAGCAGGGCCGAAGGAATGAATATTCCTGAAATTGCGGCGGCATTGGACCTTTCGCCAAATACGATAAAGAATGCACTGGTCATTTCACTCAAAACTATCCGCGACCATTTAAATAAAAACGGAGTAGCCCTTTCTGTACTGGCTTATATCGCTCTGTTAAAATAAATAAAAAAAAGTTTTAAGACCGATAGTCCTAAATGTTGTTTCGTGTTTCTTAGTACCAGAATCTTATGAAAGAGAGAATAAACGATTTGCTGTTGAAGTTTGAAAAAGGAACGTTAACTGAGGCGGAAAAGGCCGAGTTACTGGCCTTGTCGGACGATAACGAGCTGCAGTTAAGTAATGCCATTACCGAGATGATAGATCGGCAAGTGCCCGGGGAAATAGCCAGGACAGGCAACTGGGAGGCTGTAGTGGAAAAGATTGTGAGGGTTGACAAACCAGTGGCCAAGAAGGTTAAAACAATTTCCTTATTTAAATGGATTTCGGCAGCTGCAATTTTGTTTACACTTGGTATTGGCTATTGGTATTATACCCAGGCAACAAGCCAAAACGATTTAAATAAATCCAGATATGCAAATGATGTTCCTCCGGGAGGTAATGAAGCCATTTTGACTTTAGCCGATGGCTCGAAGATTTCTTTAACGGATGCTGCAAAAGGAGAATTGTTAAATAAACAGGGAGTACGGATTGTTAAAACCAAAGATGGACAATTGGTGTACACAGTTGACCCTGGAATGGCGAGAACAGACGAAGTTGTTGTTTTTAATACCATTACCACGCCACGCGGAGGGCAGTACCAGATAAATTTGCCCGACGGTACCAAGGTGTGGCTTAATGCCGCCTCTGCACTGAAGTTCCCCACAACTTTTGCCAATTTAAAAGAACGCAGAGTTGAACTTAGTGGCGAAGCTTACTTTGAAGTAAGCAAAAATAAACAGCAACCTTTTAAAGTGCTAAGTTCGGCAGCTGACAAAGGACGAGCGCAGGAAACCGAGGTATTGGGTACTCATTTTAACATCAATGCCTATGAAGATGAGGATGAAACTAAAACAACCTTATTGGAAGGAGCTGTTAAAGTAGCAGCGTTGCAAAATGCCAATAAGAAGCATGATATGGTGCTTTCGCCTGGTCAACAGGCGGTTTTATCCAATAGTGGTTTAAAAACAATGACTGTGGATACAGAAGAAGCTATTGCCTGGAAAAACGGGAACTTCATGTTTGCGAACGAAGGAATAGAAAGTATCATGCGTAAACTAGCCAGATGGTACAATATAGAGGTTGTTTATCAGGGTAAAATTACCGACAAAGATTTTGTGGGCACTGTGCCACGGTTTAAGAATATTTCTGAGGCCTTAACCATACTGGAACTGACCAATAACGTGCACTTTAAAATTGAAGGAAGGAGGGTTACAGTTATGCCATAAAAGCTACTTATACTACTGTAATCCAAAAAAAAAGCCAGACCCGACGGCCATCGGAATCTGACAAAGGTTTGGGTTACTTAATAATTTGTCGAATAACAGTCTATCAACAAACCAAACCAAAACAAATGTAATGAATTTTTACAATGTCTTTAGGCATAAGCGATGCGCTTATGTTCCTAACCAAATATTGCGGATAATGAAGTTAACCACTATTATTATAACTGCGTTTTTATTCCAGGTAAGTGCAAGCAGCCTTGCACAAAAAATTACTATTTCTGAGGCCAATGTGACCATGGGCCGCATTTTTAAACAGCTGCAGGTACAAAGTGGCTACAATTTCGTGTACACTTCTCAAGACCTGTCTGGACTTCAGCCGCTAAACGTAAAACTTAAAAATGTTACGTTACAGGAAGCTCTTGAAGTTTTATTGAAAGATCAACCGATTACTTATGTAATCAGTCAAAATACGGTGGTGGTTCAAAGAAAAGATAATTTTTCAGAACAATTGCCAGTGGCTATCGAGATCCGGGGAAAAGTAACCGATGAACGTGGCCAGGAGTTTCCCGGTGTAAGTGTAAAATTGAAAGGAAGCCGGGTTACTGTAGCTACAGATAATTCGGGCCAGTTCAGGATCACCGTCCCAAATCAGGATGCGGTATTGATTTTTTCTTATGTAGGTTACACCGCAATTGAAGAAGCAGTAAAGCAAAGAACAGTCATCAACGTAAAGATGAAGCCCGCTGCAAGCGAGCTGAATGATGTGGTCGTGACCGGATATCAGTCATTGAAAAAAAAGTCTTTAACAGGCTCTGTCACAACTATACAGTTAAAAGATCTGGAAACTGTTTATCAGCCAAATATTGATAAGTTGCTTCAGGGACAGGTACCGGGAATGACCTTAATGAGTACATCAGGTGCGCCAGGATCTATACCACAGATCCGCATCCGTGGTACCTCTACTTTGAGTGGAAATGTACAGCCATTATGGGTAGTAGATGGTATCATATTAGATGATGCAGTGAATGTATCAGTTGATGACATCATGACCAACCGTAATCTGATTGCTTCTGGTATCGGAGGTGTTAACGTAGACGATATTGAAAGTATCAACGTGCTTAAGGATGCTGCAGCAACCGCAATTTATGGTACCCGCGCTGCAAATGGGGTTATCGTGATTACCTCAAAAAAAGGTAAAGCAGGGAAAACACGTGTAAGCTTCTCGAGTAACCTTAGTTTCGGTGAAAGACCTCGAATTGAAGATGCCTACATGATGAATTCGAAGGAGCGTATCGATGTAAATAGAGAAATGATCCGTAGAGGTGTTTTTAATGCAACCACTCCTGCACCAGGTGAATACAATACCGTTTCGGACTTTGAACGTTATTTTATCGATGTGATGGATAAAAAAATTACATGGGATGATTTTAATCAGCGTGTTGGCTATTTAGAAACTGTTAATACAGACTGGTTCCAACACCTATTTAGAAATTCGGTTACAAACAGACAAAACCTAAGCATTTCCGGAGGGGATGAAAGAACAACGTTTTATGCTTCAGGAAGCTATATGAACGATCAGGCCACAGCCAAAGGTGTAGGACAAAAGACCTACACAGGATCATTAAAAGTATATACCCGGATTTACGATAAGATCAGACTTGGTGTAATGCTGGATGTCAATGCACGTGAAAACAAGAGTTTTTTTGCGGTAGATTCTAAAGAAAATCCTTTTGAATATGCTATTTATACCACCCGTGCACAACCGGCAAAGAATCCGGATGGAACTTATAGCCATTTTTATTTGAATGGTATGGAGTATAATTTCCTGGAAAATAGAGATAAAGGGTGGCGCGATTCGCGTAACTTCGGTTTCAGAGGGTCATTGGATTTAGAATACAAAATTATCAAAGATTTGACCTTTAATTCTCTATTCTCTTATGCTAAACAAAATACAACAGATGAAGATATAGCGGTTGACGACAGCTACTTCGTTCGTATTAGAAAAAAGGATAATCGTGAGATTGTTAATGGTCAATACGTCTATACATGGAAAGATGGGGGCTATAGAAAAGATCGCAGCTCGTACAACGGTTCAATTACCTTTAGAAATCAACTGACCTATAATCCATTTTTCAATAATATACATTATTTGAATGTGATGGTTGGACAGGAAGTTCGAAAATCTAAGACTAGTGATATTAGTGCCGAAGTATACGGTTACTCTCATGATAGAGGACATCAACAGATTCCACAATTTGATTATATGAAAAAAATGGGGGCGCCATACTGGAGAGAAAATTTGAATGACGGAGCGAATTTGTCTTACTTTGGTGCTGTTAATTATACCTATGATAACCGGTATACTGCCAGTTTTAATATACGTACGGATGGATCGAACCGTTTCGGGCTGAAGACCAACCAACTGTTCCAACCTTTATGGGCAATTGGAGCAAATTATCAGATGAAAGAAGAGAAGTTTCTTCGGGATGTAGACTGGCTTTCCTATCTGACATTCAGAGGATCATATGGTAGTCAGGGAAATGTTGCTTCTCAGGCTTATTCTGACTTAGTGGCTAGAATTGGTGCTGTGGCTCTTGAAAATCCGGTAAATTATTACACCATTACTGCTCCTAAAAATCCAAACCTCAAATGGGAGCAGACTTATACCACGAATTTAGCATTAGAGGCAGGGTTTTTCAAAAGAAAACTGATGTTCAATGTAGAATGGTATAATAAGAAAGCGGTTGATCTGCTTGGTAGCAGGCAGGTATCACAAGTAACAGGATTTGATGAGGTACAAGTCAATTGGGCGTCTATGTTGAACAGAGGCTGGGAATTCTCTTTGAGTACCATTAATATGGATAATGGCAATTTTAGATGGTCTACTAATATAAACTTTGGATTTAACAAGAATAGGGTACTGGATGTATATGCCAAGCCAACTGTTCAAAGCTTGACTAATCCCAGAAGAACACAGTATTCAACATCAGCAGTAATAGGACAGCCTATTGACGGGCTTTGGTCTTATCGTTATGCCGGCTTGAATGAGCGGGGAAGAGCTACGTTCTATACCGCTAATGAAGGTGTGAAAGTACTAAATGGAATGACGAGTATTGGTGGACTAGGGTACTCTGGAGTGATAAACCCTAAATCTCAGGTTGGTTTTACGAATACATTTACTTATAAGCGTATTACATTGTCAGCTTTATTTGTGGGTAGTTTTGGAAATGTGATGCGCTTACGTAATATGTCTAATGGGAGCTATTTAGGATTCCCTGATCCTACCCAAAATATGTCTAAAGAGTGGGTGGGCAGATGGCAAAATCCAGGTGATGAGTCGCATACGAACATTCCGGTTCTTGAAGTAGGTCCAGATATTGCATTAACTGCATTAGACCCATCCAATGGTGCAATGTTTGACAATTCTGATCTTAGAACAGTTAAAGGAGATTTTGTACGTTTCCAGAATTTATCTATTGGATACGACTATTTTACACCAAAGTTACGTGCTATCGGAATACAAAATATAAGGTTAGCTATCCAGGGAAATAATCTTTATGTATGGAAGGATAAAGCATTGAAAGGGCAAGATCCGGAAGCACAAGGAACACCGATCCTTTCGTATTCATCGACTCGTGCAAGTACTACAGCAATTAATTTTGGTAACACCTTCTTACCGGTACCGAGATCGTATTCTTTGTCTTTAACTGTACAATTTTAATAGTGAATATCATGATAAAATTTTTAAAATATTCGTTTCTTTTACTGTCCATATCTCTTATTGGCTGTAAAGATATGTTAGATATAAAGCCAGTACATAGTATGACGCCTAAATCTTTAGAAGATTTTGAGGCTGTTTTACTTGGGGGATACCCTCGGTCTGATTTTTTTGTTAAGACAGAAATGTTGACTGACAATGTCTATGTCAATTTCAACGCAGAGATTCAACCAACGTCAGAGCAAGAACGCTGGTTTACTTTTTCATCGTCCTTGATTGCACCAGGTACATTATCTGATCCCTATTGGGGGCAAATGTATAGGAGTATCTACTATGCGAACTCGGTTCTGGATAATCTGAAAGGGATGTCGATAAAGCCAGAACAGAAAGAATTATTTGAGCAGATTCAGGGCGAAGCTTATGCGTTACGCGCCTACTCTTATTTTTATCTGATTAATTTTTATGCAGATGTTTATAGCCCGGCTAATTTAAGCCTTCCTGGTGTACCTATGCCCCTTACGGCCGAAGATGTTAACGCAAATGCCGGGAATAATGTTCGGACACCTATTGGGGATGTCTGGAACCAGATAGTGAAAGATATTGAGCAGGCGACCGGTTTACTGTCGGGGAAAAAGATTACGGATAGATATAGATTCTCCTATAATGTACTACAACTTTTTAGGGCCCGGGTAGATTTGATGATGGGTAACTATGAATCTGCTATTAAATATGCCGGTTCAGTAGTCAGCAATTATCCGCTCGCGGATTTGTCAGGCATTGAAAAAAGAATACAGGATCCTACTCTTGGCTTTAAAAGTGCGTTAGCTTACAATTATGGGTTTGTAGACACACAAGCGAATAAAGAACTGATGTTTTTTGTAGGTGGAAATGCGAATAAAAACCTATACTATTATGGTACAGGATCTATAAAACCGACTGAAGAGTTGTTGAATTTAAGTATCAGGTATGGAAATATAAGCGATTACAGACAGTTTATTTTTGGTCATTTTGAAGATAATGCAACACAGATAATCAAAATGGGTAAAACTGTTTATAAGATGTATGCCGGACAAGATCTTTTGTGGTATTATGTCGGTTTTAAAGCTAGTGAGGCATATTTGATTCGTGCAGAAGCCCAGGCGCGTTTAAATCAGTCTGAACTTGCCCTAAACGATATCAATTCGATATTGAAGAGTAGAATGCGTAAAGATTTTGTGAAGACACTAAAAGTTGATGATTTTGCAAATAATGCAGCCGTGTTGGACCGTGTCCTGGAAGAGCGGAGATTGGAGCTTGCTTTTGATGCTGGTTTTAGGTTTATGGATTTGCGCAGATTGGGAAAACCTAAAATTGAACATGTATTTAAAGACGCCAGAGTTTTTACTTTAGAAAAAAATGATCCGCGTTATATTATGCAGATTCCGCCCTCTGAATCAGAAAACAGTCCAGGAATGCCATTAAATCCAAGATAAAATGAAAAGAGTAGAATATATTTTATTAGCAGGTGCAGCACTGATCAATATGACTATTGCAAGCTGCACAAAAGAATCTGAATTATTACCTTCGGAAGATGCGGGGTTTGAGCAACAATTTAAGCCAAAGGCTAATGCAAACCCAATTGAAAAAGAACTATATGAAAATTATAATGTATGGGTGCGAACTGAGTTCTCTGAATCCAGAGAGGTATATAACTCTTATTTAGGTCAGGATGTTAATAATGCCCGCTTTCCTGTGCAGAAGGTAGATGAAGACAAAAAGGAAAGTGCCTACATTTATATGAAGACGCTGTTGTCTAATGTTTCTAAAGAATATGCGACGCAGATTATGCCTAATGAAGTGTTTTTTATCAAAACATATGGAAACCCTGGATGGGGGTATCAATTTAGTGTAGTCGGTCGGAATAGACTAGCTTTTGTATGGCCAAACAAAACATCCGGATCTCAACCTGTTGTGGATGCTAATATTCATTACTACAAAGATTCTGTCTTGACAAGGGAAGTATGGCGTAATTTGACGGAGATGATTGGCAACCGGATTCCGGAAGTAATCCCTGACTTCGAAAAAATAGGTAAACCGTATGACGGGGGGGCTGCTTTTACTAAGGTTAGAGATCAATACTTTATTGATTATGATCGTCCAAAAAGAGATAGAGAGTGGCAAGCTATAGCCGATAATGGAGGATACCTGGATCCTTACTGCTCATTCTCTTTTAAAGCTGAGTATGCTGCTTTTCTTAAATTAATATTGCTGGAATCCTATGAAAATATTAACAAACAATATCTAATTGGGAATGAAATGCGTAGACAAAAGTACAATCTGTTTGTGAAGTATTTTAAAGATAAATACAACTGGGATATTCAGGCTACCGGCAATAAATACAGACAGGAACTGAATAAATACAAATAAAATAATACACAAGTGAATAAATTAATTTTAACACTCCTTTGCACTGTGCCGGTTTTGGCACAGGCGCAAAGTGATTCCTTTAAAGTAACCGGTAAGCTGAGTAAAGCAGCATCAAAAGCAAAAGTCTATCTCACTTATCGCGCGGCTGGTTCATCAATTACCGATTCAGCGGCGGTTAAAAACGGAGCATTCTCTTTTCAGGGAAATGTGGCTAATCCCACGGCTGCGAAATTAACCTTAGATCATAATGGGGCGGGTTTAACTGAGGCCTCAAAAGGTGCTGATGTATTATCCATTTATTTGGATAAGGGTAATGTAGCAGTTGCGGTAAAAGATTCCATTAAACATGCATTAGTATCGGGTTCTTCTATTAATGCCGACTACCAAAAGTATTTAAAACACATTGCTGCACCCGAAAAAATTATCAATGGTTTAAATGCGAAATGGGCAGCGGCAAGTATGGCGCAAAAGCAAGATGCGGAATTTGTAAAAAAGATGCGCGAGACACACGCTCCTGCCGCTGCAGAAAAAATGAAATTACAGGAAGCATTTATTGCCGCCAATCCTGATTCTTATTTTAGCTTAATGTCGCTAAAGGATATGTCTGAGTATGACATGGATTTAGCTAAGGTTGAGCCTGCTTTCAATAAGTTATCTGCCCGTCTTAAAGCCAGTAAAGCCGGACAGGATTTTGTAAAATTGATGGATATCACCAAGTCAACTTCAATTGGTGCGATTGCGCCTGATTTTACCCAGAATGATGTAAATGATAAACCGGTTAAACTTTCCGATTTTCGTGGTAAGTATGTATTAATTGATTTCTGGGCATCATGGTGTGGACCTTGTCGTGCCGAAAACCCGAATGTAGTGGCTGCTTACAACAAGTTTAAAGACAAAAACTTTACGGTGTTGGGTGTTTCTTTGGATATGCCGGGTAAAAAAGACAACTGGTTAAACGCCATCAAAACAGACGGTTTAACCTGGACGCAGGTAAGCGATTTAAAAGGATGGGCCAATGCAGCTTCGCAGCTATATGGTGTAAAAGGAATTCCTCAGAACTATTTAGTTGGTCCTGATGGAAAAATTATCGCTTCAAATTTAAGAGCCGAAGCTTTGCATAAAAAGCTGGAAGAGCTTTTAAACTAATACAATATTTTCTTTATATGCGCTCAGATCACCTTGTCCGTTTTAGGATAAGGTGATCATTTTCCTTGTAGTCGCTTCATATTGCTATCTTTGTAAAGATTTACAGAATGAAGCCCGATTACAAATCTATATCAGATGTTGAACTGGTCAGCTTGCTTAAGCATGGAGACCGTTTGGCTTTTACTGAAATTTACAGCAGGTATAAAATAGTACTGCATACGCATGCTTACAAATGGATGCGCGACAGGGAAGAGGCGATGGACATCATTCATGAACTGTTTGCGGTGCTTTGGGATAAGCGTGAGAGCGTCCAGTTCGACTCCAGTCTTTCCGGTTATTTATATGTATCCCTAAGAAATAAAATCTTCAATCGCGTTTCAAAGCGGAAATTTGAATCTCAATACATTGATTCCCTTCAGGAATTTATAGATAAAGGCGACTGTGTTACCGATCATCTGGTTCGGGAAAAACAATTGACAGCACTTATCGAAAAAGAAATCACAGCGCTTCCACACAAAATGCGTGAAGTTTTTGAACTGAGTCGCAAATCTAATTTGAGCCATAAAGAAATTGCGGAACAGCTGCAGATCTCGGAACAAACGGTACGAAAACACATACAGCATGCACTCCGTATCCTAAAATCGAAGCTAGGATTGCTGTTCTTTTTATTTTTTTAATTTTTATTTACCCCATAGCCCGTTTTCATTTGTCTTCCGTTTAATAAGCCTGATAAGAAGCTCATTAAAATGGAAAAAATTGACGCAAGAGACATATTAACAAAATACCTTGAAGGTAAATCTACAGCAGAGGAAAAGGCGCTGTTGGAAAGCTGGCACCTGAACTATGCATTGGATGGAGCTGAGGATCTTTCTGCCGAAGAACAGAAAAAAGATCTGGATAAGGTGTGGACTTTATTACAACAACCTGTTCCGGTTGTGAAAAGAACCCGCCTTTGGCCCAGGCTAGCCATAGCTGCTGCAGTAATATTTGTGGGGGGGATAGGTTTGTTTTTCTACCAACAAAAAAAAGCAGCAGAAAGAGAACAGTTCAAATTGGCTGCGAGTTTGCTTCCCGGAAAAAATGATGCGGTACTTACCCTTTCAAACGGGAAGAAGGTGATACTTAATGAAACTGCGGCTGGAGAAATTGCTCAGGAGTCGGGCTTGTCCATCACCAAAGCTGCAGACGGCACAATTGTTTATAACAATAGTCTCTCTCCTGAAATGATGAAGGCTAAAGACAGTAAACTGCAATATAATACGATTGCTACACCGAGAGGTGGCAAATACCAGATCAATTTGCCAGATGGCACTAAAGTTTGGCTTAATTCAGCTTCTGAACTAAAATATCCGGTGATTTTTGCTTCAAATGAACGGAGGGTGGAGTTGAAGGGGGAAGCTTATTTCGAGGTGTCTAAAAATAAGACCAGTCCCTTTCATGTAAAAACGATAAATCAGGACCTGGAAGTACTGGGCACGCATTTTAATATAAATGCTTTTGCTGATGAGCAGGAGACCAAAACGACTTTGCTGGAAGGCTCAGTGAAAATTGTCCCGGTTAACTCAAATAGGAGCTCAAAAATTCCTGGTAGCGTTCTGTTAAAACCAGGGCAGCAAGTAGTTTTGGATAAAGATGAACTCAATGTTAAAAAGGCTGACATTTCGGAAGTTATGAGCTGGAAGAACGGAGTGTTCCAGTTTAATGATACCGAGTTGAGTAGTATTATGCGTCAGGCATCCAGGTGGTATGACGTAGATGTGGTTTATGAAAATCAAATTCCTTTAATCACGTTTACAGGAGAGGTTTCCAGAAATGTAAATGCAGCTACTTTTCTGGATATGTTAAAATACCTGGATGTTAAATTTAAAATAGAAAGCCTTGAGGGAAACAGAAGGAGGATTATTGTTTCCAAATGAACCAGAAATTAATCAATTAAACTTAAAACAATAGCGAATGAAGATAAACTTACCACCAAATTAAAAACAACGTTAAGTTAATTGAATAAAAAAACCGGGAAAAGTGTTCGTTGCACCTTACCCGGCATCGACTCGGATTGCAGTCCTTGTCACCGTTCAGTTAACCATTTTAGTTCATCCTGATAAAGATCAGGATGAAAAGCATGTAGCACTTTTAATTATCAACCAAACCTTACAAATGTATGTATTTTATTAATACTTCAAGGGGTATGGACAAGCCTTGGTTTGCCCTTTTGAACCCCACAACCAGAAGACGGATTATTATGCGAATTAATCTAATTGCTATTCTGATCACCATGACCCTGATGCAGGCTGCAGCCAGTAGCTTTGGTCAGTACGTTACCCTGCATAAAAGAGATGCAGACCTTAATGAGGTACTTAAAACAATCAGGAACCAAACCAATTATACCTTTCTTTACAACAGTAAGTTGTTAAAGGGGGCAAAACCTGTTAGCCTTAATTTAGATAAAGCGACCTTAGAAGAAGCTTTAAAAGCTTGTTTCGAAAACCAGGACCTTACTTTCAAGATCGTTGAAAAGACTGTATTGGTTAAAAAGAAGGAAGCCGGGTTTATGGATAGGATTGTTAATTATCTGACTGCAATAGATGTTCGCGGGAAGGTGTTGGACGAAAATGGTCTGCCGCTTCCAGGGGCTACTGTTCATGTCAAAAATACCACAAAAACATTGCTTACAGACGAAAATGGGCAATTTACATTGAAAGGGATAGATGGGAAAGCTATTCTGGTAGTCTCCTTTGTAGGGTATACTTCAAAGGAGGTTGCCGTAAATGGAGCCTCTACAATGTTGATCCGTTTACAGCCTAATCCGTCCGAATTGGCTGAAGTTCAGGTTGCCGTGGGCTATGGCGTAGTTAAGAAACGTGATTTGACCGGAGCTGTTTCTTTAGTGAACGTAGATGAGATGCAAAAACAACCTGCATTTAGCCTTGATGTTGCATTGGCTGGTCGTGCACCAGGTGTGATGGTTGTAAAATCGTCGGGGGCTCCGGGTGCTGATGCTTCTATCAGGATTCGTGGAGCATCTTCAGTATTTGGTGTAAATGAGCCATTATATGTGATTGACGGTGTTCCAATTCAACTTGGGCTGGGAAATGGATCAGAAGCCTACAGAAGTACGAAATCATTTCAGATCTCTCCTTTAGCATCCATCAATCCGGAAGATATCGAACGCATTGATATCCTTAAAGATGCTTCAGGAACCGCAATATACGGTTCAAGGGGTGCCAACGGGGTTATTTTAGTGACTACAAAGAGGGGAAAAGGTAAGCCGACCTTAACACTCAGTTACCAGGGGATGACTGACCGCTTTATTAAAGATTTTGATATGTTGAGTTCAGATGAGTTGTTTCAAGTGGCTACTCAGGCTTACAAGAATGCCGGAACTGCTTTTCCAGCTGATTTTATAAAGTATAAAGGGGTGAGCACAGACTGGCGTAAATTGGTTACACGAAACAGTTATTCCAATATGCTGAACCTGGGTTTGCGTGGTGGTTTGGGCAATGGCCAGACCAACTATTCATTTTCAGCCAGTATGAATAACCAGGCAGGCGTTATCAAAGCAAGTAGTGTTGATCGCTACAATATTCGTGGTAACATAGAGTCGGAAGTTGTAAAGTCAGTTAAAGCAGGCGCAAATATCAATTTCACCAAAAATATCTCAAAAGGCGCATCTAGTACCTTTTATACTAACATAGCAAGTTACAGGCCTGACATTCCTGTATTTGACCAAAATGGGAGGTATGCGGTATACATTGATAGTGTACAGGCTAATCCGGTTGCCAAAACACTTTATACCGATAAACTTACCGGAGATAATCTGATGGCCTCTATGTTTGCTGAAGCCAGGCCGTTCGAGTTTTTACGGATAAGATCTACACTTTCTTATAACCAGACAGATAATATCACCTTAAGTTATACACCTAGTTTTGATCCATTCGAAATCAAAAACAAAAGAACAGGAACCCGTAAAGATATCAATTACAAATTCAGCTCCATGATTTTTGACAATACGGCAACAGTGGATAAATTCTTTGGAAAGCATTATCTGAACGCAATGGTAGGTGCGGCCTTTACCGCCGACAGGGTTAATACCTCGAGCTTCGAAACAACTGGTTTTCCGGATGATAATATATTGAATAACCTGGGCTCTGCCCAATCGATGCAAAGCTATAAGTCTGACGGAACCCTGAATGGTCTGGAATCTTATTTCGCCAGGGCCAACTATAATTATAATGGCAGATACTATCTGACTTTTACGGCGCGTATGGATAAGTCTCCCAAATTTGGGCCGAACAACCGATGGGCTTCTTTTCCTTCGGCTGCTGTTGCCTGGAGGGCTTCAGAGGAGTCATTCCTGAAAAAATACACATGGATATCTGATTTGAAACTTAGAGCCTCAACAGGCAGAACAGGTTCGGCGAATTTGAATGATTTTTATTTTCGCACATACTTTGGCACTGCAGGCAGTAACTATACATTCCATAATGGTCAAAATGGTGTGGTATTAAGTACTGTGCCTAATCCTAGTATCCGCTGGGAAACGACAACTCAAACAGATATCGGCCTAGATTTTGCATTTTTGAACAATAAAATCCGTGGATCCGTGGATGTGTATCGCAAATACACCAAGGATTTGTTACTGAGTGTTCCTATCCCATTTGAAACGGGTTTTCCTAAGGTTGACTACAATGTCGGAGATATGTCCAACAAAGGCTTTGAATTTGTAATTGGGGCTGATATCGTTACCCGAGGTAAATTTAAATATACCACTGACATCAATTTTAATAAAAATGTCGGTCGTTTAGAAAAACTAAATGGAGGTGTAGCCAATTCCTTGAGAGATTTCAAGGAAGGTGACCTATTAGGTACTGTTAAAGGTTACAAAGTAGCCGGAATTTTCCAGAGTCAAGCTGAAATCAATGCATTGAATCAGGCCTCACCCAATAATAATACCTATCAGAATGCTAAAACAGCACCTGGTGATTTCAAATTTGTGGATGTAAATGGGGATGGATATATTTCGGATAAAGATTTTGTGAAGCTGGGTAGTGCAGAACCGAAGTTCTTTGGAGGATGGAATCATGTCCTTCGTTATGCCGGGCTGGAAGGTTCCTTTTTATTCTATTTTTCTTATGGCCAAAAACTGCAAAATGGAGCGAAGTCTAGTTTAGGAATTTATTCATCTAATAAAAACTATTACCGATCAGTTTTGAATGGATGGTCTGAGGAGAATAAAAATACAGATCAACCGAGGAATGTGTTCAACGATCCAACTCAAAATGGACGAGCATCTGATTATTTCATCCAGGACGGTTCATTCCTGAAACTGAAAAACGTTCAGGTAGCTTATTACATTAATCCTGCTAAATGGATGAAGCAGCAGGTCAATCAAATCAAAGTATATGCCGGGGTAACCAATTTGTTTATTTTGACGAAGTACGACGGCCCGGATCCGGAAAATGGTACATCTACAGGATCAGGCCTTTTGGCAGGAGGATATGATTCGGGAATTTACCCATCCACAAGAACATTTAATTTTGGTTTTAACATTATTTTCTAATATGAAAACGAGATTTTTATCCTACGTTGTGACAGGCCTTTTTGCCTTATCGCTACAAGCTTGTAGCCTGGTAGACGTAACCGACATTGAACCACCTTTCAGATTAAGCGAGGAAAACGTAATTACCGATGTTCCATCTGCGAACAGGCTTTTAATTGGAACCTATGCGCAGTTGCATTCATTTAGTCTGATTGTTGATGAGCCTGGTGTTACAGGTTGTATGGGAATAAGTTTTGATGTTAGTACGTCGGGTGGACCCAGTTATCAGCAATTCGCAGACGCCGATGTAAAGCCAGACAACTCAACATCATCTGGGATTTACACAACATGGTACTATATGATTAATATCAGCAGTCATATCATTCAAAAAACTGCTCTTTTGGAAACAAATGACCCAAGGAAGAATGAAATTGTTGCGGAAGCTAGTTTTTTACGAGCTTTAGGCCATTTTTCATTGTTGAGGTTATACGGACGATTTTTCGATACCTCTTCTGAATATGGGATTGTAACCTGGGATACTCCGAATGGAGATATAGTCGCAAAACCTCGTTCTACAGTGAGTGAAACTTATGCATTGATTGAGAAGGATTTAAAGTTTGCTGTTGCAAATGCTCCTCAATATACTTCAGGTAGATATGCATCCAAGCAAGCAGCCAATATGTTGTTGGCTAAGGTATATCTGTATAAGAGAGATTATACTCAGGCGGCCTTATATGCTGCTGCAGCTGTTGATCAGAGAGGGAATGCAAAATTGGAAGATAAATTTGCGGATGTATTTATAAAAAACTTCAATTCAAAAGAAGCTTTACTGGCACCTCCGTTTGATGATAAAAGCGAACGTAACAATAAAGCTTTTGCTTTCCGGTCTTATGTACTGCCAAAAAGGTCTTACTACGATTTGTTAGCAGGAGATCCAAGACAAAATATTGCAGTTACTTTTACGACAACTATACCGCCTGCTATCAGAAATGGTAAGTTTGCTAATACCTCGTCAGCTAGTGGTCAGACCTTAACTGCCAATACGGAGTATTTTTTGAGACTATCTGAGGCCTATCTAATTTTAGCTGAAGCTTTAATCAGAAGTGGAAACCCTGCTGATTTAGCTAAGGGCAGGGACATGATCAATGTAATTCGCGGTCGCGCCGGTGCAACTCTAATTCAGCCTACTGTTCAGACAAAAGCTGAATTATTACAAGCTGTTTTGAAAGAAAAGCAATTGGAATTAGGTATTGAGAGTGGAGAAGATTGGTATGATTTGGTTCGGTTTACAGTTGAAGGAGATATCAATATCGCAACCTATAAGCCGAACGTAACCAACAAAAACAAATATATTATACCTATTCCAATTGCGAGCATAAAAGCTGGAAACAATCTAGTTAAACAAAATCCAGGTTATGAATAGATTAAAATTAATACTCATCTGTCTTTCCCTGTTTGTAGCTATAGGTTTACAGGCACAGGAAGAAATCAAATTTAACCAAACTGGTACCTGGAAAGAAACAACTGAAGCAGCTGCTAAAGCAGGCAAACTGATATTTGTAGACTGCTATACCGATTGGTGTGGTCCATGCAAATGGATGGACCAGAATGCATTTAAAGATGCAAAAGTTGCCGAATTCTATAACAAGAATTTTATTAATGCTAAAATTGATATGGAAAAAGGCGAAGGTCCGGAACTCCGTAAAAAATATGGCGTTAGTTCTTTCCCAACCTTTCTTTTTATAAATGGCAAAGGTGAGGTGGTACATCGTACCGGCTCAAGAATGCCTATAGAAGAGTTTCTGGAAGAAGGAAAGAAGGCCGCAGATCCAACGAAAAACCTTTCTTATTTAAATAAAAAGTATGAGGATGGTACACGTGACCTCTCTTTTCTGTTGGATTATTACCATGCTTTGAACAAATCAGATAGGTCTAATGCGGATAAAATCGCAAAGGACATTGTAAGTGGGATTTCTGCGCAGGAGTTAAATACTGAATTCGGGTGGAAAGTGATCAAAACCCTGGTCAGAAGCGAAAACGATAAACTGGGAGCCCATTTTATGGCCAATCAGGATGCGTATAACAGCTGGAGTAAAGCTGAAGAACGCGACCAGTTGAAAGATCGTTTAATCACCAGTACCTTGTATGGTTTGATGAGAGGAAATAATGAGCAGGCTTTTATGGATAAACTGGCCTATTATAAAAAGTCAGATAAACTTGACCGTAGAAAACAAGGCGTGATGTTGGAAGCCGATTATTATCTGGGTGCTGGAAAAACGGCTGAATATGTAAAGCTAACCGCTGCGGCTTTAAAAAATGAGCTGAAAGACGAAGCTGAAAAACTTAGTTTCCTGGCCAGAAGAGCGGCATCAGGTAGAACTGGAGCAGAAGTAGCTGCACCCGAAATACAGCAACAAGCTTATCTGATGGCCAAACGTGCTGTAGAACTTGAACCGGAAGAGTATAGCATACAGTCCACTTTTGCACAGGTTTGCCTGGTGATGAAAAAGAAAGCGGAAGGGCTTGTTGCTGCTAAGAAAACCAGAAAGTTGGCCGATGCAGAAACTTCTAAAATTCAGAAACTAGCTCAGGAACTGCTGGATAAAATAGAGGCACTCTAAGCAAAAGCAAAATTATAAATGAATAATAACAAATAGCCTGTATCATTAATATGAATACAGGCTATTTGTGTTAAACAACCCTACGCTTTAGATGAATACGGAATTGCTGAAAATTTATACATTTGTCAAACCCACAATTGGCTTTGAGATGATTTCACCAACAGTATTAACGGAAAGAGAATTGCTGATGCTGTTAAAGCAGGGGAATGATGCTGCATTTGAAGAAATTTATCATATGCACAGCGGTAAATTATATGCTAATTTGTTAAGACTGGTGAAGTCTGAAGAGCTGTCAATGGACCTCCTTCAGGATCTTTATATCAAGCTATGGAATAACCGTTCCGCTATAGATGTGGATAAAAGTATCGGTGCATACCTGTTTAGCATCGCTAAAAATCTGGCCATTGATTTTTTCCGTCGGGCGGCCAGAGAGTCAAATTTGCAAAATCACCTCATTACTGTCGGTACCGAACTTTATAATCATGTGGATGAAGTGTTTCATCATAAAGAAACTTCCGCCATTTTAAATAAGGTCATTCAGGCACTTCCACCCCAGCAACAAAAAATCTTTAATCTTTGTAAAATGGAAGGCCGGAGCTATGAAGAAGCTGCTTCCATTTTAGGCATCTCGCCTGCAACGGTTGGAAACCAACTGGTGCGGGCACTACGGACCGTGCGTACCACAATGATTAATTCGCAAGACGCGATGATTATCCTTGTTTCTTTGATGCTCATCAAGGGATTAAAATAATTTTACTTTTTTTTCATTATGCAGTAGTATGATTTCTTATTCCGGTCGTAATACAATAAAAAGAGCTTTTGAAAAATACCGCAGAACTGAATATTCTATTTCAAAAATACCTGATCCAAAACTGCAGTCCTGAGGAGGTGAAGCAGTTGCTGGATTATTTTGGAACTGCCCAGGCAGATCAGGAATGGTTGGAATTGGCTATAGAGAAAATATTAGACGAACAGCTGGATGACGCAGCTGAATTAGCTATACAGGAAAAACTGGATATTGGCTTTCAGCAGATTTTGACGAAAAGAAACGAAGCTGCAAAAAAGCAAGTCAGCCAACTAAGGTTACAGTATACAAAATGGGCGATAGCAGCTTCTTTATTTTTAGTGGTTGGAATGGCCCTTTTTCATTTTATCAAGTCACCAGAAAAGAATATACAGCTGGTTCATCACAGTGAATTGAAGCCCGGTGCAGACAGAGCGCGGTTGACTTTGGCTGATGGTACGGTCATTGACCTGGAACAAGCTGCAAATGGGAAACTCAGCAATAAGGAAGGAACGACAGTAACCAAGACTGCAGATGGTAGATTGGTGTATGATACCAAGACTGGAAAAAATGAGAACGATCGGGTAGCTTATCATACACTGGTTACCCCACGTGGAGGTCAGTATAAAATAATTTTACCTGATGGATCGGCAGCATGGCTTAATGCGGCTTCCTCATTGCGTTTCCCAACTTATTTTGCAGGAAAGGAACGACGTGTAGAGTTGCGAGGTGAAGGCTATTTTGAAGTGAAAAAGAATGCCACACAACCTTTTGTTGTAACGGCCAGTGGACAGGAAGTTACTGTTTTGGGGACACATTTTAACATCAATGCCTATCAGGAAAGCAATACCATCAAAACTACCTTATTGGAAGGGGCGGTAAGGATAAGTAAAGGTAATTCTAATTGCTTGCTTGCGCCTGGCGAAGCAGCTTACTTAAATAACGGAAACAATAAAATAGCGATACTTAAAAATGTGGATACCGATGCCGCTATAGCCTGGAAAGACGGCCGTTTTAGTTTTGATGAAACCAATATCAAAGATGCAATGCAGCAGATAGCCAGATGGTATGATGTTGATATTGTTTACGACGGTGATTTCTCAAATGTTGAACTGACAGGGGTAATATCGAGGGGAACGAATGCCGAACAGGTACTTAAATTATTTAAAGGGATGCATCAGATAGACTATATCATAAAGGGGAGATCAATCACCATAATCCCTTACAAACGACCATAAACTAAAATTCAATAACCTAAAACCAGCCAACCTATGACCAAAACCTAAACTAAAACCACCCTTGGTAACTATTGACAAAAAAACGGATCCCGATCGCCATCAGAATCCGCTAAATAGTTAAGGTTCACCACAAAATTACGACACGTTTAATATCTTTTTTTACACTAAACCTCAACCAATACAAAAGTATGCAACTTATTATGTATTGCAAAACCCTGTGCAAACAAGGTTTTCTGCAACACCAGCCCCCTAGTAGACTGGAATTTGGAAATGAAACGCTTTGGAAACGTTTCCACAGAACGATATTGATAATGAAACTGACTTCTATTTTTATACTCGTTACTTTTTTACATGTAAGTGCCAGTTCTTTTTCGCAGAATGTAACCATTAAAGGGAATAATATGCCCCTTAAACAGGTATTCAAGGAAATGGGAGAGCAAACTGGGTATGGATTTTTATACAATCCGAAACTGCTCAATTCAAATATAAGACTTCATGTAAACCTGAAAAATGTTCCCTTGAAAGAAGCGTTGGAGGAATGTCTGGAGGGACAGGCATTAAATTACTCCATTGTAGATAAAACTATTTTACTTAGTCCTGTTGCTGCGGGAACATCATCCGATATTATCGACAGGGGTGCTCCCTTTGTCATAAAAGGAAGGGTTACCAATGAAAAAGGGGAACCCTTAGTTGGTGCTACCGTGCAGGTGAAAAACACTAAGATCGGCACAAAAACAGGCGATAAGGGGAGTTTTGAATTGAGCATTCCCGATTCAACCCGTATTCTTGAGGTTAGCTATATCGGCTACGAAAAGCAGGAGCTTTTGCCAAAAAGAAATATGCTAATCAAATTGCTCTCCAAAGCTGCCGGGTTAAACGATGTAGTAGTCACAGGTTACTTCAAGAGAACAAAACAAAGTGTCACCGGCTCCCAGGTGGTAGTACAGGGCGACGAATTGAGAAAAGTGGGATCCCTGAACCTTATGCAAGCGCTTAATGCATTTGATCCCTCCATCAGAATGGCGCCGAATTTAGAATTTGGCTCCGACCCAAACCGTGTACCTGAGATTACTGTTCGAGGTGAAAATGGCTTTGACCTGAGGTCAAGTGCCGACGATTCAAGAAGTAATCCCAACGCACCGCTATATCTGTTAGACGGTATTGAAGTATCGGCAACCCGGATCTATGACCTGGACATGAACCGTATTGAATCTTTCGTGATTCTACGTGATGCCTCTGCGACCTCCTTATATGGGTCGCGTGGTGCCAACGGAGTAATTTTGATTACGACTATTCCCCCTAAGGCGGGAGATGTCCGGATTTCTTTCAACTCCAACACCACTTTTTCTATACCAGATCTTCGGGATTATAACCTGATGAATTCTCGTGAGAAATTAGAATATGAGCGTTTAGCAGGCTTATTTACAAGCCGAACCAATAGCCGTGAGGAACAGATTACATTGGACATGGCTTACAGCGACCGTTTGGCCGAGGTAGCTCGCGGCGTCAATACCTATTGGTTATCGAAACCTGTAACCACGAGTGTGAATCAGCGTTATACCGCTTTTGTGGAGGGAGGAGATAGAAGCATCCGGTATGGTGTAAATCTGAATTATGACAAGGATAGGGGGGTGATGAAGGGATCTGGCCGCGATCGTTATGGAATCAATGTGAGCCTCAACTATTATGTGAGACCTGATTTTCTGATCAGGAATGATTTGACAGTCAATGGCGTAAAAGGTTTCAATTCTCCTTATGGTTCATTTTCTACCTATGCGCGTCAAAATCCTATTGAACGGATGTATGACCGTGAAACAGGGGCATTAATTCGTTCCTACGAATTCAATAATGCGGTTAACCCAATGGTTAATGCCACGTTACCCAATACCGATTACAATCGTTATACCGAGATTCAGGACAACTTTAATATAGATTGGCGCATCAATTCTAATTTTAGGGTGACCGGCAGAGCGTCTCTAAGCAAAAAGATAACTAAAGCCGAACAATACCTCTCTCCACTTTCTTCTGCATTTGATAAGGAGACAGAAATGAATAAAAAAGGCAGTTATACGATTTCTGATCGTGATGATCTGAATTTTGATGGAACTATTACGGGGGCCTATAATAATGTGTTTTGGGAAAAAGTGTCAACCAATATTGGTTTAGGTGCAAATGTGGTTACTACTTCCGGGATTAGCGAAGGTTATACGGCTACCGGATTTTTAAGTGATAACATGAACTTTATCCAATATGCCCAGCAATTTAAGGAGAATTCGAAGCCTACAGGCTATTTTGATAAATCCAGAATGATTGGTTTTTTTGCTAACGCCAATATTGGCTACGATAGCCGTTATTATTTGGATCTTTCCTTCCGTACCGATGGTTCCAGCCGCTTTGGTAAAGAGTCACGTTTTGCTCCATTCTGGTCCGTTGGGGCTGCCTGGAATGTGGATAGGGAAGCTTGGTGGAAGGGAAATATGACTTTAAAATTGCGGGCTTCTACAGGAAGTACAGGCTCAGTTAATTTCTCTGCCGACCAGGCGATCACCAAATACAACTACAATTCTGAATATGAATACAATGGGTATTATGGCGCACAATTGTTGGGTTATGGTAATCCAGCCTTGAAATGGCAAAATACGATACAGCATAATATAGGTGCCGATCTGGCTATGTTTAATAATTTCCTGGTCTGGAATGTTGATGCTTACATCAAACAAACCCAAAATTTATTGTTGCCTATAGATGTGGCTCCTTCCACAGGGTTCTCAAGCTATACCGAAAACCTGGGATCGATGGAGAACAAAGGCTTGGATATGCGTTTGCGCTTCAATGTACTTCGCGGTCAGAATAATTCTTTAAACTGGAATTTCACATTAGGTGCAGCGACCAATACGAACAAAATTAAAAAGCTGTCTAATGCATTGGAAGCAATGAATGAGGAAGCAAATTCAAAAGATAATGTAACAGGACCCAAGCCGTTGCGTTCTTATCAGGCGGGCAGGTCGCAAAGTGCTTTGATGGTGGTAGAGTCATTGGGTATTGATCCGATGACAGGTTATGAAATTTATAGAAAATTAAACGGAGATCTGACCTTTGTATACGATCCGAAGGACAAAATCATCGTAGGTGATGTGAACCCTACCTGGATGGGAACCTTCCAATCCAATCTGTTTTATAAAGGACTTAATTTGTATTTTATTTTCGCTTATGAATACGGTGCGAAGATTTACAACTCGACATTAGCACAGAAAGTTGAAGGCTCAGACCCTCGGTTTAATGCAGACAGACGTGTTTTGTACGACAGATGGAAACAACCAGGAGATAATGTGCTGTTCAAGAAAATTGACGACACCACACCACCTTATCAAACCACACGGCTGGTTCAAAAAAATGATTTTCTGCGACTTCAAACCTTGTCTTTATCGTACGATTTGCCAAAAGGTACACTGGAGCGCCTGAAGCTTGAGCGGGCCAGGATTATGTTGTCAACCAATGATTTATTTAGGTTTTCTACCGTAAAAATGGAAAGAGGTACAACTTTCCCTTATGCGCAGACATTTACAGTCGGACTTAATGTGACATTTTAAAAATATGGATATGAAAATAAAGTTTTTTATGATGATATGCTCGATTTTCCTATTCAGCTCTTGTAACAAGTGGCTGGATGTAGATCTGGCAGATAAAGTGACTGAAGAGAAGCTTTTCAGTACCCCTCAAGGTTATCAGGAGGCACTTGCGGGTATTTATAGTGCAATGGCATCTTCGGCACTTTATGGGCAAAAGTTGACCATGGAAGATATCGACGTATTGGCTCAGTATTATAGCTACGATGGCATAGCTTCTGCTTATGAAAAGTTGAAAAAATACGATTACGAGGACGCTGGATCTCAAAGCCGGATTTTGGCGATCTGGAAAGGAATGTATGGAGCCATAAGTGGTACCAACAATATTATCAAGTGGGCAGGGAAAGATAATAAAGTCCTTGATGCATCAACTAAAAATCAGGTTTTAGGCGAAGCCTATGCTTTGCGTGCCTACCTGCATTTCGATTTGATCCGCATGTTTTGCCCGGATGTAAAGAGGTCACCCAAGGCTTCTGGTATACCTTACAATCTGCAGTTCGGGGTATCGCTTCCGCCGGTGTATACCGTGGAAGAAAATGTTCAGCTGGTAGTTGATGATCTCAGAGAAGCAGAGCGCTTGCTGGCCAAAGATCCTATTACAATGGCAAAGCCTTACGAAATGGCGAGTAAAAATATGGCCGATAAGTACGTTGCACGAATAAACCTGTATGGGGTCAAAGCTTTATTAGCGCGTGTGGCCTTAATGCGTGGTGATAAAACAAACGCCATAAAATATGCAAAAGAAGTGATTGAATCCGGGCGCTTCAGACTATTGGATTTTGCCAGTGCAGATAAGCCGGATGCGGAAATTGATATGCTTTTTTCCGACGAACATATTTTTTCACTAAGGAATAAAAATCTATCTGACTATACGATTGGCTTGCATTATCCGGAAATAATCGGAAACTCTACCCGCTTTGCTTATTTACCTTTTGTAAATGTTTCAACGATGTATGAAGGCAATAATGATGATATCCGCAACATTAAGTGGTTCTCTACCGTGAACGGCAACTTTGTAAAATACAATGTCGCCAATACAGACAAATTCTTCCCAAAGATGCCAATGATGAAACTTTCTGAAATGTATTTAATTCTGGCGGAATGTTATCTGGGGAAAGATGATCAGGCTGCCCAAACGTATATCAACACATTGAGAGATCATCGAATCAGAAACAATTCTCACTGGACTTATCTGACAATGGAGTACATCATGCAAGAGCTTAAAAGAGAGTTTGTAGGCGAGGGACAATTATGGTACGCCTATAAAAGATTAAACCTGGGTATCCAGACCAGTAGCGGAACAGTTGGTGTTATACCGCCAAGTGATAAAACGTTTGTCTTCCCGATGCCATTAAAAGAAATTGAAACAGGTAATCGTAATTAAAATAAAGGTATGATGAAAGATATATTTAAGTTAAAGTCAATATTAGTATTACTGGCAATATTAACTTCCTGTAATCAGGATATTGATAATTTTTATGATGAGAAAGCCAGAGTTCAGTTTACGTACTTTAATGAAGTTACGGGGAGTGATAAAGTAACCAGACGGACCTATTTTAACCAAACTACTTTTTCTTTTGGTATGATGGATGAAGCTGTTGAACGTGATACTGCAAGAATTCCTGTTGAGTTTTTAGGTAACATTTCAAATCAGGATCGGAACTATCAGGTACGCATTGTATCTGATTCTACCACAGCAGTGGAAGGGTTGCATTATGAGCCTATTTCAACCACACAAATATTTAAAGCAGGCAGAATGAGAGATACCTTGAAGATAGTGGTGAAAAGAAAGGCCCTGAGTAGCAGTTTTTCAAATCCGGAGGATAAGCGATTGACGCTGGAAATGGTGTCAACAGCGGATTTTAATCTGGGTATGAAAGATGGTTTGAGAACTAGATTATACATTAATAACTATCTGTCGGAGCCCATTTGGTGGAAAGATCCCGGTCGTAGTAGTCTCCGTTTTTATCACCCCAAAAAATGGAAGATTCTGATCTCTTTTAATAAGGATTTTTCAGATCCGAATAAATGTCGTTTTGATACCAATAACGAAGGGAGGTCTTATTTTCAGGGGCTAGCTAGTTACCTGAGTGCTGTGCCAACATTTGACGATGAAACCGGAGGTCGGATATACATCGACAGAATAGTTCCCAAACCTTAATTATTAAATAAATTATATACAGATGAAAAAATGTAATATAGTACTAGTAGCGCTTGTGATATTTTTCCTAAGCTCGTGTTCCAAAGATTTAGGAACTGACCTGGCGGACTATCGGGATATAAATGAAGTCAGCATTGAAGGAATAGAGAAGAATTACGCACGTGATATGGACGATAGCTTAAAGATTAAGCCTAAAGTTATCGGTACAATGTATAGTGATACCAGCAAGTTCAACTATAGCTGGGATATTAATAACACAATCGTTTCCAATAGTTTAAATTTGAATATCCGGGTGGATATGTTACCGGGTAATAAGATTTCCCGGTTTATTGTGGAAGATAAAGAAACAAAGGTCAAAAAGTATTTCAGATTTGACCTGAATGTTTCCTCATCTACAGCTGGAAACCTGATTATGGTATTGAGTAAATTCAAAGGAAAGGCAGAGTTATCCTACCTTCGTCTGGATAAACCAGCCAATTGGGCAATCAATTATTATGAATCCCGATCTGGAACTCCTCTGGGCATAAATCCTGAACGACTGGAGATGCTAATGGTTGAGCCAACAGGTACCGCATTAGCTAAAGTTGAACCTTTTGCGAATAGATATGGACGAGTGATGGTATTGGTAGATAACAAAATCACCCTGATTGATAAGGGAACCCTGATGCCCAATACTGTTCCGTATCTGGAAGGTGAAGCCTTTACAGGGGCAGCATCTTATCCACCACCTAATATCGAAGGGTACAAGCCTGAATTTATGGCCCAGGGCATTAATCTTTGGAGAAATAATCCGTATGGAAGCAACTTTCATCAAATGGTTCAATTTCAGTTGATTTCAGGTGGCGCACTTTATTTCGCAAGCTTAGAATTACCTCCATTTAGTAGCTCGTTTGTTTATAACCGTAAGAGCGTTTACGGACAGACTGGTTATTTTTCTGCTTTTGGTTATTATGATGATATGATTCCGACACCTAATACTACACTTTTTAATCATGGGTATACACTAGGTAATTTTATGGTGTTTGACCGAACCTTTGGAAGGTTTACCTATTCGAGCTATGGGGTTAGTTATTCTATTCCGACTACAGATGTAAAAGCATTCCCTGGACATGAGTTGGTTTATGGATCAGCTACCAGTCAGTCCGGAGCATCTTTCGCTGTATTAAAAACTTCTTCCAACGCACTTCGTTTTTTACTATTGGGGAAAGTGGGCAATAAATATTCACTTTCTGGCGAAGTAGCCGGTGGAGTGGCTACTGATAACAGTAAGTTTTACAATTTGAAAACTTCTCCTTACCTGTTTTTTACGGCCGGTAATAAATTGTACAAATACAATATCTTGGATATCACGTCCAATAGTGTGCCTAATGAAAGTCATGCTGTTCTATCGCTAACGGCTTTGGGCTATGCGGCTGACGCCGTAATTACCAGTATGACCGTTTCCAGGACCGAAAAAAGCTTAATCCTTGGCGTGTCTCGATATGGGACAGATAAGGAAGGTAATGGTGAAGAGAATAAAGGCGATGTGTTGGTGTTTAGTTTGGACAAAGCGGGATTGGGATTGACATTGAAGAACAAGTATGTGGGCGTATCCGGAATACCTGTTGATGTTAAAATCAAGTATCAGACGCATTGGAGAGACGGTAAAGCCAACGGTGGATTGGTAGAATTGGATAATATTTAATTAAAAAATAAAAAGGCTATGAAAAAATATATTTCATTCATATTGCTGTTGCTTGTTGTCTTTTGCTCCTGTGAAAAGGATAAAAGTAGCTACCTTACTCAGGAGAAGAAGGAAGTGAAGGTAGACAGTTATGAAGTTGAGGGCAACCCACCTGGCGAGGCTGAAGGAACATTAATGCCAGGGCTTCACCAGATCAAATTAAAATTAACCACTAATGGTGTAGAATCAAATAGAAGGTTCACCTATTTTATGCCGGTTTCGATTAATAAAACGAAGCCTATTTCTTTGATTTTTAACTTTCATGGGAGTTATGGTACAGGGGTAGATCCTTTGCAGGATGTATCAATGAATCATCCGCTTTCACAATTGGCGATTAGAGAAAACTGTATCGTTGTTTTTCCTGCCGGAGAGGATACAGGTTCAGCTGTGAACTGGCAGAATTCAGATTACCATTTGCCTTTTGTGGATGCCATGATCGACTATTTCAAAACACATACGCCTGTAGCCGATATAAATAGGATTTATACTTGCGGACATTCCAGCGGGGCAATTTTTTCCTTTGTCCTGGCTTCTTATCGTTCTGAAGTATTTGCAGCAGCGGTACCGGTTTCTGGACAAATGAAATTATCGGCTTCAGATGTTCCGTCAAGAGCCGTACCGATCAGAGCTTTTAATGGGGTTACAGATGCTACGGTTGTCTATGCTGCAGCTTTAGATAATATAAAAGCCTGGGCCAATACCATTGGCGGATATTTCCCTACGGATGCGATGAATAGTGATACCTTAAAGATCGATAACTATAAACGTTATCTAACTGCAAAATGGGCAGGTGGCAAAACCGATATTGAATTCTATTCCATATTGGATGAAGGACATGGTGTGAGTTGGTTTTATATCATGCCTTTGATGTGGGAATTCATGAATACCCATCCCAAAAATAAGGTTTCATCAAGTTTGTATTTATCATCCCAGCTAAAAAGATTTGATGCGCAGGAAGGCCAGACTTTTAGTTCTGAGATCAGACATACCGAAGGCGCAATTGTTAGCGTTGTCTCAGCACCTTCAGATTGGACTGTTACTTTTAGTAATAAAATCCTCACGGTAAAAGCACCCAATGATTTCTTCGGATCCACCACCGTCAACAGGAAGGGAAACATTAAATTAAAGGTAGAGCGAAGCGGTACTTCTGCCGAAATTGTTCTTCCCTATAGTTTAAGCGCACCTAAAACTTATTATGAAGTAGGTGATCTGGTTTACGATGCTACATATAATCCAACAGGTATTGTGTTCTGGGTAAATCCTGCCAACATCAAAGAAGCGAAAATCATCGCTTTAGAAAATGTGAGCAGAAAATTCGGACCTGTTGGTACTTTTTATACGCCTGACTATAATGATGGTTACGGAAATACACTTGCCTTAGTAGCACGGAATAAAACGCTGAATTTGGGACTGACTTCATCTACCAGTGCATTTATGTATGCCTATGAATACAAGGCAAGTCCGGGTACAACAGCGGGCTGGTATTTACCTGCTGTAGACGAATTGAAGCTGGCGGATGCAAATTTAGCAGTTGTGAACGCAGCTTTAGCTAAATACGGTACCGTTTTAGAAACAGTAAATTCAGCAAGTTCCTACCATCTATCTTCCACAATGTTGGACCAAAGTGGTAAAAAGTTTTATACTTACGACTTCCATACTAACCCAAGTTATCATGGTTACTATGTTCTGACTGCGAAGGCAGATGATGCGGCTTTAGTTTCGACAAGACCAGTTAAAAAAGTAACCAAGCCATAAAGACAAAGATTTTTAATGCAATTACATATGAGAAAATTAAGTTCATTACTATTCATCCTTGTTGCACTTAATGTAAGTGCGCAGGAAGGAATCAAATTTAACCAGACCGGTACCTGGAAAGAAACCACCGAAGCTGCTGCAAAATCAGGTAAACTGATATTTGTTGATTGCTACACCGACTGGTGTGGTCCATGCAAATGGATGGACCAGAATGCGTTTAAAGATGCAAAAGTTGCCGAGTTCTACAACAAAAACTTTATCAATGCTAAAATTGATATGGAAAAAGGCGAAGGAATAGAGCTACGTAAAAAGTACAGCGTACAATCGTTCCCTACCTTTTTATTTATTAACGGTAATGGAGTAGTTGTACACAGAACCGGGTCAAGGATGCCTATTGATGAGTTTTTGGAAGAAGGAAGAAAGGCGGCGGATCCGAAGAAGAACCTTTCCTATCTAAACAAAAAATACGAAGAGGGGGCACGTGACCTTCCTTTTCTATTAGATTACTACCTGGTCTTGAATAAATCTGACAGGTCGAATGCTGACAAGATAGCAAAGGAAATTGTGGACAGAATCCCGGTAGCGGAGTTGAATACTGAACTTGGCTGGAAAGTGATCAGAACTTTGGCCAGAAATGAAAATGATAAGCTGGGTGCATATTTTATGGCCAATGAAAATGCCTATAACAAATGGAGCAAAGCCGAAGAACGTGATCAGCTGAAAGACCGTCTGATTACGTACACCTTGTACGGTTTGATGCGGGGCAATAACGAACAGGCTTTTATGGAGAAACTCGCCTATTTCAAGAAATCAGATAAGATTGAACGCAAAAAACAGGGGGTAATGCTGGAGGCCGATTATTACCTGGGCGTAGGAAGAACGGACGACTATGTAAAGTTAACCAGTTCGGCTTTAATAAATGAGTTAAAGGACGAAGCCGAAAAGCTGAGCTTTCTGGCCAGGAGAGCTTCTGGCGGTAAAAGCCCCAAAGACCAGGTTTCGCCTGCAGTTATGCAGCAAGCCTACCTGATGGCCAAACGTGCTGTAGAACTTGAACCGGAAGAGTATAGCATACAGTCCACTTTTGCACAGGTTTGCCTGGTCATGAAAAAGAAAGCAGAGGGACTCGTGGCGGCTAAAAAGACAAGATTGCTGGCCGATGCAGAAACTTCCAAAATTCAGAAACTAGCTCAGGAGCTATTGGATAAAGTAGAAGCGCTATAGACTCCTTTATGCCATTAAAAAAGCCCTGCTGAATAATTCAGCAGGGCTTTTTTAATATTGTTGTATCTTTTTAGAATGAAAAGTCATCATGATGACCCTTGCTTCCCACTCCTTCATGATTCTCCGAATATTCATAACGTTTTTCTACAACATCCTGATGGTTCTTGATGTAGTCAACCGTTTCGTTTAACCCCTCTGTAAATTTCTCAAAATCCTCTTTGTATAAAAAGATCTTGTGTTTTACAAAAACGCCGTCCTCCAGTCTTTTCTTACTTTCTGTTAGGGTTAGGTAATAATCTCCTGATCTGGTAGCTTTTACGTCAAAAAAATAAGTTCTTTTACCTGCCCTTACTTTCTTAGAAAAAACCTCTTCTCTCTCTTTGTTGTCAAATTCTCCCATGGTTGGTATTGATCTTGGTTTTGGTTCGGGTAAATATAAACTATTAATTACTAAAGTTCAAAATGAAATTAAATAGTTTGTCGCTCTTCTTCCAACAATTGATTCTGGTACATCTCTGCATAGGCCCCTTCATGGGCTAAAAGCTGTGTATGAGTACCCTGCTCAATGATTTTGCCTTCTTCCAGAACGATAATTTTATCGGCATTTTTTATTGTAGAAATCCGGTGAGCTATTAAAATACTTGTCCTGTTTTTCATAATTCTGCTCAGATTCGTCAAAATCTCCTCTTCAGTTCTGGTATCTACTGCCGAAAGGCAATCGTCAAAAATAAGCAAACGGGGCTCTTTAATCAGGGCACGGGCAATAGAAACCCGTTGTTTTTGTCCGCCCGATAGCGTAATCCCTCTTTCTCCCAGCATTGTCTCAAATTTCTGATCAAAATCGATGATATTCTGATATACCGCCGCATTTTTTGCTGCGGTATCCACTTCGGCATCGGTAACTTTGTCCAACCCAAAAGCAATGTTGTTTTTAATGGTGTCCGAAAACAGAAAAACCTCTTGAGGTACAAAACCAATCTGATTGCGGTAATTGTTAAGGTTAAGTGATTTTAGTGGAGTTCCATCCACACTAATCTGCCCACTGTCTACATCATACATCCGCATAATTAAATTGGCCAGGGTCGATTTTCCAGAGCCAGTACGACCTATAATAGCTACAAACTGCCCCTGTTCAATCTCAAAATTGACATCTTTAATCGCCTGTATACCTGTATCCGGATAAGTAAAACTCACCCCCTCAAATTTAATGTTTCCATTTAATAACGGGGTTTGCGTATTGCCGGAAGTAATATCTGGTTTTAACTGTAAAAACTCATTAATGCGTTTTTGAGAGGCTGATGCACGTTGAATTAAAGTGGTAACCCAGCCTAGCATAGAGACCGGAAAAGTAAGTTGATTGACATAAACTATAAATTCGGCGATGTTTCCAGGAGTAATAGAACCATCTATCACCTGTATACCTCCAATATATATAGTAAGTATGGTACTTAAACCCACCAGCAACAACATGGTAGGGTAGAAGAGGGCCTGTACTTTGACCAGGCCCATTGCATTGTCTTTGTAACCCTGACTCTCGGCCGCGAATATCTTTTGCGTATAATCTTCCCTTACGTATGATTTGATAACCCTTATGCCCGAAAACCGCTCTTGTACAAAGCTGGATAACCTGGACAGCTGTACCTGTATCTGTTCACTTTTCTGGTTGATCAATGTATTTACAAAATAAATAATCAATACCAGTATAGGAAGCGGTACCAGACACCATATGGCTAATGTGGCGTTTACAGAGAACATAGCGTAAATAACCAACATAAACAAAACAGCGGTATTGATGGTATACATAATGGCCGGACCAACGTACATCCGCACCCGGTTTACATCCTCAGTAGCCCGGTTCATCAGATCGCCGGTATTGTTACGCCGGTAAAAACCAAGGCTCAATCGCTGATAATGGGCATAAATCTCATTCTTCATGTCGAACTCAATATGTCTCGACATCAAAATGATGGTTTGCCGCATAAAGAATAGAAATAGTCCCCTCAACAGGTACAACACAAGGACCAGCACCCCGAAATAGAAAAGGCTGACACTAAAGATGTCATATACAACAGATGCACGCTCAAACCCGTTAAATAGACGATATATTTCTATATTTTCTGTAATCAGGTTAAAGGCATGCCCGATTACCTGTGCGGGTACCACCCCGAAAATATTGGAAATAATGACAAAGAAAATCCCGGGGATTATCCACCATTTATATTTATAGAAGTATTTATTTAAAAAACGCAGGTGTTTCATCAGGACGTAAAGTTATCCAAATCAACCTATTTTTTTTAAACTCTTTGGTTAAAACAATGTAAATAATGTTTTTTTATGCTAGTTTTGCGACATATCTGATAAACGAAATTATATGTCTGGTAATAGTTCTATTGTGAATTCAGTTTTAGATCAGTTAAGTGCATCGGGGCACAAGAAGGTTGTATTTTGCAATGATCCCGATACCGGATTAAAAGCAATTATAGCCGTTCACGATACTACTTTAGGCCCTGCATTAGGGGGAACCCGCATGTGGACATACGCTACAGAATCAGAGGCACTGGAAGATGTATTACGCCTATCGAGCGCCATGACCTATAAAGCATCTATTACAGGCTTAAATTTAGGTGGTGGTAAAGCCGTAATTATCGGCGACTCCAGAAAAGGAAAATCGGAAGCCATGATGCGCAGCTACGGTAGGTTTATTAAAAATCTGAATGGCGAATTTATTACAGCCGAAGATTTAGGTACAACCACCAAAGATATGGAGTATATCCGTATGGAAACCAGTCATGTAACCGGTGTGCCCGAATCATTGGGAGGTGCAGGTAACCCGGCGCCAACAACAGCAAAAGGTGTGTTTTTAGGAATAAAAGCCTGCGTTAAAGAGGTTTTTGGAACAGATATGCTGGCCGGACGATCGGTTGTAGTACAAGGAATAGGCAATGTAGGTGAACACCTGGTCGCCTTGCTTAGAGCCGAAAATGTAGAAGTCTACATCAGCGATATCAACGAAGACCGTCTGCAACATGTAGCACGTACTTATAAGGCAAAACCAATTAGTGCCGATAAAATATTCGGATTGGATGCCGATATTTATGCACCTTGTGCATTAGGGGCTACCGTAAATGACAAAACCATCCATAAAATGAAGTTTGCCATCATTGCCGGTTCTGCAAATAACCAGCTTGCTGATGAAAACGTACATGGACAACTGTTACTGGATAAAGGCATTCTGTTTGCGCCTGATTATTTAATTAACGCCGGCGGTCTCATCAGCTGCTATTCGGAGTTGACAGGTTTTGGCAAAAAACGCACCATGCAGCTAACAGAAAATATATACAACGCTACAAGAGACGTTATAAAAATGTCTAAGGCGGATAATATACCAACAATACGTGCGGCCAACCGCATTGCCGAACAAAGGATCATCGATATCAAAAAAATAAAATCATCATTTTAATCACCTGGTAATTTACCACTCGTTCTTACATTCATGTTAAACAGAAGGCACTTAAGAATTAAAGCTTTGCAAAACATTTTTGCATGGCAAATGACAGACAAAAGGGATCTTGCATCCTCAAAGAAAGCATTAATGCAGAGTATTGACGACGTATACGAAATGTACGTTGGCATGCTATCTCTATTGGTCGAAACTACGGAATACACAGAAATTGATGCTACAGAGCGTGCCAATAAGCACTTGCCTACAGCTGAAGATCTGAATCCGAATATGAAGTTGCTGAACAATAAGTTTGCAGTTACCCTGAAACAAAATCCGGACTATATTGCTGCTGTTCACAAATACAGAATCAACTGGATGTCTGACCCCGAATTTGTAAAGGCTATTTTTAATACCCTTAAGGTGACTCCTGAATACGCTGCCTACCTGGCCGATGACAACAACGATCTGGAGGAGTCAAAAACGATCATTAAATTCATTTTCAGAAAAATCATCCTGAAAAGTCACAACATCATTCAGGCCTTTGAAGATAAATTTATCAACTGGTCGGTAGATAAAGAAGTGATGCAGGGAATGGTAGCCAAAACCATCAAAAACTTTACTTCCGAAGACCCTTTCAAAAATACACTTACACCAATTAGTCAGGATTGGGCCGAAGACAGCAAATTTGTACAGGACCTATTTCTGTATACGCTTAAAAACAATAAGGAATATCAGGATCTGATTGCCGAAAGAACAAAAAACTGGGAGTCGGAGCGTATTGCATTAATGGATACTATTTTAATGAAAATGGCCATCTGCGAGCTACTCAACTTTCCTTCCATACCGGTTAAAGTTACCATCAATGAGTATCTGGATCTATCAAAAGATTACAGTACTCCGAAAAGTAATTCATTTATTAACGGTATCTTGGACAAAATTTTAGGCGACCTGAAAAGAACAAATAGCATTCATAAAGTAGGTCGCGGATTAATAGAAGAATAGCAATATGAAGAAAATCTTTGTACTGGCATTGGCAGCAATGTCGTTTGCAGCTTGCCAAAACACAGCAAAAACCTCTGATACTACTGGCAATACAACAGAAGCTACATCAGCAGAAGCCGCTGCGGTACCGGCCGCTGCAGATGCTGCGGTAATCAGCTTTGAAAATGGAAACTATGACTTTGGTAAAATTACCCAGGGCGAAAAAGTTTCTTATGCTTACAAATTCAAAAATACCGGCAAAAGCCCGCTCATTATTTTGAATGCAACAGCAACTTGTGGATGTACTATTCCTGAAGTACCAAAAGAGCCCATCAAACCCGGAGCGGAAGGTGAAATCAAAGTGGTATTTAATAGTCAGGGAAAATCAGGTATGCAGGATAAAGTGATTACCGTTACCACTAATGCACAACCACATATCGCCAGTTTACATTTAACAGGCGAAGTTAAAGAACAATCAAATTAACAACATTTATACAATAGCATATGATAGCAACAATAATTTTGCAAGCCCAGGGAAACAGCATGTTGAGTACATTGGTACCAATGGTTTTAATCATGGTCGTTTTCTACTTTTTTATGATCAGACCACAGGTTAAAAAAGCAAAAGACCTGAAAAAAATGGTTGAAGGCTTAAAAAAGGGCGATAAAATAGTAACTACTGCGGGTATTCATGGCCGTATTGCTGATATGAACGAAACCACTTTCTTAATTGAAGTAGAAGGCGGAACCAAAATCCGTTTCGATAAATCTGCAGTTTCTTTAGATGCGACTAAAGCAGTTGCGCCTAAAGCCGAAGAAACGCCTAAAGCTTAATGGATTAAGCCATAAATGCAAAAGCCGCATCCTTGTTTGGTGCGGCTTTTGCATTTAAGTATATTTGTTCAAGATATGCCATTTATTAAACTCACAAAAATAGAGCGAAAACGCTTCCTGGTGCTGGTCACCTGTCTGCTCATCGCAATTGCAGCTTGGTTGTTTATGGCATTGAACAATAAATATCCGTATACGGTAAAAACAGTTTTAAAATACAACAGCATCCCTCAGAAAAAGGCTTTTCATCCCCTGCAGTCCGATACTGTCGATCTCCAGGTAGAAGGAAGTGGCTGGCAATTGTTGTTTGCAAGGTTACGGATCAAGCCGCAATCTATTTCCATTAGCCTGGAAAAACTGAACAACAGAAACTTTATCCTTTTTTCTGAACAGCTGTATAATGTAAACAATCAGCTCGAAACCTCTCAGAAAATCATTTCAGTAAAACCCGATACCTTGTATTTCGATTTTTCTGAAAAAACGGTGAAAAGAGTTCCTGTGAAGCTGGTATCTGAATTGAGTTTTCTGCGACAATACAATGCATCAGGTCCCATAGATATTACGCCTGATTATGTCACTATTTCGGGGCCCGAACAGGAGTTGGAAAGAATCAAAGAATGGAAAACGGACTCGTTGAAATTGGATGATGTACAATACACTTCTAAAAGCATCGTAGCCATGACGCAAAGCAAGATGAAAAATGTCAGCATTTTTCCGGCCAGTGTAGAAGTGAAAGTACCGGTTGACGAGTTTACCGAAAAGGTGCTGGAAGTTCCGCTTAAGGTGATCAATAACCGTGAATATTACAGTGTTAAACTGTATCCAAGAAAAGTGAAGATCACCTTTTTGGTAGCACTGTCAAAATACCATCAGGTGAATGAAGAATTTATCGAGGCTGTGGTGGATATGAACGAATGGAAGAATTTAAATCATAATAAATTAAGGGTCAGGATTATGCGTTTTCCTGATTTTTGTAAAATGATACAGGTTAACCCCGGTAAAGTTGATTTTATCATCGAAAAATAATGTTAAAGATAGGGATTACAGGCGGTATAGGAAGTGGTAAGACCACTATATGCAAGGTGTTTGAAACGTTAGGGATTCCTGTTTTTTATGCAGATACAGTTGCCAAACAGATCATGGTGAGTGATGAGATTTTGGTAAATGGTGTAAAAGAAGCTTTTGGAGCCGAAAGCTATCATCAGGATGGTACATTGAACAATAAGCACATTGCCGGCATTGTATTTAACAATGCCGAACAACTGGCCAGATTAAATGAACTGGTGCATCCTGCGGTTTTCAGGGGCTTCGATAATTGGGTAAAGCAGGTGCCGCAAAATGCACCCTATATTTTAAAAGAAGCGGCTTTATTGTTTGAAAGCGGATCTTATAAAATGTGCGATCAGAATATTCTGGTGGTTGCAGCCCAGGAAATCAGATTGCAGCGGGTGATGGACCGTGACGGCGTAACTGCCGGGCAGGTTAAAGCCAGGATGGACAAACAGTTGTCTGATGAAGAAAAAATAAAACTGGCCGATCATATAATTAATAACAATGAAACAGAATCCCTGATCATTCAGGTGACCAGATTACATCAACTGTTTCTAAAAAATGCTGAATGATACTTGATGATTTTATAGTCGTAACCAAAACCGGCCTGTTTTGCAGTTACGGAGATTTTTATTTAGACCCCAAAGAAATTGTAAAAAATGCAGTAATTTCTCATGCCCATGCCGACCACGCTATAGGTGGTAACCTGCATGTATATTGTACCGAAGCTACAGCCTTGTTTATGAAACACAGGTACCGGAAGTTTGCCGGAGGAGAGTTTTACCTGAAGCCTTACCATGAAACATTCGAGTTGAATGGCGTGCAGATCAGTTTTATTCCTGCGGGACATATATTGGGCTCTGCCCAGGTTTTGATGGAGTATAAGGGGATCAAATACCTGTATACCGGCGATTATAAACTGCAGCCGGATAAAACCTGTGAGCCCATTGAATTTGTAGAGGCAGATGTACTGATTACAGAAACTACCTTTGCCGATCCGGGAACGCAACACCCCACCGCTGAAGAAGAAATTTTGAAGCTGAACAGTACCATAACCAATATCATGTTGGGAGCTTATGCTTTGGGCAAATGTCAGCGACTGATTAGTTTAATGAATGATCATTGTATAGAAAAAAGGATATTGCTCCACCACAGTATGGTGCCTTTTGTGAAGATATACGAGCAGCTGGGCGTCAATCTTGGCCGTTACGAGGTGTACGACCGTAAGGTGATGAAAAATAACCATAGCAATATGGTATATGTGGTACCACCAATGGTGTTTAAGAGCTATTTTAGGGCAATTAACGTGGTCAGGGTGTTTGCAACAGGTTGGAAACACCTGCAAAATAACAACGAAATTCAACTGTATATTTCCGATCATGCCGACTGGAAGGATATTCTTTTAACCACAAAAGAGGTAAAACCATCACAAATATGGACCAACCATGGCAGTGGCATTGCACTTAAAAAGCACTTCGAAGGAAATTTGGTCGTTAAATTGCTTAACTGATGAAAGAAGGAGAGGACTATTATTTTAACGATGATGGTTTGATGGTGTTTACCACAGCTTATCACCTTAAACGGGGATATTGTTGTAAAAATAAATGTAAGCGCTGTCCCTGGGGCTTTGGGAAAAAAAAGAATGAAAAACCCGAAGCAGACAAATAAAGAAACAAAAGATGCAGTTGCAGAAAGAAACAAAAACTTCAAAGTTTGAGAGTGAATACCAGCAGGCAATAGTCAATGTACTGTTTACTTATGGATGGTGCATTGACAATTTAAAAAAGGAGATTGAGGCCTACGATATTACTACCCAGCAGTTTAATATATTGAGGATTTTAAGGGGACAGTATCCAAATCCTTCTACTATTAGTCTGTTGAAATCAAGGATGCTGGATAAAATGTGCGATGCTTCCAGAATTGTTGACCGCCTGGTTCAAAAAGGATATGTGTTAAAAGCCACCAGCCCGAATGATAAACGGGCAGTGGATATATTGATCACAGAAAAAGGTTTGACACTCTTAAAACAGATCGGAACTGAAGTGAACCTTTGGGCTTTTGTATCAGACAATTTAACAGAAGAAGAAGCCATTCAGCTGAATAACCTGCTGGATAAGATGCGGGGCTAGTGGACGTGATGATGACTATGGCCTGAGGTATAAAAACCAATCAGTGCTATCGCTACTCCGCACAATACCGCAATCATTTTGCGTTTACTCACCTTATGATCAACACTCGATTCAAACAGGATGGTGGTAGATATGTGTAAAAATATACCAATCACAATGCCCATGATCTTGTTAAAGTAGGCTTCAACGCCGCCAATACTGCCAGTACTCAAACCATAGCTTACATAAAAACCAAGCGGGGCCATAATGGCAAAAATACTGATGTAAAATATGACGCTATTGCGGTTAAAATGACTTTGAAGCAGAATGCTGGCCAGTGCAAACGCTGCCGGTATGTGATGCAGGGCTATGCCATAAATCAAAGCATTGTGCTGATCTTTTGCCAAAGGCATCCCTTCCAGAAAAGCATGCAGGCATAAACTGATCATAATACCATATGGAAAAGCCTTGCTATCATTGTGCTTATGAATGTGTCCATGCTCCACACCTTCCGAAAATTGCTCCAGTAATACCTGTAGTAAAAAACCAATTAAGATAAATACACCAATACTTTCATGGTCGGCACCACTGTAAGCCTCCGGTATCAGGTGCAATACTGTAATCGAAAATAAATAGGCACCGCTAAAGGAAAGGATTAGTTTTAGCAATTGCGACTTGTCGCTCTTCACTAAAAATATTGCTGTACCTCCTAAAAAGGCGCTGAAAAATAAAATGACCAGTTTCCAGATTTCCATTATAATTGCGGTTGTATTTTTCTATAAATTGATGCAGTAAAAATGCCTATTGTTGTGCCCAGCACAGCGCCTACCATGGTATCGATAGGGTAATGTACCCCAACGTAGATCTGCGAAAAAGAAATGATAAAAGCCCAGGCCAGGCCTATAGGCAAAATAGGCTTCCATTTATCGTAAAAAACAAAAATCAGGAATATGGCAATGGCAAAATGATTGGTGGCATGTGCCGATGGGAAACTCTGTCCGCTGCCACAAGGTACCCTGTGGATAATCAGATCGGCAAGGCTTACTTCATTACATGGCCTGATCCGCCCTACAAGTGGCTTAATCAGGCGCGAGGCAATGATATCGCCCATAGCAAAAGTAGCCAGCAACATACCAATAATGTATGCCCCTTTTTTTTTGTATTCAATCATACAAAAAATCAGGATAAACAAATAAAGTGGTGCCCAGAAATACCGGTTGCGCATCAAGGGCAGGAGCCAGTCGAAAAATGGATTGGCCATTCCCCGATGGATCTTTAAAAAAAGCTCGACATCAAATTGCTGTAAGCTCTCTATCATACTTTTTTACAGATTAAAATCAAACGGTCTGATTTCGTCTCATCAAATTCCTCCAGGCCATAACTTCCAAAGGTGGCTGTAATCTGCAAACCACTTTTGGCAAACATTCTTTCAAAATCGGCCAGTTCAAAAGCTTGCACACGTTCTTCAAAAGCAAAAGGCTTATCGCGGTGCTCAAAGTTGATGTGTTTAATGATTTTTCCGTTTGCTACAAACTTACTCAGGTGAAACTCTATCCCTTCAACTGTTTTTATTTCCTTATGCGCCAGGTTTTTAATGATTTTTTGGGTGTTGAAATAGTCTATCACCAAAGTCCCATCGGGCTTTAAACTCTTTCTAAAAGACTTCAATGCATTTACATGGTCTTTTTCTGTTTCAAAATATCCAAAACTGGTAAACAGGTTCAAAGCAATGTCAAAGTAATTGATAAAACACAATTTGCGCATATCGTGTACAAAAAAGTGCAGGTGCTTTTGTTCAAATTGCTGAGCATACTTAATGCTCTGCTCTGAAAGGTCGATGCCAGTTACATCATATCCCTTTTTGTTCAGATAAATGGCATGACGTCCGCGTCCACAGGCAATATCCAGAATTCTTGATTCCAGTGCAGGTTTTAAATAAGCCGATAAATTGTCAATTAAAAATTCGGCCTCGGCATCATTACGTTGACTGTAAAGTATATGATAATAAGGGGAATTAAACCAGTATTGAAACCATTTACGCTGCATATTGAAACATTTTGAAAGATACAAATATAGTGTTTTGGTCTGCAACAGGTAAGATTATTTGTACAGCAAATGCAATTTAACTGCATTTGTTATAATAATGATATAAGTTAAATAATTGGTTACCTGAATTTTTCTTATTTTTGGTGAAAACTCAACAAATTGACACTAATAAAATCTATCTCCGGCATCAGGGGGACTATTGGCGGCGTTGCCGGCAACGGACTAACCCCCATCGACATTGTAAAATTTACAGCAGCTTATGGCTCCTGGGTAATCAGCAGAACCAACATTAAAAAGATTGTTCTTGGCCGCGATGCGCGGATTTCAGGCGAAATGGTAAACAACCTCGTTATCGGAACCTTGCAGGGACTGGGAATTGAAGTGATAGACCTTGGTTTATCTACTACACCAACGGTAGAAATTGCAGTTCCAATGGAACAGGCAGGCGGCGGTATCATTTTGACAGCAAGTCATAATCCGAAACAATGGAATGCGCTGAAATTGTTAAATGATAAAGGTGAGTTTATTAGTGATGCAGATGGAAAAGAAGTGTTGGAGATCGCTGAAAAGTCCGAATTTGAATTCGCAGATGTAGATAGCCTGGGTAAAGTGATCAGCAATGATACTTACCTGCAAAAACATATTGATATTATTTTGGCTTTGCCATTGGTGGATGTTGCTGCCATTAAAAAAGCCAATTTTAAAATTGCTATCGACTGTGTCAACTCAACAGGAGGGATATTTGTACCTGCCTTGTTGAAAGCCTTGGGTGTAGAAACCATACATGAACTGTATTGTGAGCCGGATGGTCATTTCCCACATAACCCCGAACCGTTACCCGAAAATTTAACTGAAATTGCCAAGGTGGTACAAAACAAAAAGGCCGACCTGGGAATTGTTGTTGACCCGGATGTGGATCGTTTGTGCTTCGTTTGTGAAGATGGGGAAATGTTTGGCGAGGAATATACCCTGGTTGCTGTGGCCGACTATATTCTTAAAAATACGCCTGGTAATGCAGTTTCTAATTTATCCTCTACCAGGGCGTTAAGAGATGTAACCGAAAAAGCAGGTGGTGTTTATCATGCATCAGCAGTAGGAGAGGTCAACGTAGTGAACCAAATGAAGGCAACCAATGCTGTTATTGGTGGCGAAGGCAACGGAGGTATTATTTATCCTGAACTACACTATGGCCGTGATGCCCTGGTGGGTATTGCTTTGTTTTTAACGCATCTGGCCAAATTTGGTAAATCTATTTCCCTGCTGCGCAAAAGTTATCCGGAATACCACATCTCAAAAAATAAAATTACTTTAACACCAGAGATGGATATTGATGCTTTGATGATCAAAGTGCAGGAGAAATACAAAGATCAGCCAAACAGCACTATTGATGGGTTAAAGATAGAGTTTGATAAGGAGTGGGTACACCTGCGCAGATCAAACACCGAACCGATTATCCGTATTTATAGCGAGGCCGGCACAGAAACTGTTGCCGAAAACCTGGCTGCAAAAATTATATCGGATATCAAAGAAATATTAAAACTGAACTAATAAAAAAACTAACTAACTTATTAAATTAAAATGGAACGGGTTTATTTAGATAACGCCGCCACTACTCCTTTGGACAAGGAAGTGATGGCGGAGATGGTAAACGTAATGGACAATTATTACGGAAACCCATCATCAATTCATGCTCAGGGCCGGGAAGTACGTACATTAATTGAAAAAGCGAGGAAAACGGTATCAGGACTTTTGAATGCCAGCCCCGCCGAAATATTTTTTACATCCGGTGGCACTGAGGCCGATAATACAGCTATTCGTTGTGGTATTGCTGCGTTTAATATTAAACATGCAATCACTTCAAAAATAGAACACCACGCTGTTGAACATACTTTGGGTATGCTGCTGAAGCAAGGGGTAATTGAAAAGCTGAGTTTTGTGGATATCGACGAAAAAGGGAATGTCGACCTCAATCACCTGGAAGAATTGCTAAAAAATAATGAACGTTCTTTTGTATCCTTAATGCATGCCAATAATGAATTGGGTACTTTAAACGATATTGAAAGTATAGGAGAGCTTTGCGAAACGTACAATGCCATTTATCATTGTGATACCGTTCAAACGATGGGGCATTATGTGCACGATGTAAGAAAGCTGAAAGCACACTTTATTGTGTGTGCAGCACATAAATTGCATGGCCCTAAAGGGGTAGGCTTCCTGTTTGTAAACCACAACATTAAAATCAGTCCGATGATTTTTGGTGGTGCGCAGGAGCGCAACATGCGCGGCGGAACCGAAAACGTATATGGAATTGTAGGATTGGCTAAGGCGTTGGAAATTGCTTATGCAGAGATGGATAGTCACCAGCAACACATCCAGGGATTGAAAGATTACCTGAAAGAGCAGCTTATCGAGGCCATTCCTGATATTTGTTTTAATGGCGAAACCGACGCAGATAAGAGTTTGTATACGGTACTGAATGTTTCTTTCCCGGCAATGGACATGGCAGATATGTTATTGTTTAACCTGGATATTAACGGTATTTCGGCTTCCGGTGGTAGTGCCTGCTCATCGGGTTCCAACATTGGTTCTCATGTGCTTACCGGTATTGGGGCCGATCCGAACAGACCATCTGTACGTTTCTCCTTCAGTAAATACAATACCAAAGCCGAACTTGATTTTGTGGTAGAAAAAGTAAAGCAGATTGTAGCGCAAAATGTAAGTGCTTAAGCGCAATCCTGTCATGATGACGGGATGCTTAAAGACAAAGTGTAAAAAAAGAGAGGGGTTTGTATCATACAAACCCCTCTCTTTTTTTATCTTAATTTTTAATTCTTCATCATTTTGATGAATGCAGCCAGTTTGGCTTTCATTGCCCTGCGGTCGACAATAAAGTCTAAAAAGCCATGTTCCAGTACAAACTCGGCAGTCTGGAAACCTTTAGGCAAATCTTTTTTAATCGTTTCTTTAATTACCCTTGGGCCTGCAAAACCGATTAACGAACCCGGTTCAGCAATATTGATATCTCCCAGCATGGCATACGAAGCCGTTACACCACCTGTAGTAGGATCTGTTAATAAAGAGATGTACGGAATTTTAGCCTCGCTCAATAAGGCCAGCTTGGCCGATGTTTTAGCCATCTGCATTAATGAGAATGCAGCTTCCATCATCCTTGCGCCACCTGATTTTGAAATCATCAGGAAGGGGATTTTGTGTTTGATACTATAATCAATGGAGCGGGCAATTTTTTCGCCTACTACCGAACCCATAGATCCGCCAATGAAGTTGAAATCCATACAGGCAACTACCAGGTCTTCACCTTCTATTTTACCATGAGCAGCCCTGATGGCATCCTTTAAACCGGTTTTATTCTGGCTTTCTACCAGTCTTTCCGTATAGGGTTTGCTGTCTGTAAAGTTTAATGGATCACCCGAGGTCAGGTTTGCAAACAGTTCTGTAAACTGATTGTTGTCAAACAATACTTCAAAGTATTCTTTAGATCCAACCCGCAAATGATAATTGCAGTATTGGCAAACATATTTATTTTCTACCAGATCGGCACTGTGTAACGCTTTTTTACAGTTGGGGCACTTGTTCCATAAACCATCGGGTGCCTCTTTCTTTTCTTCTGTTGACGTACTGATACCTTTTTTTTCTCTCTTAAACCAAGCCATGTTATTTGTTGAAAAATGCGAGTACAAAGAAACAAAAAAAAATCAGAACACCTTGTGCAAGTTTAGCATAACTTTAATTTGCCTAAAGCCATAATTTTCATAACTTCGGCATATCTAAAATTAAAAATAATGAGTTTAAAAGGCTATAAAGGCGTAATTTACGGAGATGCTGTTCAGGAATTGTTTGAACAGGCTAAAAAACATCAATTTGCTTTACCGGCGGTAAACGTTACAGGCACCAATACCATTAATGCAGTGATGGAAACTGCAAAAGCGGTTAATTCACCTGTTATGATCCAGTTATCTAACGGAGGTGCGCAGTTTTATGCAGGAAAAACATTAAACAATGACAATTTAAATGCATGTGTGTTAGGTGCTGTTTCGGCGGCCAAACATGTTCATTTACTTGCCGAACATTATGGTGTTGCTGTGGTTTTACATACCGACCACGCCGCTAAAAAATTATTACCATGGATTGATGGATTGCTAGACCACGGCGAAAAATTCTTTGCAGAACATGGTAAGCCACTATTTTCATCTCACATGCTTGATCTTTCGGAAGAACCAATCGAAGAAAACATGGAGATATCGGCCAAATATCTGGCCCGTATGGCAAAAATGGGTATGACCATCGAAATTGAACTGGGTGTAACCGGTGGAGAAGAAGATGGTGTTGACAATAGCGATGTAGACAGTTCTAAACTGTATACACAACCTTCTGAGGTGGCTTATGCTTACGAGGAACTGAGCAAAGTAAGTGATAAATTTACTGTTGCTGCGGCATTCGGTAACGTACATGGTGTATATAAACCGGGTAACGTAAAATTGCAGCCCGTAATCCTTAAAAATTCTCAGGATTATATCAAAGAGAAGTTTAACCTAACTGCCGAAAAACCAATCAATTTTGTGTTCCACGGCGGATCAGGTTCTTCACAGGAAGAAATCAGAGAAGCCATTTCTTACGGAGCCATCAAAATGAATATCGATACTGATATGCAATGGGCGATGTGGGAAGGTATCCTGGATTATTACAAAGCTAACGAAGCTTATCTTCAGGGCCAGATCGGTAATCCGGATGGTGAAGATAAACCAAACAAAAAATATTACGACCCACGCGTTTGGTTGCGCAAAGGTGAGGAGCAATTTGTGAAACGTTTAACGCAGGCATTTGAAGATCTGAACTGTAAAAACGCAAGCGACAAACTGTAAGTAACCGCGTAATTTTAAAAAAAAAAGCGCCATGAGGTCAAACCTTATGGCGCTTTTTTTGTCCTCATTAAGTACTTGAACACCTAACGATGAACTTAAAAAAAATGATCTGCGTTTTATGAAAAAGAAAAAAAGCAACAGCTTATTTGAACGTTTTGCCAATGCGGCAACTTCCTTTACAGGAAGTTCTTCTGCTTTCCTTATCGCCATGGCCATTGTGGTCATCTGGGCATTAAGTGGCCCCATATTCAATTATTCAGAAACCTGGCAATTGGTCATTAACACAGGTACCACCATCATTACCTTCCTGATGGTTTTTTTAATTCAAAAGGCGCAAAACAAAGATGGTAAAGCAATTCAGCTGAAATTGAATGAGCTGATTGCCGCACATGAAAGGGCGAGCAACAGAATGGTGGATATCGAAGACCTGACAGAGGCCGAGCTAGACCAGCTCCATAAGTTTTATGTAACCCTGGCAGTTCTGGCAAAAGAAGAAGTTGATATCCATACTTCACATTCTATTGATGCTGCAGAGGAACTGAACAAAATTAAAAAGAAGATAAAACAAACCCTAAATAAAGATCATGGAAGCACTGCTGGTAAATAAAGTAAAAAATAAAGAAGAGCTGGAAAAAGTATTTGCAGTCAGAAAACAGGTATTTGTGGTCGAACAAAACTGCCCGCCAGAGCTGGAGTGGGAAAACGAAGAAGAGTCTGTCCATTTCCTGGCCGAAATGAACGGAGCAGCCTGTGGCGCCTGTCGCTGGCGTAAAACAGAGCAAGGCTATAAACTGGAGCGTTTTGCGGTATTAAAGGAATTTAGAGGGAAAAGAATAGGGCAGGCCCTGGTGGCTGCGGCATTGGCCGATTTACCCGAAACTGCACATTACATTTACCTCAATGCACAATTGCATGCCTTGCCTTTGTACGCCCGTTTTGGTTTTATTGCCGAAGGTGAGCAATTTGAAGAAGCCGGCATCCAACATATGAAAATGGTAAAAAAGGCTTAAAGAAATATCCGGGCAGAAAGCTGTACGGCTTCCTGCCATTTGTCCATATTTAAACCTAAAGTCTCTCCTTTACTGTTTAAATAGGCCATCAGGTCTTCTGTAGCCATATTGCCGGTCAGGTCATCAGTAGCCATTGGGCAGCCACCAAAGCCTTTCAAAGCACTGTCAAACCGCCTGCAGCCACATTCATAGGCTGCAGCTATCTTTTCCAAACGGGTACCGGGGGTACTGTGCAGGTGTACGCCAATTTCTACATCCTCAAAACGATTTAGTAAGCCAGGTAATATGGCTTTTATCTTTTCCGGCGAGGATACCCCGGTTGTATCTGATAAAGCCAGGATTTTTGCACCATGTCCTGCCAGCTTGTCGGCCCACTGTTCCACAATTTCTGCATTCCATTCATCGCCATAAGGATTGCCAAAGCCCATTGACAAATAAATTACGGCAATTTTATTGTGCGAATCGCACAGTTCCAGCAATTCTTTTACCGTATCAACAGACTGGGCAATGCTGGAATTGGTATTGCGTTGCTGGAATGTTTCAGAAATGGAAAAAGGAAAGCCAAGGTAATTGATCTCTGCGTGTGTAGCGGCTTCCTGAGCACCCCTTAAATTGGCTACAATAGCCAGTAATTTTGACTTTGTATGGCTAAGGTCGAGCTTCGACAATACTTCGGCCGTATCCCGCAACTGCGGAATGGCCTTTGGTGAAACAAAGCTGCCAAAATCTATGGTGTCAAAGCCTACCTGCAACAACAGGTTCAGGTAAGCTGCTTTCAAATCTGTATCAATAAAATGGTGAATGCCCTGCATCGCATCTCGCGGACATTCGATCAGTTTAATGGGTTTTTGCTGTATCATTTAACTCTAGTTCATCATCAATACTTTTCTCTTTAAAAAACGGGCGGATAATTAGTCTTGTGCCCCGGTCGTAGCTAAAATAGCTCCATACCCAGTTCACAAATACCACCAGCTTATTTCTAAAGCCTACCAGTGTCATCAAATGTACAAACATCCAGGTAAACCAGGCAAATACGCCCTGAAATCTGATTTTATGAAGGTCAACCACCGCCCGGTTTCTACCCACGGTAGCCATCGCACCCTTATCAAAATATTTAAAAGGTACAACAGGTCTCTTTTCTATGATGTTGATCAGGTTTGCAGCCAGCAGTTTACCCTGTTGTATGGCGGCAGGGGCTACACCCGGGTGCCCATTTGGAAATTCGGCGGTAATCATGGCAGCTACATCCCCAATGGCATAAATATTTGAATAGCCGTCCACCAAGTTAATTTCGTTTACTTTTAAGCGATTTCCCCTCACCAAATTTTCTGTATTCAATCCGTCTAATACCGCACCTTTTACGCCGGCCGACCAGATTACTGTAGCCGAAGGGATCTGTTGGCCATCCAGCAGACTTAAAGTCGCGCCGTCATAACCCGAAACCCGGGCATTGTTCATGATAACCACACCCAATTCCTGTAAAAAGTCGGCCGATTTTTGCTGGGCCTGTACCGACATGGCGCCCAGTAGTTCTGGCGACCCCTCTATCAGATAGATGTTTACATCATCAATGTTCAGGTCAGGATAGTCATTTTTAAGCACATGTTTTTTTAGCTCGGCCAGGGCACCGGCGGTTTCCACACCCGTTGGTCCGCCACCTACCACCACAAAATTCAGGAGCCTTGCCCGCTGCAAAGGATCTGCAGCAATTTGTGCAGCTTCAAGATTCTGCAAAATTAAGCTACGCAGGTTCAATGCCTCGGGGATCGACTTCATAGGCATGGCATGGTGTTCAATTTCAGCCTGTCCGAAAAAATTACTTGTTGATCCGGTAGCCAGCACCAGATGATCATATTCAATAATACCTATCGAGGTTTCAATGGTATTTTCCGTTGGCTTTACGCCACGTACTTCAGTCACCCTGAAGGTCAGGTTTTTTTGTCCTTTAAAAATTTTGCGTAGGGGAAAGGCAATAGAATCGGCTTCCAGTCCACCTGTGGCCACCTGGTACAGTAAAGGCTGGAAGGTATGGTAATTGTGCTTATCCAGCATCATCACCTCCACTGGTGCATTACGTAGTTTTTTGGCCAATTCAATCCCCCCAAATCCACCACCTACAATTACAATTCTTGGTTTGCTGCCTTTTGGAAAATATTGATCCATAATATTGGGTTTCAGTAAATATATAAATAACAACAAAAGGCATCCCAAAAAGGATGCCTTTAATTATCATAAGTATGTAATACTTAAAATGTATTTATTTTTTGTCTTTTACTTTGGCTTCACCTAAGTCCAATACAATTGGAGTAGAGATACATAATGATGAGTATGTACCAATGATACGACCAATTAACAGGGCGAAAATAAATCCACGGATACTTGCGCCACCGAAGATAAAGATCACCAACAATACGAAGAATACCGTTAATGAAGTCAGGATGGTACGGCTCAATGTACTGTTTAATGCAAAGTTGATCAGATTTTCTCTTTCTTTTCCATGCAGGTCCTCTTTGCCCGACTCGGCCAGCTTCTCACGGATCCTGTCGAATACAACTACGGTTTCTGTCATGGTATAACCCATTACCGTTAGAATGGCTGCGATAAAATCCTGACCAATTTCTAATGAGAACGGAAGTACACCATCTAAAATAGTATAGAAAGAAAGTACCAGCAATACGTCGTGGAACAACGCGATTACCGCACCTAAACCATAATTCAATTTTTTAAACCTCACTACGATGTAAATAAACATCACTAAGCAAGAGAACAGGATGGCGCCATAAGCACTGTACAAAATGTCGCTGGCGATAATAGGACCAACTTTTTCGTTACTTACAATGTTGTAGTTTACACCTGTTTTGGTAAGGCCTGCTTTTAAAGCATTTTCTACAATTTTATCCGCCTGGATATCCGAATCAGTGATATGGAAAGTAGTTGTAATTTTTAACTCATTATCTCCACCAGCAGTTTTTACAATCGTTTCCGACTCTGGGAAAACCTCAGAAAGTTTGGCTTTCACATCCTCAGTGTGCATTCCTTTATCGAAATGTACAATGTAAGTTCTACCACCTTTAAAGTCGATACCTAAGTTTAAGCCTCCATTTTTAAAGTAGAAGATGAAACCTAAAACAATGATGGCCGAAGAAATGGCATAATATAATTTCCTGTGTCCAACGAAGTTAAAGGCAATGTTTTTAAATGCGTGGATGGTGTATTTGTTACCAAATGAAATGTTGGCTTTTTTATCCAGTAAGCTGTCGAATACCAAACGTGAGATTAGTACTGCACAGAATAATGAAGATAAGATACCAATACAAAGTGTAGTAGCAAAACCTTGAACCGGACCGCTACCGAAGATATAAAGGATAACACCTAAAACCAATACGGTAACGTTCGAGTCGATGATAGAAGACATCGCATGTTTGAAACCTTCTTTTATCGCAACAGGAGTAGATTTGCCTAAATTAAGCTCTTCCCGTACACGCTCAAAAATCAGGATGTTCGCATCCACCGATAAACCAATTACCAATACGATACCGGCAATACCAGGTAAGGTTAATACCGCGCCCAGTGAAACCAATATACCCATAATGAAGAACAGGTTGATCACCAATGCAAGGTTAGCTACCCATCCGGCTTTGTTGTAATACATCGCCATAAAGATCAGGATCACTACAAAGGCCAGTACGAAAGATAACAAACCGTTGTGAATAGCCACTTCACCTAAAGAAGGACCTACCACAAACTCACCAACAATACGCGCCGGAGCAGGTAATTTACCGGCCTTTAAAATGTTTGCTAAATCCTGGGTGTCGTTTTGTGTAAAGTTACCGGTGATAGAAGAAATACCGTTAGGGATTTCGTTCTGTACCGTAGGAGCAGAATATACTGTGTTATCTAAAACAATAGCAATTGCTTTTTTATTGTTCACATCAGCCGAAGCTTCTGCAGTAATTTTTTTCCATTTTGCTGCGCCATCACCAGTCATGTACATGGTTACTTCAGGATGTCCTTTCTGATCGAAATCATGACGTGCATCGCTGATTGCCTCACCACCTAAATCTGGTTTGCCATCTAAAGAAGTAACTTTAATGGCATACAGTTCAAAAATTTTGCTTGGAGTTTGCTGACCTAAATCTGCAGGTTTAACACTCCACATAAACTTGTAAGTCTGAGGAACGATAGCTGCAATTTCTGGTCTTTTGAAGAATGCATTTACTTTAGCAGTATCTTTTTGTGCTACCCAACCCACAACTGGTCCCGGGCGTAAAGCAGGCTGACCGTTTTCTGTTTGATAAGTAGGAATGTTTAATACAGCAAACAGAGGGTTAGATTTTGACAGCTCCTGATTTTTCAGGCTGGTAGAATCTTTAGCATCTGTCTTTTTAGCTAAACCGGCTAATTTACTTCCTGCTTTAGCTGAAGTATCTTTTGCAGCAGCTGCAACACTTGTAGTATCTTTTAAAGTTGAAGCCAGTGTTTTGTTGATGTTTTCAAGAACAGGATATACCTCCTCGTTCTGATATACTTGCCAGAACTGTAATTCGGCCGAACCTTGTAATAATTTATGTACACGCTCTTTGTCCTGCACACCTGGCATCTCAATCAGGATACGGTTGGTACCTTCTTGTTTCTGCATGTTCGGGCTCACTACACCGAAACCATCAATACGGCTTCTGATGATAATGAACGAGCGATCGATAGCACTGGTTGCTTCTTTTGATAAAAAGCTTTTTACTTCCGAATTACTTGCATTAGGTTTTAACAGTTTTGCATTGTCCTGATTAGAGAAAAAGTCGGCCAGTTTTTTGTTTGGTTCTAATTTTTCGTATTCATTAACAAATAAAGCGATGTAATCTTTACCGCCGGCGTTCAATTGCTGTTGCGCAGTAGATAAAGCCTTGTTAAAGTTGGCATCGTCGGTATTTCCGGCCAAAGATTTAACCAGTTCACCTAACGAAATTTCCATCGTTACGTTCATACCACCCTTAAGGTCTAACCCAAGGTTAATTTCTTTTGCTTTACAGAACTGATAATTAAAACCGAAAAGCGGATAAACCGGCACAGTGGCCATCGAGTCTAAATAAGCTTTTTCCTTTTCTACGTCTCCTTTAGCATAAGCTTTTGCGTCTTTTTCAACTTTTGAGGTGACAAAGTTGAATGAGAGAGAATACACACAGACAATACCTAATAGTATTGCCATAAATTTAATAAAACCTTTACCCTGCATTTGTTTGTAATTATTAGTCTATATATGCTATATATTTTTTTAACAAGTCGGCAAATCTAATTATTTTTTTAATTAATAGGCTACCTTATTGATTTTTTATTATAGGGCCTCAACTATTTGCGCAAAAGTGTCGAAAAAGTGTAAGCTACCTTATTTTTTTCATCCGGAAGATGCTTTTCGATATCAGTTTCTTCCCATAGGTTTGCATCTATTTCGGGGAAAAAAGCATCGGCGGCATAAGATTGATGTACCCTGGTCAGGTAAATCCGATCAGTAAGTGCCATACTTGATTTGTAGATTTCGGCGCCGCCAATAATAAACACCTCAGTTTCTTCTGCACAAAGTGCCAGGGCATCCGCTATACTTCCCGTTACTTCAACGCCAGGTATCTGTAGTCCCGCAGTTCTGCTGATCACTATATTGCGCCTGTTGGGTAGGGGCCGTCCAATGGAATCGTAGGTTTTACGGCCCATAATAATGGTATGACCAGTAGTGATTTGTTTAAAATGTTTCAGGTCGGCCGGCAGGTGCCACAGCAGTTGGTTGTCTTTTCCTATGGCATTGTTTTCGGCAATGGCCACTACTAAGGATACGATCATACGGCTACAGCTCCTTTAATATGCGGATGGGCATCATAACCGGTCAGGGTAAAATCTTCAAACTTAAAGTTCAAAATATCCTTTACCTCCGGGTTGAGGTGCATCACCGGTAGTTTTTTAGGATCGCGGCTCAGTTGCAGTTTAGCCTGTTCAATATGGTTGTTGTATAAATGGGCATCGCCAAGGGTATGGATAAAATCGCCATACTGCAGGCCGCATACCTGTGCTACCATCATAGTGAGCAGGGCATAAGAGGCAATGTTAAATGGTACGCCTAAAAATATATCTGCACTGCGCTGATACAGCTGGCAGCTCAATTTGCCATCGGCTACATAAAACTGGAAAAAGGCGTGACAAGGTGGGAGCGCCATATTTTCTACCTCGGCTACATTCCACGCCGAAACGATGATCCTTCTGGAATCGGGATTGTTTTTGATGGTGTTTACGATTTGCGCAATCTGATCGATATGGCTACCATCAGGCTTAGGCCAGGAGCGCCATTGCGAGCCGTACACAGGCCCGAGGTCGCCATTTTCATCTGCCCATTCGTCCCATATTTTTACACCATTGTCTTTTAAATATTTGATATTGGTATCCCCGCTCAAAAACCAGATCAGTTCGTGAATGATGGATTTTAAGTGCAGTTTTTTGGTCGTCACCATAGGAAAGCCTTCCTGAAGGTTAAAACGCATCTGGTAGCCAAATACGCTAATGGTTCCGGTGCCTGTACGGTCGTGCTTTTGCGTGCCATGATCCAGCACATGCTGCATTAAGTCTAAATATTGCTTCATAAAGGATACTTATAGCGGCAAAAGTACACATTAAAAGTGTACATAAAAAACAGGTAGCCCAATAGCCGGCCCTACAAATTTACATCAGGTAATTTGCTGCTACAGCGCCTCAATTTCGCCTAAATATTCATTGGTAGAAGCCAAATTCCGGTCTGCCGAATAGAAACTGATGTAGCAATGCAATACATGTCCGCTAAAATCTTCAGGAATAATCAATCGAGCTTGTTGATCAGCCCTTAGTGCTGCATTCGTCAGATGGCAAAAATTATTTGTCGCCGGACTATACACCACCAGAGTTACCTGATCACCTGCCGCCCGAAGGGGAGTAAAACTTCCATTTTCCCAACTGAAATCGACCGTATGTGCTGTTGTCGAGATTGCTTTGGGTGCCCAGCAGCTCATCAAATCTCCTTTGCTGTATAGAAACTGAGGAAAGTTAATACTTTGCGTTGGGTAATTTCCTGCGATACTATTTTTCAGATTATAAGAAAGGGCATCATTCATTGGCGTATGCTTTTTATTGTTCTGAAAGCAGGGTTCAATAATTTCATCCAGGGCCAGTAAAAATCCCCTCAATAGTGTCATTTTGTTTTGCTGGCTCAGTTGCTTTGCTGTTGCAGGTTTATTGCTTTTTTTTGGCAGTGCGCGCATATAATCGATGCCGCGCCAGCTGGCACCAATTACGGTACCCACCTTTCCGGAGAATCCTCCAAGGATTCCTTTTTTAATTCTTCCCATTTTTTAGAGTATTAAGTTAGATAACAGCAATATAGCTGTTTTTTTTGAGAAGTGAAGACTGAAAACTGAGTAAGCATGTAAAGAATTTGTTGTTGCTAAGGACTTTTCCTCACATGGTTCACACATGCTACACATATCCTTCACAAAAAAGTACCCTTTTGTGGGTTTTGTGTGAAGGAGGTGTGAATAAGGCGTGAAGAATCGCTCACATTGTGAAGAAAAACCCTATAGGGCGCATCGTTCGGATATAGGCTGCAACTAATTTTTGGTTTATTTCCTCAAAATTTTTATTATTAATACATAATAAATTATTTTTATTAATTGTATAAAATAATATTTTTGGTTAATTGTGTTTCTGTTTGTGAAAATAAATTAATCAATATGGTTGTTGGCGAAAAGCAAAAGGATTACTTGACAAAGGGACGGCCGAAGAAGCGGTATAAGCCGTATGTTAAAAAGGAGCCTGTGATCAGCAAAGTGGCTGAGATTGATGTTTCGGGTACTTATTCGTATGCGAATTATTTGCGTTGGGAGTTTGCAGAGAGATTGGAGCTAATCAAAGGGAAGATTTTTGAGATGGCTGCACCTGCTCCATTTCATCAGCTGGTTTCAGGCCGACTTGCTGGCGAACTGTGTTTTTTTCTGAAGCACCAGCGTTGTAAAGTCTATCCGGCACCCTTTGATGTGCGTTTCCCGGATGCATCTAAACGGTACGATTCGATTTATACGGTTTTACAGCCTGATATCAGTGTGGTTTGCGACCAGGCAAAAATTGACAGCAGGGGCTGTGTAGGACCGCCAGATATTGTTGTCGAGATTTTGTCACCGGGTAATCAAAAGAAAGAGCTGGAATACAAATTTGCTACTTATGAAGCTTACGGTGTACGGGAGTACTGGATTGTTGATCCTGAACTCCAGTATTTGCTGAAATATGTGCGCAACATTGAAGGGGTCTTTGTAGCGGGAAAACCCTATGATGGCGGGACCGAATTTGTATCGGATGTTTTGCCGGGCTTTAGGTTAAATGTGGGCGACCTGTTTGAGGATTGATAAAATTCGGGAGGTGTAAATTTTATTGGCATAAATAGTTTTTAGGAAATTTTTAAGAATAGACATGGTAATTATAAAAAAGAATACACAGACAAAAGGTCGTAAACAAAAGGAGCCTAAGGTGGCTGGTAAGGTGAAACCGTATGTCGAAAAAGAACCCGTGATTAGTAAAGTAGCGGAGGTAGATGTTTCGGGTACTTATTCGTATGCGAATTATTTGTGTTGGAAATTTGAGGAACGGGTAGAACTGATCAAAGGGAAGATTTTTGAGATGGGGGCACCATCGGTAAACCACCAGCGACTAGTAGGCCAGATTCATGCGGATATACACTTTTATTTAAAACGACAATCGTGTGAGGCATTTGTTGCGCCGTTTGATGTTCGTTTTTCTGATCAGTCGAAGGCAGACAAAAATGTTTATACGGTGTTGCAACCTGATATTTGTGTCATCTGCGATCGAAAAAAACTGGATAAGCGGGGTTGTATTGGTGCGCCTGATATTGTTGTCGAAGTATTGTCGCCGGGCAATAGTCGTAAGGAATTGGAAAATAAGTTTGAAATTTACGAAAGCTATGGGGTTCGGGAATACTGGATTGTGCAACCTGAAGAGCGGTGTTTTTTAAAGTATGTGTTAAATAAGGATGGGGTTTTTGTGGCCGGAAGGCCATATGAGGGGGGTGCCGAGTTTGTTTCCGATATTTTGCCTGGCTTTCGTTTAAATATTGACGAGGTATTTGGTGTAATGGTAGATGATCAGTAATGATTTTGGGTCTGTTCTCTTTTTATTAAGTTTGTGGCAGAAACATTAAACGCAACATAAATGCTTGCTTTTGCCAATGCCAAGATCAACCTTGGTTTAAACGTTACCCAAAAAAGATCGGATGGTTATCACGACATCGAAACGGTTTTTTATCCCATCAGGATCAACGATGTTGTTGAAATTACAGATGCTTCGGAAACCACTTGTGTGGTAAAAGGAATTGATGTACCTGGAGGTACAGCTGATAACATTTGCCTGAAAGCCTTTAATGCGCTGCAAAAAGATTTTGACTTACCGCCTCAGCAAATTACCCTGCTCAAGAATATTCCGGTAGGTGCCGGGCTGGGTGGGGGCTCTTCCGATGCCGCACACCTGGTTAAATTGGTTAATGATAAGTTTAAGCTGGGCCTGTCGGTAAAAGCGATGCAGGATGTTGTAAAGCCGCTGGGGGCCGATTGCGCTTTCTTCATCGAAAATAAACCGGTTTATGCTTTTGGTAGGGGCGATGAGTTCAATTCAATCGCAATAGATTTGTCAAAATATGAGTTGGTTTTGGTAAAACCGCCTGTACACGTATCTACGGCCGATGCTTATGCCGGAATAAAGCCTATAATTCCTAGTAGATCGGTAAAAGATTTAATACATTTGCCTGTGAAAGAATGGAGATCGAATCTGGAAAATGATTTTGAAACTTCTGTTTTTTCAAAATATCCGGAGATTGAGCAGGTCAAATCACAGCTTTACCAGTCGGGCGCATTGTTTGCTTTAATGAGCGGCAGCGGGTCAAGTGTTTTTGCCATTTTTGATCAGCAGGTGAATTTACCGGAGCTGGAAAAAAAGAATAAAGTTTTTTATCACGTCTGAGTCTCCCGGGGCCGGATATTTGCAAATAGAACATCATATGGAGATTAATTTAATACGTAAAAGCGGTAAATTTAATTTTGAAGCAGAAAATTCGAGTGGTTTTACTGTTGAACTGGATGCCAAACCAGCTATTGGGGGCGAAGGCAAAGGGTTCAGGCCAATGGAAATGCTTTTAGTTGGTTTGGGAGGTTGCAGTGGTATAGATATGGTTAATGTGCTGACCAAACAAAAGGAGCCACTTGATGATGTTAAAATAGCCATTAAGGCGACCAGGAAAGATGAGGAGATGCCGCCGATATTTGATGTAATTGATATTCATTTTGATCTTTTTGGCGCTTTGAGCGTACCAAAAGTGGAACGTGCACTGGCCATGACTTTCGATAAGTATTGTTCGGTGTCGAATATTCTGGGCCGTTCGGCCACCATTAATTTTACCTATACCATTCATTCATAACTAAAATGCAAGAAGAGAATTTTGAAACCCTGGCTATACGTTTGCAAGCCGACAGAACACAGTTTAAAGAACATTCAGTACCATTGTACCTGACCTCAAGTTATAAATTTGATGATGCAGAGGATATGCGTGCGCTTTTTGCCAATGAAAAGGAAGGTAATGTTTACAGCCGTTATGCCAATCCAAATACGACCGAACTGATTGATAAAATGTCCAGATTGGAGGGCTCGGAAACGGGTTGGGTTACAGCGTCGGGGATGGCGGCAATATTTACCACCTTTGCAACTTTTTTAAAATCGGGCGATCATGTATTGTCTAGCCGCTCTGTTTTTGGGTCTACCCACCAGCTGCTGAATAATGTATTTTCGAAATGGGGAATTACTTATACCTATGCCGACCTGGATAAGCCGGAGCAATGGGAGCAGGGGATTCAGCCCAACACAAAAATGATTTTTGTGGAGACGCCTTCTAATCCGGGGATCGATATCATTGACCTGGAATGGTTGGCAAAACTGGCCAAACAACACAATCTTTTGCTGGTGGTAGACAATTGTTTTGCCACACCTTATTTGCAGCAGCCCATAAAATTGGGCGCTGATATCTCTATTCATTCGGCCACTAAATTTATCGATGGACAGGGACGTACCTTAGGTGGGGTTATTCTGGGTTCTGAAAAATTGATTAAAGAAATTGAAGGTTTTGCCAGACATAGCGGCCCTGCAATGTCGCCATTTAATGCCTGGTTGTTGTCCAAAAGTTTGGAAACCCTGGCAGTGCGTATGGACAGGCATTGTGAGAATGCGTTGAAAGTTGCTGAATTTTTAGAAAGTCATGCCCGTATTAAAAAAGTGATGTATCCTTTTTTATCGTCTCATCCACAATATGAAATTGCTAAAAAACAAATGAAGCAGGGTGGAGGGATTGTGACCTTGGTAATTGATGGTGGAGTGGCTGCTGCAAGCGACTTTATGAACAAGCTGAAAATGTTCTCTATTTCTGCCAATCTGGGGGATACCCGTTCTATTGCTACGCATCCGGCTACGAGTACGCATTCAAAACTGACCGAAGAGGAGCGCCTCGAGGTAGGGATAGAGCAAGGGACTGTTCGCTTGTCTATCGGTTTAGAGCATATTGACGATATTCTTGGTGACATTAAACAAGCTTTAGCATAGCCATTGTTTTTCTGATGATATGAAAAAGGCCTGCATTTTTTTTATGCAGGCCTTTTTTATGCAATTCGTTTGAGATGCCATGAGGTGTAAGCAAATTATCTGATGTAATCGCGGTCTTCGTCGCTCAGGTTGCTTTTGTTGCTGTCGTGGCCATCTATTTCCCGGTCGTATGTGCTTACGGTTGTTTTAGGACGTCCGGCCCAATAGCCCAATATAAATCCTATAAAAGTACATACACCAACTACCAGGAGTTTGGAGATGTTCATTTTGACGAAAATGAAATCAAATTCCACAGCATCGGTATTGATCATTAGAAACACGGTGATCAGTACAGTAAAAATGATGATGAAGATGGTTTTGGTGCGCATAATTTGAAGGGCTGAGGTGAAAATTAAAAGCTGTAGTTTAAAATTAATTCTAATATAGGGTTTTGGTTGTAAATTTTGTTGACGAAGACAAATCTTGTTCCAAAATCGACTACAGGCTGGTAACGTAAAACGTTCAGGCTGCTGCGTAGTTCAAAGCCATAGGTTTTGGGTTCGCCCAGGTTGGTGTCTATTCCCAGGTTTTCATAATGGCAAAACAATCCGCCCCTTAAGTTTCTGATGTAGGCCAAAGGTCCCAGTTCGGCGTCGGGGAAGGCGAAGGGAAATCTATAGTTGAACAGGAGCGTATTTTTTAGAAAATTACGGGCCCTGATGTTGTTGTATCCGTATACAGCATTTACTTCGTTGTCAAATCTTCTTACACCACTGGCGTGTTGATAGTTAAAATTGGCTGTGAAAGAGTGGTTTCTTAACAGGCCGGGGAAATAGAAAAATGCTTCTGCTGCAAAAAGCTCGCCATCCAGTCTATTGTCAAACGGTTGATGCAGGTAGGTAAAACGTAAGGTTTGCGCCCATTTTGGGGCAATGTCGCGATCGGCCTGACGCATGCCGTGGGCGAAGCCAAATCCATATTCCATTGGAAATTTTAGACTGGTGATGTAGTTGGCCGGCATGTTTTCTCCCATGTACCTGTGCGTATAGCTGGTTGCAGCTTTTAACGAGAAGCTGTAGGTGTCGCCCAGGCTATTCAGGTTGATGGGCAACAATGCCTGAAGTTGAAAATTGTTTTCCCGCCAATCGCCCTGCGCTATTCCCTTGTTGGTGTTGTAAAAGGTTCGGCGCGGTCTGTTGCGATAGGTGGCACTGATAACCGGGTAAAAACTTTTCAGTACAAAACCGGCGTTGTATTCAAATCTGTTCAGATCGCGATAATATTCTGCGCCGGCAAAAGTGCTGAAGGTATTGAGCAGGTTGTCGGAGTTGAGTTGCAGGCCAAACCGGTATTCGTCTTCAATCACCGGTGTGATGCTATGTACGTCAATCAGGTTGCCTGATGCGTGGTAGGGTTTGGAGGTGTACACGCTGTCGGGAATTTTACGAAATACATTTCCGGTATGTTCCTGTTGCTCGGCGGCAGCTCCAAAATAAACGAAATTGTTTTTTGCCGGCTGTTCGGGATTTATCGGGATTTCGGCAATGTCGTATCCGGTTTCTCTGTAATTGTTAAAAATGAGGGAATTTGCCGCTTTGGAAAATGATGCATTAAATCCGCCGTATTTTGCGTGGCTCAGAGCGCTTATCTTTTTTGTTTTGATATCTATGTTGTAAATGTTGTCAACTCCGCTGTAATGCGCGTTAAATGCGATTTGCTGGTTAATGAAGGTGGGCCTTGTCAATTGCTGTTGACCTGGAGCTATTAGTTCCTCGGTTTGGCCTGCTCTGTTGGTGATGTACATGGCCTTGCCTTTTTCAGTTACGCCGATGTACACTACCTGGTTTCCGCTTTCGCTGAAGGCCGGTGTTTGCAGTATCTGATTTTTTGGATTTGGATAGGTGTACAGGATGGCTCCGGTTTGCGCGTCCAGCTCAACCAGATTGCACTGGTTGTTGAGTTCAATTTTTACAGCAATAATTTTTTTTCCGTCGGCCGAAAGTGAGGGAGCGAAGAGCCTGGATTTTGAACTGAGCTTTTTAACTTTTTTTGTTTCTAGCTGGTAACTGCAAATTACATTGTAGCTGCGTTGTCTGTATCGCGGATCGTATCTTACTTCGTCCCAAACTATTTTTCCATTGGCGTAGCTAAACCAGGGTTGCTCCTGGTAGCCGATGTTCAGCAAGTGTTTTTCCTGTTTGTTGCTGTCCAGCAGTATGAGGTGGGAGATCTCGGCTTTACTTTGCTTTAAAGTTAAAATGCTGTTGCTGTTCAGGCGGACCGGTAAAAAATAATTGGTGGCGTATTTTGCGGGCCTGGTTAGCGAGATGTAATTTTCGGCGGGATCGGCTTGTGCTTGTTCGCTCCATTTTTTTTCCAGAAGAGCAGTGGTTTGTCTGAACCATTCGTGACTTCCTTTGCCGGTCAGTTTTTTCAGACTGTTTGAAAAAGGGTAGAGGCGAAGGGGGCGCTTGCGGATATCGGTCAGTACATCGTCGAATATATTTTTCCCATGCTGAGTTCTGATGTTGGAAGACATCAGGTAGCCGAGCTGATAATACCCCGGGGTGATGTCTTTGTTTGATCCGAAGCTGGCCTTGCTGTACGAGATTTTTTTTCCTTCCAGCAGGCTGGCACGAAAGGGCATGATCCAGGAAGGTTGCCTTCCGCGACCGGCATTGGTAAGGGCGGTTTCGGTGGTTACCGCATCGCCTTCAAAAAACCAAATGGGGAGGCTTGCTCCGAACCAGGCGAAGTATACCAATTCGGGAAATGGGTGTGCCTTTCCTCCGGTCAGTTTGTCGAACTGGGCCACATGGCGAAGCTCGTGAACGGCCAGGTTATTGAGCCAGTCCTGACTGTCGAATTGCTGCGGAGGGGTGGTGTAAAATTCAGACTTTTTTGGGCCCAGTTGAACGAAGCCATTTGCGATCACGCCCTGGTTCTGAAGGAGCAAAGGAATGGACGTTTTTTTCATGCCCAGACTGCCGCCTACATGAGGGTAAATATGGGGTAGCGTGTTGGCCATTCTTTGCGCTTCTTTTTCCAGTTCGGCCGGATAGATCACTTTAAAGCCCGAGCTGTTTATCTGTCTCCATTTTACACTAAGTGGGTTTTGTTCCTCGTTAAAAATCTGCGAAAAAACAGAATGTGAAATTAAACTTAATATTAGTGTTGATTTTATTTTGATTATCAGTGATTTATATAGTTTATTTTGATTCATTTATCAGATGTGCTAAAAATATTAGTATTTTAGAAATTTTATGTCTGTTTTTAATTGATTTTTTATTTTAATTGAGTTTGTTTTATTTATTGATATACAGTTGTTTATTTGTTTTTATGTTTTGTGGTGTTTTAAGTTTTTTTGCTTTGTTTTTAGTGCAGTTGGACTGTTTTCAGGAAGTTTTGCTGCTTTCTCTTTGCTGAATTGAATTATGGCATTAAGGTACACTATTTACCTCGTAAATAAAATTAAATTTATGCTCCGGATTTTAAAGCTGTATACGGAAACGCAATTTTTTCAGGTTGTTTTTGAGCGCTGAAAATATGTTTTTCTGAGCTTTTTTGCTGCTGTTTTTACCTGTTTTTTTGCCTGGTTTATACGCCTGTTTTTGCCGTTTAAAATGACACCTGGCACCCGCGTTTTTTTACTCCCCTACCCCATGGGTTGGGCATAAAAATTAGTAGGTATTTTTGTGTTTTTTGTAGATCGGATATAGGAATACAGCAGCCAGAATAATGACTGCTCCAAGGTAAAATCCGACCGACATGCTCTCCTTTGATCCGAAGAAAATGAAGGCCAGAAGGATGCCGTATACGGGCTCAAGATTGGTGATGAGTGCCACCCTGAAAGCCGAGATGGTACGCATCACAGCTACTCCGGCAACGTAGGCAAGTGCGGTACAAATTGTTCCCAAAAGGCCAAGATAAAGCCAGTCGGTTGCGCTCAGATTGAAGCGTTCTGTAAGCAAAGAATGATCGGCCAAACGGTATAAAGTGATCCATATAAAGGCACCTGCAATCTCATAAAAACTGATCACAAGGGCGTCACTTTTTTGTACCAGCACAGAATTTATGGTGCCAAAAAGACTGGAAGCGAGTGCTGCCGACAGGCCGAAAATGATGCCTGCGGTATACCTGGATTCGAATTTAAAGATGAGATAAATGCCCAAAATGATGACCATTCCAATGATGATATCGGCAATCTGGACGCGTTGTTTTTTGATCAGCGGTTCCAATATGGCGGTAAAAAGCGTAAAGGAAGACAGGCAAACGAGCGTAACAGAAACCGTTGAAACTTTAATGGCATGGAAGAAAAGGATCCAGTGCAAGGCTACAATACTGCCTGTAAAAAAGAACTGATAAAACTGCTTTTTTGTTATTTTAAGGCTGGTTTTGCTCAGTTTAAAGTAGATAAAAAGGGTTAGGGTGGCAATTAAAACCCTATACCATACCATTTGTACGGCATCGATAGAGATTAATGCGCCCAGGATGCCCGTAAACCCCCATATAAATACTGTGAAATGAAGAATCAGCAGGTTTTTATTGGAGTTTGGGACTTTGTTTTTCATTATTTTGGTGCTTTTCTAAGCAGGTAGTACCCCAGTAAACCGAAGCAAATGGTGGGTGCAAGCACTGCCAGCAGCGGTGGCATGCCTCCTTTTATGGAAAACATTTTTGCGAATTGGTTAAAAACAATATAGGCAAAGCTTAATAAAATGCCTATTCCCAATGGCAATCCAACGCCGCCGCGCACCTTTCTGGACGAAAGTGCGACCCCGATAAGGGTCAAAACGAATGCCGATAAAGGGTGTAAATAGCGCTTATATTGTTCAAATAAAAGGTCGTTCCAGATGCCCGATCCACGTATTTTTTCTTTTCTGATCTTCTCGGAAAGCTCCTTGTTTGTGAGGTTTTCGAACACATTATCATAGGCCGAAAAGTCGTCCGGACGCATGTCCAGTACCGTGTCTTTGGTCTTGGATGAGCCGCTGGTAAAGGTTTCTTTCAGTCCGTTTATGTCCCTTACAGAGTAGTTGATCAGCTTCCAGGAACGCTTCAAAGAGTCCCATTTAATTTCGTCTGCCACCAGCTTTTTGGTAAGTAAATCACCCTTAAAATTATCGAGTGAGAACCTGGTGCCTGTCTTAGTTTTGTTGTCAAAATTGTCCATGAAAATGTAAGTATGGTTATCCAGTTTCATGTGGATATTACTTTTGCTGGACGGATCATTTTTCTTTACATAGGTATTTTCGAAGCTGTTTTTAAGCTGATTGGTATAGGGCAGGATGTATAAATTGGATGCCAGATTGACGGCAAATATGATAAATGCGGATATAAAATAGGGGACTAAAAAGCGGTTAAAGCTAACTCCACCACTTAAAATAGGGACAATTTCGGTCTGATCGGCCATCTTTGCAGTGAAAAAGATGACCGCAATGAAATTGATCAAAGGGGATAACATGTTTACATAATAAGGAATAGACCCTGCATAATATAAGGATATCACCTGCCAGAAGCTTAGATTGGCACTTAAAAAGTCATCCAGTTTCTCAGATAAGTCAAAAATAATGATGATGACAACAAACAACGTCAGGGTATATAAAAAGGTCCCCAGGTATTTGCTGATGATGTACCAGTCGAGAATTTTGATCCTGTCTTTGATAATGTTCATTTATAATTTATTACCTAAGATAGTAACCATTTTGTTTTTCCAGGCGTAAAATTCGCCGCTTATGATTTTCTCTCTGGCTTGTTTAACCAGCCAAAGGTAAAAATGCAGGTTGTGTAAGGTAGCTATTTGAGCGCCCAGCATTTCTTTTGAATGCATCAGGTGTCTTAAATAGGCTTTAGAATAAACCTGGTCGGCAATCAGATCACTGTCGGCCTCAATTGGTGAGAAATCATCAGCCCATTTTTTGTTGCTGATATTGATGATGCCATTTTTTGTAAATAACATACCATTTCTGGCGTTTCTGGTTGGCATTACGCAGTCAAACATATCTACACCTAAGGCAATGTTTTCCAGGATGTTGATAGGTGTACCCACACCCATCAGGTAACGGGGTTTTTCTTCCGGCAGTATATTGCATACGACTTCGGTCATACCGTACATTTCTTCGGCAGGTTCGCCTACAGAAAGTCCGCCAATGGCATTTCCTTCACGGTTCATGGAGGCGATAAATTCGGCAGATTTCATTCTGAGGTCTTTATATACAGAGCCCTGAACAATAGGGAACAGGGTTTGGCTGAAGCCGTATTTGGGTTCGGTGGCATCAAAACGTGCGCAGCAGCGTTTTAACCAGCGGTGCGTCATGTTGATAGAGTTTGCCGCATACTTATAATCGCATGGGTATGGCGTACATTCGTCAAATGCCATGATGATGTCGGCACCTATGGTACGCTGTATGTCCATGGCATATTCTGGCGTAAAGAGGTGTTTGGAGCCATCTATATGTGAATGAAAAGTTACGCCTTCCTCTTTAATTTTGCGCACTTTGCTTAAAGAATAGACCTGATAACCACCGCTGTCGGTCAAAATTGGTCTGTCCCAGCCAATAAACTGATGTAAACCTCCGGCACGTTCCAGTACATCGAGACCTGGTCGCAGGTATAAATGATAGGTATTTCCTAAGATGATTTTAGCGTCGATATCATTTTTAAGTTGTTGCTGGTTGACTGATTTTACCGTTCCTGCGGTACCAACAGGCATAAAAATAGGTGTTTGTATATCGCCATGGTCAGTAGTAATTGTTCCCGCTCTTGCTTTCGAATGTGTATCTTTCGCTTGTAAATTAAATTTCATCTTTATCTTTTTATTGTTTTTTGAAAGGCTGCTGTGTAAACAACGGATCGGCCCGATTTCAAAAAAATCTCGGCAAAAATAGCAAAAAACAAGCTATTAACAGGCTAAATTTTTTATCAACATAAAGGAACATTACAGATTAAAAATCAGAAATTTGACGGTTACAAAAATACATCGTGGAATTAACCTTTTTAAACGGTACTTTTTTAGTGTACCTTGAATATAGCCTGCTCGGTCTATTGATTTTTTGCTTTATTGTACAGCTGTATTTTAGCTTATTTGTGCATCTTAAACTGGCGCTCATAAAAATAGATGACTTGCCCGAAAGTGCTAAAAAGCCATTAAGTGTAGTGATTTGCGCCCGGAACGAGGCCGAAAACCTGCAAAGATATTTGCCTGCAGTACTAGAACAGGATTATCCTGATTTTGAGGTTGTGGTGGTCAACGACCGGTCCTGGGATGGAACGAAGGAGGTATTGGAGACATTTGCCAAACAATATAAGCACCTTAAGGTGGTTACGGTAAATGAAGGAAGTAAATTTATTGCCGGGAAAAAATTTGCTGTAACGATGGGGATAAAAGCCACGGCAAATGATTGGCTGGTATTTACCGATGCCGATTGTGTACCGGCTTCGCCGAAATGGTTACATGGCATGCAGCAGCCTGAGCAGGAGCATACCGAAATATTGCTGGGCTATTCTCCTTATCTTAAAAAAAGAGGTTTATTAAATGCGCTGATCCGTTTTGAAACTTTTTTTACGGCCGTAAATTATTTGTCATTTGCCATCAAAGGCATGCCTTATATGGGAGTAGGCCGGAATATGGCTTACAAAAAATCCTTGTTTTTTAACAATAAAGGGTTTGCTGCTCATATGCATATTCCATCGGGCGATGATGATCTTTTTGTAAATGCCCATGCAACGGAAAGGAATACAGCGATCTGTTTCCATAAAGATGCGCAGGTGTGGAGCGAGCCTAATACCAGTTTTGGGAGTTATTTACGACAAAAAAAACGTCATTTTGGTGCGGGAAAATTATATAAGCCCAGGCATAAATTTATTTTGTCGGCCCAAATCATTATACAATTCTTATTTTATGTTATATTAGGACTTATGATGTGCTTTAAATCAACACTTTATCCGGCTTTAGGGGTGTTGGGTTTAAGTATTGTCATCAGAAGTTTTATCTATCCGAGGATCCTGAAACGGTTGAACTATGGCGATTTGAGATGGTGGTTCCCGGTTTTAGATGTGCTATTATTCATTTTTTTAGTGTTTAATGGCATTCTCTCTATATTTGTTAAAAAAGTACAGTGGAAATGAAATCAACACTCATACAGAAATATTTTAAAGACCTTACCGCGCAGCAGATCCAGCAGTTTGATCAGCTATATGATTTATACAACTTTTGGAATGCTCAAATCAATGTGGTTTCGAGAAAAGATATTGATGAGTTGTATGAACGCCACATTTTGCACTCCCTGGGTATTGCTAAATTTTGTACTTTCAAACCAGGCGAGAAGGTACTGGATGTGGGTACGGGAGGTGGTTTTCCTGGAATTCCGCTGGCTATTTTGTTTCCCGAAACGGAGTTTCATCTGGTAGATTCTATTGGAAAGAAAATCAAAGTTGTTGCTGAAGTAGCACATGCATTGGGACTGAAAAATGTGGATGCCAGTCATTTACGGGCAGAGCAGGTGATTGATAAATATGATTTTGTGGTTTCCAGAGCAGTAACCCGGTTGATTGATTTTTATCCATGGGTACGTGGTAAATTTAACAAGGAATCAAAAAATGCGATTCAGAACGGAATTTTGTACCTGAAAGGTGGCGATCTGGCTGAAGAAATTGAGGAATCGAACCTAAAAGCAGAGTTACATCCGCTTTCGGCGTATTTTGAAGAGGAGTTTTTTGAGACTAAATATGTGGTTTATATACCACAGTAATGTAGCAGCTGTTATAAAGTTGCTTTAAATTAAAAAATAAAAGATGATGCTGCGGGGGCTTTATGGGGAAAGACCTAATTTAGCCCATGAGTTTAACCTACAACATAGCCCTCACACTAACTAAAAGTGTGGGGGATGTAACCGCAAGAAATCTGCTGGACCATTTTGGCAGTGCAGAAGCCATTTTTAAGGCAAATCAACATCAATTAATGGAAGTTCAGGGGATTGGCGAATTAACGGCCAGACAAATCCTGAACCATAAACAGGCATTATCCGAAGCCGAAAAACAGCTTTCATTTATTAAAAAACACAAAGTACAGACTTTGTGTTATGCAGACGAAAATTATCCCCAACGGCTGAAACATTGCCATGATGCCCCGGTTTTGCTATATTATAAAGGTACTGCTGATTTAAATCATCCCCGGATAATTAGTGTGGTAGGGACAAGGAAGGCTACTGCTTATGGCAAGCAGTTGTGCCGGCAATTGGCCGAAACCCTTGCGCCTTATGGGGTGATGATTGTAAGTGGCCTGGCTTACGGTATAGATGTGGCTGCACATCGGGAGAGTTTAGTGTATCAGATTCCTACAATTGGCGTAATGGCACATGGGTTAGACCGCTTATATCCCCCTTTGCATAAGCCTGTGGCGCAGAAAATGGTTTTGAACGGAGGTTTGCTGACCGAATTTTTGCCGGGTACCATGCCAGATAAGGAGAACTTTCCAAAAAGAAACCGCATTATAGCGGGGCTTGCTGATGCTACGGTTGTGGTGGAAGCTACGGCCAAAGGTGGAGCACTGATTACGGCAGAAATTGCGAACTCTTATAACAGAGATGTGTATGCTTTTCCCGGGAGGGTAAACGATCCGGGTTCGGAAGGCTGTAATTTTCTGATCAAAACGCATAGGGCTGCATTAATTAACGATGCAAAAGATCTGATTTATCAGATGGGCTGGGATCATGTATCGCCTGAAAAAAGGGTGTCACAGTTGCAATTGGCCATGAATCTTTCTGAGGAGGAAAAGAAAATAGTTGCAGTTTTGCAGGTTTCCAGCCTTAGGGTTGATGAGTTGGCCATACGCTCGGGCTTCAGTCAGAGCAAACTGGCCATGCATTTACTAAGCCTTGAAATGCAGGGTGTTTTATGTGCCTTACCCGGGAAAGTGTATCAACTGAATTGACATATTTTTCAGTTCGCCGTATTAACGTCTGTTTTTAAGTCTACTGGAATGATAGATTAAAATATTATTCTTTTATTTTTAATTTTTGGATATTATATTTTGAATATTTATTTGTATGTAAAATTCTAGTCTTCAATCCGTATTTTTGCATCATGTGGTACAATAATATTTTAGAAACCATCGGCAATACGCCATTGGTGAAATTGAATAACATTACTAAGGAAATTCCGGCAACCGTGCTGGCTAAAATTGAAACGACCAATCCGGGAAATTCAATTAAAGACCGTATGGCGGTGAAGATGATAGAGGAAGCAGAAAAGAGCGGAAAGTTAAAACCAGGCGGCACAATTATAGAGGGAACATCTGGAAATACAGGGATGGGACTGGCTATGGCCGCCATTATAAAGGGATACAAGTGTATTTTTACTACTACTGATAAACAGTCGAAGGAAAAAGTAGATGCCCTGCGTGCTTTTGGTGCAGAAGTGATTGTTTGTCCTACTAACGTGGAGCCTGAAGATCCACGTTCCTATTATTCTGTTTCTTCGCGTTTGGAACGCGAGGTTCCAAATTCATGGAAACCTAATCAGTACGATAATCTGGCCAATTCTTTGGCACATTATGAGCAGACTGGTCCCGAAATATGGGCGCAGACGGAGGGCAAAATCACTCATCTTGTGGTTGGCGTAGGTACCGGTGGAACAATTTCAGGTACCGGAAAATATTTAAAAGAACAGAACCCGGATATCAAGGTATGGGGTATAGATACCTATGGTTCAGTGTTTAAAAAATATAAGGAAACCGGAATATTGGATAAGAATGAAATCTATCCTTACATTACCGAAGGTATTGGTGAAGATTTCCTGCCTAAAAATGTAGATTTCGACATCATAGATCTTTTTGAAAAGGTTACGGATAAGGATGCTGCCTTGATGACCCGTGATATTGCCCGAAAGGAAGGTATTTTTGTAGGTAATTCTGCAGGTTCGGCTATTGCCGGTTTGTTGCAGTTAAAGGATAAACTGAAGCCTGAGGATGTGGTGGTGGTGATATTCCATGATCACGGAAGCCGTTATATGGGCAAAATGTATAATGAAGACTGGTTAAGAGAGCGTGGATTTTTGAAAGATGAAAAGCTAACGGCAAGGTCTATCATTGCAAAGAAAGAAGATACAGAGATTGTGACAATTGATTGCGAAAAGACAATTCTGGAAGCGATCAATAACATGAATACGTTAAATATTTCGCAAATACCTGTTACGCAGAAAGGTATGGTGGTGGGCAAACTGGCCGAGGGTGATATCCTGAAAGCCCTGCTGGAAAATCCTTCCTTAAAATCAGCCCCTGTAGAGCAAATCATGTCGGCGGGATTCCCTTTTGTAGATATGAATACCTCGATAGATCGTATTTCCTCTTTAATCAATAAAGAAAATAGTGCGGTTTTGGTTGAAGATGAGCAAGGAAAAATTGAGATCATTACCCAATACGATATCATCAATGCGATTTCGGGGTAATAATGAGGGAATAGAATAGTTGGGTGATAATATGACGAGCTGAATATACAGGCTCATATCCTATAAAAAAGGCCCCAATTGGGGCCTTTTTTATAGGATATGATTTCGATGGTCTCGATCAATGATGTAATTAATGCGTTGGAGCCGAAGCTTCTACACGTTTAATCTGTGCGCCCAGGGCACGCAGACGGGTGTCAATATCCTGATAACCACGCTCAATTTGTTCGATATTGAAAATTGTCGATTTTCCTTCGGCAGATAAAGCGGCAATTAACAAGGAAACTCCTGCGCGAATATCTGGCGAGGTCATACTGATTCCTCTTAATTTATATTTTTTGTCAATTCCGTTTACGGAAGCGCGGTGTGGATCGCAAAGAATGATCTGTGCACCCATATCTATCAGTTTATCCACAAAGAACAAACGGCTTTCAAACATTTTTTGATGAATCAGTACATTTCCCCTGGCTTGTGTAGCTACTACAAGAACAATACTGAGCAGATCGGGGGTAAAGCCCGGCCATGGAGAATCGGCAATGGTTAGCATAGAACCATCTATAAATGATTCAATTACGTAATGTTTCTGCGAAGGGATAAAAATATCATCTCCTTTTAATTCGAATTTGATACCTAATTTTTTAAATACGTCAGGAATCACGCCTAGTTCGGAGTAGCAAACATTTTTAATGGTAATTTCCGACTCGGTCATAGCCGCCAAACCTATAAAAGAACCAATTTCTATCATATCCGGCAACATCCGATGTTCGGTACCACCTAGTTTTTTAACACCTTCAATAGTGAGCAGGTTAGAACCAACACCAGAGATTTTGGCCCCCATGCGGTTTAGCATTTTACACAATTGCTGCAGGTAAGGTTCACAAGCGGCATTGTAAATGGTAGTAGTGCCTTTGGCCAATACTGCAGCCATTACAATGTTTGCTGTACCCGTTACGGATGCTTCGTCCAGTAAAATATAAGCACCTTTTAAATTGGTGGCATCTACGTTGAAAAACTCTTTTTTGTTGTCGTACACAAACTTTGCACCCAATTTTTCAAATCCGATAAAATGAGTGTCCAGTCTCCTGCGACCTATTTTGTCGCCCCCGGGTTTAGGGATTGCGGCCTTTCCAAAACGTCCCAAAAGTGGGCCTACAATCATGATAGATCCTCTCAGTCCACCACCTTTGGCTTTAAATATGTCAGACTGGAAAAAGTCGAGGTTGATATTTTTGGCTTGAAAAGTATAGGTATCTTTATTCAGGCGTTCAATGCTTACGCCCATATCTCCCAAAAGCTCAATAAGCTTGTTTACATCTTTAATGTCGGGGATATTACTGATGGTAACTTTCTGATCTGTTAATAAAACTGCAGAAATGATTTGCAAGGCCTCGTTTTTTGCACCTTGTGGCTGAATTTCGCCTTTTAGTTTCTTTCCACCAATGATTTCAAATGCGTTCATGTTATTTTTTAAGGTATATGCTAAAAAGAGGAAAGATTAATGACGTTGTTTCGAATTGTTATTGCGTGCAGCACGGTTGTTATTGTTTTGTCTGCCTTTGTTATTGTTTCTTCCGCGGTTGTTGTTATTGTTGGATGGCCTGTTTGCCTGAGGTTTAAATTCAACTTTATTCAGGTTCACATTTTCATCCAGTTGCAGTTGCCCGCCCGATAATTCGCGCAGGTTTTTTAAAATGGTTTCATCGGCAACGCTGTCTTTGTTCCAGGTTACATAGGCCATTTTCATAAAATTGGCTATACCTTGTACCATTGCTGCCCTGCGTTCCGGTTCTTCCACTTCCTTTGCTTTTTCGATCATCATCTCTACTGTTTTACCATAGTGTTTATAGGTAATTCTTTGTTGAGGATAGCCGATATGTTGTGGTTTTACCATGGCATCTTCGGGAGTTGGTTTAGGGTAGGGGCTGTCTACATCAATTTTATAACCCGAAATGATGTGCAGGTGATCCCATAATTTATGTTTGAAATCAGCTACATCACGTAAATGTGGGTTTAAAAAGCCCATCAGATCGATTACAGCCTGGGCGTATTTATTGCGTTCTTCAAGATCGGGAAGTTCAATAATGTACTTTACCATGTTTTGTACATTACGGCCATATTCGGCCAATATCAACTCACTTCTTGTGGTATTATATTCGAAATTCATCTACTATGTTTTCGTTAATATTTTAATTTCTTTAATTGTTCAGATTTATGCTGAGTTTATTATTTGTTTTATTTTCAACTCATCATGGTGCTGTTATCTATGATCAGCCTGTTGCTATAATCATTTTCAGAACCATTTGCAGCGGTATAGTTATTTAAGAAATAACGCCAAAATACTGCTTTTTGTGTATTACAATCAGTTTTTTATTTGTTTTAGTACTACACAGGCAACCTGTAAGTGGTGTAAATATAAGGCTTATTTAACAATTCGCAACTTAGCAAATTTTAATAATAACTGTTTATTGCCCAAACCCTGGAAAAATACAGTCGCTTTTACGTCGGGTAGGCTGCCTTCCAGGCTAATGATCTTGCCAAAGCCAAATTTTTCGTGTTCTACATCCATACCATTTTGAAAGTCGGCTGCTGCATCGGGTGCAAAACCCGGTGTAGGTACGTGTGCCTTAGGTAATAAAGAGGTTGTTTTTGGTCTCGGGGCCGAAGCACTTACGGTTCCGGTAGAGGCAGGTGAACTAAGTTTAGGCTTGCTGAAAGTATCACGCTGCTGCGTCCAGGTACGTCTCTCGTCGTTAAAACTGTTGTCACCAAGACTGCTTTTGGCTGGTTTTGCCACTTCAATTTCAAGGAAACGGGCATTGATTTCGTCAATAAACCGGCTTGGCTCGCAATTGGTGAGTGTGCCCCATCTGTAGCGTGAAGTGGAATACGTAAGGGTTAATTTCTTTTCGGCGCGGGTTACGGCGACATAAAATAGCCTGCGTTCTTCTTCCAGATCGGTTCTTGAATTGAGCGACATCTGAGAAGGGAAGAGGTTTTCTTCCAGTCCGACAACAAAAACATTTTTGAATTCCAGTCCTTTAGAAGAGTGGATGGTCATTAATGAAACCGTATCCTTGTTTTTATCGTCAGCTTTATCGTCATTGGTCAGCAAGGCAATATCCTGCATAAAAACAGCAAGACTACGGTCCTCAATGTCTTCTCTTTCGCCAAATTCCTTGATCCCGTTTAGCAATTCCTGAATGTTTTCATGACGACCGCGACCTTCTTCAGACTGATCGGCATGCAATTCTTTCAAAATACCTGAATGTTGCGCAATATATAAGGCGGTTTCATAGGCATCCTGTTTTTTAGATTCTGCTGCAAAGCTTTGTATCATTACTGCAAAATCATTCAATTGATTGGCCACACGGCCAGGTATGTATTGTTGCGGGTTGCAGATAACCTGCCACATGGTGATATTGTGTTGATCGGCAGCTACACTGATTTTTTCGACAGTAGTATCGCCAAGCCCTCTTTTTGGATAATTGATCACCCTTTTTATAGCCTCTTCATCTGCCGGATTAAAGGTAAGCCTGAAATAAGCAATTAAGTCTTTAATCTCTTTACGCTGATAGAAAGACAATCCTCCGTATATTTTATAAGGAATATTGAGTTTCCTCAGGGCTTCCTCCATTGCCCTGGACTGAGCATTGGTCCGGTAAAGGATAGCGAAATCATTGTAATTATAACCTTTGGTACTGCGTTCCTGAACAATGGAATCGGCCACCATCTTGCCTTCTTCATTGTCGGTAAACGCACGCTGAACCTTAATCCGGTCGCCCGACTCATTGTCGGAGAATACATTTTTTTCGAGCTGATTTTTGTTATTGGCAATAATACTGTTGGCTACCTCTACAATATTTTGGGTTGAGCGGTAGTTCTGCTCCAGTTTATATACTTTCAGGTCGGGATAATCGCGCTCAAAGTTTAATATATTCTGAATGTTTGCACCCCTAAAAGCATAAATACTTTGTGCATCATCACCCACTACGCAGATGTTCTGGTAAGCTGCGGCCAGTTTCTTAACAATGGTGTACTGCGAAAAGTTGGTATCCTGGTACTCATCTACCATCAGGTATTTAAATTTCTGCTGGTATTTATTCAATACGTCGGGATGTGTTTTTAATAACACATTGGTTTTAAACAGCAAATCATCAAAATCCATTGCCCCGGCTTTAAAGCAACGTTTGGTATAGGTTTCGTAAATTACACCTATCAACGGGCGTTTATTGCTGATGTCTTCGGCCTGGATTTCGGGGCTTTGCATGTATTCTGTGTGCGAAACCAGGTTGTTTTTTGCCGAAGAAATACGGTTGTATACAAAATTAGGATTGTACAGTTTATCGTCCAGCTGCATTTCACGCAGTATGGTGCGGATCAGACTTTTGCTATCGTCGGTATCATAGATGGTGAAATTGGAAGGATAGCCTATCTTTTCAGCTTCTACTCTCAATATTTTGGAAAAAACGGAGTGAAAGGTACCCATCCAGATGTTCTTAGCTTCGGGGCCAACAACCTTCATGATACGCTCGCGCATGTCTTTGGAGGCTTTGTTGGTAAAGGTAAGCACAAGGATATTGAACGGATCTACTCCTTTTTGAATCAAATAGGCCACTCTGAAAGTGATTACTCTTGTTTTTCCGGAGCCCGCACCTGCAACAATCATTGCCGGTCCTTGTGTGTTTTCTACTGCTGCGCGTTGTTGGGGGTTTAAACCTGCTAAATAATCCAAAATCCGTTTCTGCTGTTTAAGTATGTTATTGAACGTTATTTCAATATGCAAATTTAAGAAATTCTGCGTGTTTAACAGAATGTGTTGGTAAAATCTACACAAAATTCAAGACGCTTTTTTACGCCAGGTGTTTCTAAAATTATTACACTTTAATAGGATATTTAAAATTGTCAATGCTAAAAATCTCTCTTTCTAAGAGATCAGATTCTAATGTACCCCATCTACTTCTATTTCCAAAGCCAAAAAACCACTCCTCAGTTTCTATTAACTGATCATCTGGTCGGAAGTTATGATTTCCCGATTTTTTAGATATCCAAAAGAAATTATAAGTTCCCTCAATTTCAGTTTCTAATTGAATTTTCGCTGTATCAAAGTCAAACTGCCTTAATAGATTTTCAAATTCTATAATAAAACTAGCCCAATAACCCTCTACTGATCGATAAGTGGCTCCAAAAGATATTACGGGGTCTTCATAATATGTCTTCTCGGAAACCCCTAATCCAAACATTTCGGTTGCTAATATTCCACTATTGCCTAATGACTTAATTACTTCTCTGGCTTCATTGAGCCTTCCCTCAATGACAATTCTTCCAAAAACGATTGATTGAAACCCCATGTTGAAATGTTACTTAACTGATTTTGATTTTTTTATTTGACTGCTTTAAAGTTACGATTTTTTTCTTTTAAATAGTTGTGTGTTTTGTAAAGATTACAATTATTTATAATTTAGTAAATTATAAATTGGCGAACTTTGATAATTGCTCAAGAACTTACGAAAGAAGATTTAGCCGCATTCATAAATGTGACAGAACATAAATATAATACAGCACATTCAATATTATGTTTTGCAATAATAAAGAGGATTCACAGACGTGTGTTGATGGGGCATAGATTTGGTGCAATAAAGGTTTGTCATTCTAAGTGTTTGGTCGTTGATGGGAATCATAGGTATATAGCCTATGCATTAGCTGGAATTGACATAGAAGTCATACCTGGAACAAGTTCTCATTGTGATAAACTGAACACATTTAATAACATTAAGATAGATGACGTTCAGGATTGGGATATGAATTGTCCAAAAAATAAAAAGTTTTGTAATGATGATTTTTTAAAGAATTTAGATTAAATTTAAGCGATTATGAAATTCTTCTTAGATATTGATGGTGTAATGGTGCATGCTAACCCACATAAGCCTGTGGACTTAGAAAAGGATGGATTTTATAAATTCAATACCATAGCTGTGAATATTTTAAAATCTGTATTGTACGAAACAAAAGATGAGGTGATTCTATCAACATCCCATAGATTTAAGTATGATATTAATCGATGGAAAGAAATTTTCTTATCACGAGGGATAAAAATGAATCACATATCCATTATTGAAACCAGTTATTCTTCGACTCGTAGAATTAGTAGGAAAACTGAAATTGAACATTGGATTATCGAAAATCATATAAAATCGTCAGATGTAGTAATTATTGATGACGATAAGTCATTAAATGATTTACCTAAATATTTGAAGGATCGGTTAGTTTTAACCAACCCATACACAGGGTTAAACAATATAACAGATTTAACTTCTATATTAAAACGGAGATTAAAGCAACGATTTGAAGAGAAAGTCAAGTAATGAATCCTGACTTTCACTAATAAAACACAATTTAGTCAAGTTTCTTCCAACTCTTCAAGCTATTTCAGGTTCAACATAATTGGGTAAGTACTCCTGGTTTATTAACTAAATAACTATTAGTTTATAATTTCTATTTGCTAATTTTGTTAGTGTTATGGTGGTATTGAATGAAGAGGAAGTAATGTCGCTTAACCGCATTTTATCTGGTTTTGTAACAAGTAATAAATACATAGGTAGCGCAATCAGTTACTATGATAGACTAATTGTGTTCACTGATAGCAATAAACTGGTTTTTCACTTGGATGAGTTCACAGCATCTTATCAGAAGAAATTTATCCTTAATAATATTGAGCTTTATTGTACATCATTATTTTTGGCTTTAAAGCCAGGGCTTATCACTTTTCTTAAAAATGAGGGTAGGATAGGGTACAGTTTCAATTGTGTCTTTTTATTGGGTGGTAAGAGAATTGACAAAATTGAAACGATTAAAGTGTATAAATAAAAAGGTTAAATGAAGCTAGATAGGTATAAAAATCTCTTTACTTCCGTAATTAAATTGTTATTACCATCAACTACGATAATTTACCTAGTTTTGCAAAACAAAACGAAGCTTTTTTGTAGAAAATTGTAGAAAAATATATAAAAAAATAGCCTTTAAATACGTTTAAATGATGGTTTATTTTTCTGCAAAACATAATAAAAACGGCTTTAAACTAACTTAAAAATAAATTCGTAAATAATAATTTGTTATGCAAGAAATCAAAAAATATGTAGAAGAGAACAAGCAGCGCTTTTTAGACGAGCTGTTTGAATTGTTGCGTTTCCCATCTGTGAGTGCTGATCCTCAATATAAAGGTGATGTGTTGAAAACTGCCGATTTTGTTGCTCAAAAACTGAAAGACGCAGGTGCTGATAACGTAGAGATTTGTCCTACTGCAGGTTATCCTATTGTTTATGGCGAAAAAATCATTGATGAAAAATTGCCTACCGTTTTAATTTACGGACACTATGATGTGCAGCCAGCCGATCCGCTGGAATTGTGGCATACGCCTCCATTTGAACCTACTGTACGTGATGGTAAGATTTATGCAAGGGGTGCCTGCGATGATAAAGGTCAGTTCTATATGCATGTAAAGGCTTTCGAATTGATGATGAAAACCAATACATTGGCCTGCAACGTGAAATTTATGATTGAAGGGGAGGAAGAAGTGGGCTCGGCAAACCTGGGTATTTTTGTGAATGCAAACGTAGAACGCCTGAAAGCCGACGTCGTATTGATTTCTGATACTTCAATGATCAGCATGGAAAATCCTTCTATCGAAACCGGTTTAAGGGGATTAGCTTATATGGAAGTTGAGGTTGTTGGTCCTAATCGCGACCTGCATTCGGGTGTGTATGGTGGTGCTGTAGCTAATCCTGCTACCATTTTGTGTAAAATGATCGCTTCTTTACATGACGAGAACAATCACATCACTATCCCTGCATTTTATGATAAAGTAGTAGAACTTTCAGATGCGGAGAAAAAGGCTTTAAATTCTGCTCCGTTTGATTTAAATGAATATAAAGCCGATCTGGATATCAATGCTGAGTGGGGAGAAAAAGGTTACTCTACGCTGGAGCGCACCGGAACACGCCCTACTTTAGAGGTTAATGGCATCTGGAGCGGCTATATTGGCGAAGGGGCCAAAACGGTACTGCCTTCTAAAGCGAATGCCAAAATTTCTATGCGTTTGGTACCTAATCAAAGTTCTGATGAGATCTCTGAAATTTTTACCAAACATTTTGAAAGCATTGCGCCCGATTATGTAAAAGTAAAAGTTACGGCACATCATGGTGGCGAGCCGGTGGTGACGCCAACAGACAGTATCGCTTATCGTGCAGCTGAAAAAGCCATTGTGGATTCCTTTGGCAAAGCGCCAATTCCTACACGCGGTGGTGGTAGTATTCCTATTGTAGCTTTGTTTGAAAACGCATTGGGTATCAAATCGGTACTTTTCGGTTTTGGTTTAGATAGTGATGCGTTACATTCACCAAATGAGAAATATGATATTTATAATTACTATAAAGGGATAGAGACCTTGCCTTTGTTCCATAAGTATTTTGCTGAATTGAGCAAGTAATTGCGAATGCACCATTCGTAATTCGTATGGCGTTTAATTTATAAAAACACCAATATTCCTTCTCTCCGCGGATTCAGAATTTAGCATCCGAATGTCGATAAGGAAGATTGGTGTTTTTATTTTAGGGTGTATATCCTTATGTTTTTTATGATGCTTAATTTTATGAGTGCATACCCGTATGCAGCAATCATAGATTATTGTATTTTTGCTGCATCATGCCGCCAATACCCAGAAAAACATCGCCTTCCCGAAAACCTACTTTCCGTCAGACTTATGAATCAGATGCTTCAGGGCGTCCACGCCGAAAAACTGTTGCGAGAAAGAAGCCTGTAAAGAAAAAGCCCTGGCCGGTATGGCTTAAATTTTTTATAGCCGCCCTGCTGCTGGTGCTGCTTTCCCCGTTTTATTATGGTTATATCATCAAAGGGTTTTCCTCAACCTGGAGGTGGTTTAGGGATATTGGTGAAGATCCAAATTATCGTACTTATAGCAGTTTTGACATCCGGATTCCAAAAGGCTATAATATTCATGGCATTGATGTATCTTATTATCAGGGAAAAATAGACTGGAAGCAGGTAAAGGCAATGAAAGAAGATGATGTGAAAGTGGATTTCGCTTTTATAAAAGCTACGGAAGGTTTATTTAAGGTAGATCCTTATTTTCAGCGCAACTGGCGGGAAGCCCCAAAGGCAGGGGTAATTTGTGGGGCTTATCATTATTTCCGACCGCAAAAGCCGGGCGAATGGCAAGCCAAGTTCTTTTTGCAGACGGTGAATTTTGAGGCTGGCGATTTGCCTCCTGTGGTGGATATTGAAGAGCTTGATGGTGTCCCTGCATCAAAAATGCGTGTTCAGCTTACTGAGTTTTTAAAACATATTGAGAAGAAGACCGGTGTGAAGCCTATTATATATACTGGTTTGTCCTTTTATAAGGATTATCTGAAAGATTATTATGATAGTTACCCGTTGTGGATTGCGCATTATCATCAGCCCAAGCTTAAAATTGCAAGTACCACCAACTGGCATTTCTGGCAGCATTCTGATAAGGCCAGAATCTCAGGGATTAATCATGTGGTTGATTTTAATGCATTTAATGGTGATAGTCTGGCTTTTGACCGACTGCTGATTAAATAGTTTTGTAAATTGATTACCGGAAGGCTTTATGAAGTATTTGTGAAAAGTTTTGGAGGTGATAATCAATGAGAAAAAAGAAAATAAGGATAAATATTTAAAAGCTGTTCGTAAAAACTGCTAATAATACTATATTTGCGGCAAGTAAGGGTTTTTTTCTTTAGCGATGTCAATGCCCGGATGGCGAAATTGGTAAACGTTGCGGTCTCAGAAGCCGTTGGAGTACAATCCTTGAGAGTTCGAGTCTCTCTTCGGGCACAAGCGAAACTTAAAAGCCTGCAAAACATGTTTTGCAGGCTTTTGTTGTAAAAAGGTATGTTGTAAAATTAAAACTATGATCAGACTAAATAATGAAACCCCATCAGAGGTGTTACAGGAGGTAAAGAAGGGTGATCTGGTTACGGATACATTTAGTAAAACGGGCCTGGTGGAAAGTATTGAGACAACGGACGATGGCTTGTATAAAATTTACACCTTTCACCTGGTTACCGGACGTACTATTGTTATCAAACGCTAAAGTAGCGGAGATAACAGGCGCGCCGCTTTTTCGAGCAGTTGTTTGTGCAGTGGCCGTTCTGCCCAATGTGCCGGATCAATTTTTACCGAACCTTCCAGATCCTGATAAAAAACGCGGCCCAGTTCGCTTGCAATGTCGCTGTCGTATACAATCGCGTTAACTTCAAAATTAAGATCAAAGCTTCTGAAATCCATATTGGCGGTGCCCACAATGGCAATTTTGTTGTCGGTTACCATAGTTTTTGCATGTACAAAACCTTTTTGATACTGGTAAATTTCTACTCCGGCGCTCAACAAATCATTGTAATATGATTTGGCCGCAGCATTCACCAGAATAGAATCGGATTTGCCTGGAACCAATAGTTTTATTTTAATCCCACTTAACGATGCAATGGTTAGTGCATCCAATAAACTTTCTCCCGGTATAAAGTATGGACTGGTGATCAGGATTTCATGGGTTGCAAGGTTAATGGCCTGTAATATGGAAAATAAAATAGTTGGTGATTCTGAATCGGGACCGCTGGCGGCAATCTGCACAATTTTATTGTCGGCAATGATCTGCATAGGCTCGGGAGGAAAAAAGTTGTCATCAGGCTGCAGGATTTCATTGGCACAGAAATTCCAGTCGCACAAAAATAGATACTGCAGATACTGTACGCCCGGCCCGTCGATACGTAAATGGGTATCGCGCCAGTAGACTTGTTGGTCTGGGTGACCATTATTGATGTATCTGTCGCTGACATTAATACCACCAACAAAAGCCGTTACCCCATCAATGACAATTATTTTGCGGTGATTCCGATAGTTGAGGCGATTGGCAAGAAGCATAAAGTGTACCTTTAAAAAAGGGAAGGCATTTACACCAGCGGCCTTTAATCGGGGCACCAGCTTTTTGCGAATGTCGCGGCTCCCAAAGTCGTCATAAATAAAGCGTACAGTGATGCCTTCTTTTGCTTTTTCGATCAGGGCGGCTTCAATTGCTTTGCCTATCTCATCATCTTCATAAATGTAATATTCAATGTGAATATGGTGTTGGGCATTCCGGATGGCTTGTAATACCTCCGGAAATTTCTGTTCTCCGTTGATCAATAGTTTGACCGAATTTTTTGCCGTTAAAGGACTCATGGAATCTTTCAGGACCATAAATGCCAGTTCTTTATTGCTGATTACGGCATCGCTGTTTTCCTGAAAGGTTTGCCTGGAATAGCTCAGCAGTTTCTGATTGAACCTGGCTGCCAGATCGTCATTTTGATAAAGCTTTTTGCTGTACATTTTCCGGTGGCGGTAATTGATGCCGAAAGAGAAGTAAAAGATCATCCCAAAAAAGGGAACAAATATGGCAAACAGCAGATAGGCCAGTGATTTTGTGGTACTCCGGGTATCATAAACGATGCGAAGACAAACCAGAATTAGGATAACAACATAAGCAATTTCGGAGAGTAACAACCAGTTCATAGGGATTTTTGAAGGTTAACATCGAATAATAATAGATTAAATTAAGAAAAGGTTTTTGGTATTTTACTTTCTTATCATAGATCAATAACAGATCGGTTTAAAATAACGCTATTTGTATCATCATTTGGCTTGATTGGTGCTGGCCCGATGGCAATTAAAAAAACAAGATAAAAAACATTATGAAAAAATTATTTTTATTGGTGGCAGTAATGAGTACTGCACTTTTTGCGTTCAAATCTGTTGCTCCTACAAGCTGGACTGCCGATACTGCACATTCTAAACTGGGTTTTGTAATTACACACCTGTTGATTACCGATGTAGAGGGATCTTTCAAAAATTTCCAGTCTACCATCACTTCTTCAAAACCTGATTTTTCTGATGCAGTGATTGAGTTGACGGCAGATGTAAATTCGGTAAATACAGATAATGACAAAAGAGATGAACACTTGAAAGGTGCCGATTTTTTTGACGCTGCTAAATTTCCTAAGCTGACTTTTAAAAGTACAGCGGTAAAAAAAGTTTCCGGTAACAAATACAAAGTAAGCGGAAACCTGACTTTTCATGGTGTAACCAAACCGATCACTTTAGATGCAGTTTTAAGAGGGGTAACTACCAATCCAATGTCTAAAAAACCTACAGCAGGTTTCAAAGTTAGCGGAACAATTAAAAGAGCTGATTTCGGATTTGGTACTAAATATGGTAATGCGATGTTAAGCGACGAAGTTACGTTGAACGCGAACACTGAATTTGTACAGAACTAAAAACAACATAAATTATTCATCAAAAAGGTGCGATATCTACAGATATCGCACCTTTTTGATTTTATATCACCCATTTTTCACATCCCTGTAAAAAGTGGGCATCGGCATCGGCACCTATGCCGGGTGTATCCGGAACATCCAGGAAATAGCCATCATAGGTCAATCCGCCAATCACCGGGTCTACAAGGTGGCCCAGGAGGCAGGTGTCTAAATCAAAGAATACTACATTTGGACTGGCCAGCGCAAAGTGCAGGTTGGCGCTTAAAGCTATTCTGCTTTCCAGCATGCTGCCAATCATACATTTTGTGCCCGTTTGTAAGGCAATCTCATGAATTTTTTGCGCCTCTAAAATCCCTCCCGATTTTGAGAATTTAATATTCAGGTATTCGCAGGCTTTGCTATTGATCAGTTTTCGTGCATCATGGTGGTTATAGCAGCTTTCGTCGGCCATTATTTTGATGGGCGAATTTAAATTGAGCTCGGGCAACTGATCGTCGAACCAGGTACGCATAGGTTGCTCACAAAATTCTATATTAAATGCTTCCATTGCACCCAGTGCATAAAGGGCGTCATCAAAACTCCATCCCTGGTTGGCGTCCAGTCGCAATACCATCTCGTTGCCCACAGCTGCTCTGATCTGCTTTACGCGCTCCATGTCATCATGGATTTTTTTGCCCAGTTTTATTTTGATGATACGGCAACCTTGCTGTTGATATTTAACAGCCGAAAGGGCCATATTTTCTGGGGTATCGATGCCAATGGTCATATCTGTTTCAATAAGGCGCTTTTGTCCACCTAAAAACCGGTATAATGGCAAACCTGCATTTTTTGCGGCAATATCAAATAGCGCCATGTCAAAAGCGCTTTTGATGGTGCTATTGTGCGCAGCATAGCCCAGCAGGTCGTTCATCCTTTCGGGAATATCCAATGGATTTTTTCCAATGAGTATTTTGGCAAAATCTTTGGCCATAGCCAGGCAGGTTTCCTGGGTTTCACCAACAATCATCGGAAAAGCGGAGCATTCGCCTACGCCGTACATACCCGTATCGGTATACATTCTGATGAAAACATTCTGAGCAAAATGCATGGTTCCTGTTGCAATTACAAAAGGTTCCATCGGGATGCTAAAACGGTAAATTTCGGTGCGCGTTATCTTCATTGTGACCAGGCTTTAACGTAAAAGTACGACATAAATTTTATCTTTATAGCATGAATACAGAACCCAATAGCTTAATTAAAGCCTCTTCACCATATTTGTTACAGCATGCTTATAACCCGGTAAATTGGTACGAGTGGGGCGAAGAAGCCTTATTGAAGGCAAAAAATGAAAACAAACTGATATTGGTCAGCATAGGTTATTCGGCCTGCCACTGGTGTCACGTGATGGAACGGGAAAGTTTTGAAAACCATGAGGTGGCCGAGGTAATGAACCAGCATTATGTTTGTATAAAGGTAGACAGGGAGGAACGTCCGGATATAGATCAGATTTATATGCTGGCTATACAACTGATGACGGGGAGTGGGGGCTGGCCCTTAAACTGTATTTGTTTGCCCGATCAGCGCCCTATATATGGCGGTACTTATTTTAAGAAGGCCGACTGGATCAATGTATTGCTGAGTGTAGCTGATATGTGGAAAAATGAGCCTGAAAAGGCGGTACAGTATGCCGAACGGTTAACAGATGGTATCCGTAATGCCGAAAAAATCATTCCCGATATTAAAACAGAGGCTTATACAACCGTACATTTAACAGAAATTATTGAACCCTGGAAAAGGTATTTTGACATGGCTGAAGGGGGATATGACCGCGCACCAAAGTTTCCGCTACCCAACAACTGGCAGTTTATGTTGCGTTACAGTCACCTGATGAAGGATGATGCTACGCATGTTTCGGCCCTGCTTACTTTAGAAAAGATGGCTATGGGTGGTATTTATGATCATATTGGTGGCGGTTTTGCCCGGTATTCGGTTGATGGGGACTGGCATGTGCCGCATTTTGAAAAAATGTTGTACGACAATGCCCAACTGATTAGCTTGTATGCCGAGGCCTACCAGTATTCGAAATCTTTATTGTTTAAAGAGGTTGCCGAAGAAAGCATTGCCTGGCTGGAAAGAGAGATGACTTCGCCTGAAGGCTTGTTTTATGCTGCGCTGGATGCCGATAGTGAAGGGGTAGAAGGGAAATTTTATGTATGGGATAAAGCCGAATTTGATGCCGTACTTGGAGAGAACGCCGTGTTGCTGGCCGATTATTTTAATGTAACTGAAGAGGGAAACTGGGAGGAGGAACAAACCAATATTCTGCTCAGGAAATTTGATGAAGAGGAATATGCTGATGTCAAAGGCATTTCGATTGTGCTGCTGCAGCAGAAAATAAAGGCTGCAAAAGAGCAGTTGCTTCAGGAACGTAGCAAAAGAGTACGGCCAGGTCTGGATGATAAATGTTTAACGGCCTGGAATGCCATGACCATAAAGGGGCTGGCAGAAAGTGCGGGAATATTTAATCAACCACATTATTACGCGCTGGCCAAAAGGGCAGCAGTATTTATGCTGACAAATTTAAGGACGGCTGATGGCGGACTGTACCGGAATTTCAAGAATGGTAAAGCCACTATTCCGGGCTTTCTGGACGATTATGCTTTCTTTATTGAGGCATTGATTGCTTTGTATCAATATGATTTTGATGAGAAATGGTTGATAGAGGGCAGGAAGTTGACGGATTATGTGTTGCAGCATTTTGAGGATGCAGATAGCCCGATGTTGTTTTATACTGCCGGAACGGGAGAGGCGCTGATCGCGCGTAAACATGAGATTATGGATAATGTGATCTCTGCTTCTAATTCAGTTATGGCACAAAACCTGCACAAATTGGGCTTGTTGTTTGACGAAGAGTTGTATGGCTTTAAGGCTGAAGGTATGCTGGCTGCCGTGCTACCTCAGATTAAAACGTATGGGTCGGCTTATGCCAATTGGGCCATTCAGCTTTTGGAAGCTGTGTTTGGTGTAAATGAAGTCGCTTTGACGGGCAGTGAGCTGGAAAAGATAAAAGGAGCGTTTAATAAATACTATATTCCCAATAAAATTACGTTGGGAGGAATAAATTCAAGGCTACCTTTGTTAAAAGATAAGCAAAGCATTGAAACAAAAATCTATATTTGCCGAAATAAAGTGTGCCAGTTGCCGGTATCTACCGTTGATGAAGCATTAACATTGATAACTAAATAACAATATAATGAGTATTAAACCCAATACAGTGGTATCATTAACGTACGAATTGCATACGACTAATGAAGAAGGACAACAGGTTTTTGTAGAAAAAACAGAGAAGGAAAATCCACTTGTTTTTTTATATGGCGCAGGAATGATGCTGCCAAAATTTGAAGAACACCTGGCTGGCTTAAACGTTGGTGATACTTACGGTTTTGAGCTTTCGGCAGCTGATGGCTACGGAGAGATTGATCCGGGAGCATTTGCTGATTTGCCAATTGATATGTTTAAAGAAGCCGGATTGCCTGCTGTAGGTGACGTTATTCCTTTACAGGATAATCAAGGCAATCATTTCAGGGCAGGAGTTACTGCAGTACATGAAGATGTGGTTAATGTTGATTTGAACCACCCTATGGCTGGTAAAGACCTGATTTTTGCAGGTGAAATTTTAGCTGTACGTGAAGCTACAGAAGAAGAATTGGCTCATGGTCACGCACACGGTGCTGACGGTCATTCAGGTCACTAAATCGCATTACATTTATCGCAAATGCCGTAAGCTGTAGAGCTTACGGCATTTGCGGTGAATCCTTTAGGCATTTTGATGCGGGGTACTTCTACCTCAAGACAATAAATTTTAAAGCAATTGGTACAATTAAAATGTACATGCTCATCATGGTGATGCGCTTCCGTACAGGAGGAAGAGCAAATGGCATAATTGGCCGTTCCATGCATATCCATAATCCTGTGCAGAATTCCCTTTTCTTCATAAGTATTTAATATCCGGTATAAGGTTACACGGTCAATTTCTTTGCCCAGTTTTTTTTCGAGGTCGGGCTGCGAAATGGCTACGGTATCCAAAGCAATCTCTTCTAAAACCCTCACACGTTGTTTGGTATGTTTTAAATCGTGCTCTTTTAACAGGCTAACCGGATCAATACTCATGATTATATTATTTTGGCGGCTACCAGGGCAATCGGTGGATTATCCATGGCATTACCGGGATTTAACTTTAGTGTTCCTTTTACAGTTACCGTTTTATAGGTGAATTTAATGGGCTCGGTCATTTCTACCAAAACCATAATTGGGACCCCATTTTTCCCACAATAAAAACATTGATTGATGGGCAGGGTAGATAACATGAATTTTGTTTGTTTCATGCCATCTTTAATGGGTACGATATATCCTTCCAATTCAAAAGGTTTATTCGCATATTTTTTTATCTCGGGCGTAAAAATCGCCTGCATCTCGGTATCTTTTACAATTTTGAAATCTACACCTCCTACAATTTCCCAGTTGTCTGAATTGATCTGGTCGTTGGGATTGTGTTGTGCCTTAACGGCAAAACCTGTAAACAGCAAAATAACCAGTACTACTTTCTTTATGATCATATTGGATGTATGCATTGTTCTTTTAATTTTTGGACAATATTTTTGAAATGTTTGACCGGTATGCCTGCACGGCAGGTATTATAGCCGCAAATATACCAATCGCCAGGCCGGCAACAAATAGATATATTTCATCATAAAGTAAAACAAAACCACTAAGTTGTGCCTGACTGCTTTCCTGGTTGTGCCCGATAAACTCCAATACCACATGCCCCAGCGCAATGCCGATAAGGGTTCCTGCCAGTGTGAGCATCACGCCTTCGGCAATAATGATGACAAATAATTTTGTTCTGGAAGCACCTAATGTGCGCATAATGGCCAGATCGTAATTTCTTTCTTTTAACGAATTGTACAGATTTACAAATACACTGATGGCTGCAATGAGCATAATGAGGACAGCAAACCATTGCAAAGTATCCACACCAATGCCTATTAAAGAGAAAAGACGGGTACTTTCCTGGGCGGGTGAAGCTGCTTGCATGTTTGTGGTTTCATTAACCAGTCGCGGAAACATGGCCACCGACATTGGGGATCGGTACTGGATCAGTAAAGAAGTCAGTTCCCGGGATTGGTCGGCACTTTCATTGTGCTGATGATGTTCTTCGCCATGATCATGTGCTTCTCCTTCCTCATGATGATGGTGTTCGCCTTCTTCATGCTGATGTGCTTCTTCGCCATGATCATCGTGCATTTTCCATACACTGGCTACATTGGTAAGGATCAGGTTGTCGGTTACATTTCCCTGAGGCTCCAGTATCCCTGATACCGTGTATTGATGACTTTTATGCACATCACTACTCCCGGTTAAGCCATGTGCGCCGTAAAAAGTATCACCAATTTTAAGCCCCTGACTTTTGGCCACTCCGGCACCTATGGTGGTCTCGAAATCCTTTTGCCAGAACTTTCCGGCGCTGGTTTTTAATTGATAAAGGCTTACAAAATTGCTGTCGGTGCCTACAATGCGGACGCCATTGTAATTGTCGCCCAGTGCCAATGGTACCGCGCGTTTTACAAAGGGGCTGCGGGCCAGTTCCATAGCCTGTTTTAAAGGAATATTACCAGTTGGAAAATCGATATAATAAATACTGCTTAAAATGAGTTGTAGCGGACTACCTTTTGCACCGACAACCAGGTCTATATCTTTTGAATTGTTGTCCAGTTTTTCTCCGATCTGGGTTGAAGCCAGCAATAGAATGGTCAGAATTCCTGTGCCAAAAGCGACCAGCATGATGTTTAATGCTGCTGATAAGGGTTTAGACCATAAACTTTTCCAGCTTATTTTTAATGGGCTCATGATAATTCGTAAGTATTTGTAAATGCATCTTTCACTCTTTTGTCGTGTGTAGCGACTACCAGTGTAGCCTGGTTAAGGCCGGACTGTTGCATGAGTAACGACAATACTGCCGTTGCGTTTTTGTCATCCAGACTGGAAGTAGGTTCGTCTGCAATCAGCAGGGCTGGCTTATTGATTACAGCCCTGGCAATAGAAACACGCTGCAACTGCCCATGACTCAGTTCGTTTGGATAAGATTTTTTCTTATCGGCTATGCCAAGTGAGGTCAACACTTCATTTACACGGTGCAAGTCGGCCGGCAAACCTGCAAAACTTTGAGCCAGCACCAGGTTGTCGGCTATACTCAGACTTTTGATCAGATGCGGGCGCTGAAAGATGATTCCGATATTCTGACCCCTGAATTGGTCCAATGCTTTCGACGATAATCCGTAAATCGATGTGTCGTTGATGTATACTTCTCCTTTAGCAGGCTGTAGTATACCGGTTAGTATATGCAACAAAGTGGTTTTTCCACTGCCCGACTCGCCCAATAGCAACCATTGCGTTCCATTGTTTATTTGCCAGTCTTTAAACGAAATGGCATGACCACCAGGGTATTCATGCGAAACTGATTTTAATGAAATCATAAGGTTATTTACTTAAATGATGGTTTAAATACTTTAAATACAGTTTTTTCCCATCCACCTTTTCGTGTTTGCATCCCGGGCTGATCATACTTACAAAGGCTAAAAATACGGCAAATAATAATTTCTTGTTCATGTTGAATGTGAGTTAGGCAAAAATAGCATATGCAATTAAATTGCATATGCTATTCGTGTAAAGTATTTGCTACTGCTGAGGGGTTGTGCTATTTATGGGTACAGACACGGCTGTATCTCCAGTTGATAAAATGGGCAGCGGCTATAGTAAAGCCACCCAAGGGAATAAGTACAGCCTCTAAATTTTCAATAAAGTAATGTCCCGAGGCGATCAATATAAATCCTGCAAGCAATACCCCCATTGGGATTATTTTTTTGTGTTTTGGGAATGAAGTGCCTAATGACCAGAAACCGATCAGCAAGGAGAGGCAGATCATGCCGATTTCTACCCAGCTATCGGCCAGGAAACTCAAGCCCCACAATGGAAGTATGCTGATGAGAAAGGGTAGGGCCGCGCAATGTATGGCGCAAGCCAGTGAAGCTGTAATGCCTATCTGATCTAATCTGGATGTTTTAACGGGTGGTTTCGTAAG